>JBIKMO010000290.1:0-5467 GCA_044359175.1 Burkholderiaceae bacterium | reverse complement strand
GCCGCGGGGCGCCGGATGCTCGCCGCGTTCGATCCGCGCGCCTGGCGGCTGCCGGCTGCGCTCGCCGCGCTGTGTGTCGTCGCGTCGCTGGTCGGCCTGAACCTGCACTGGGCGCAACTCGCCCGCGAGAAGGACGGGATCCGTCGCGCGCTCGAGGCCAGCTTTCGCGCGGCTTTTCCGCAGGCGCAGGTGGTGGTGGACCCGCTGCTCCAGATGAACCGTCAGGTCGCCGCGCTGCGTGCGCGCAGCGGCCAGAGCGGCCCCGAGGACTTCGTGCCTCTGATCGCGCGGTTCGCGACCGCGGTCGGCACCCAGGGAACGGACGCGCTCGCCGGCGTCGAGTACCGCGACGGCCGGCTGCGGGTGCGGTTCCAGGCTGCGCGGGTCGACGGCCGAGCGGCTCGCGAGCAGTTGCGACAGGCGTGCGCCCGCGCCGGCCTGCGGCTCACCTTCGACAACGACCGCGATCCCACGGCGACCGTGGCGATCGCGGGTTGAGCGCCGCTCCGTGATCGAGTCGCTGCTGCGGTGGTGGGGGTCGCTCACGCCCCGCGACCGCCGCGTGCTCGGGATCGGCGTGGGCGTGGTTGCGGCCGCGCTGCTGTACCTGGTCGCGTTCGAGCCCGCTCATCAGGGACGGGCGCGGCTGGAGAAGGAGCTGCCGGCGCTGCGCGGCCAGCTCGCCCAGATGGATGCGCTGTCGGCGGAGGTCCGGCGCCTCGCCGGGCAGGCGACCCAGGGTGCCGATTCGCCGCAGCAGCTGCGTTCGCAGCTCGAGGCGTCGATCGCTGCGGCGGGGCTCAAGGGCTCGCTGTCGCAACTGACCCTGTCCGGCGACCTGATCGACCTGCGCTTCAAGGCGGTGCCGTTCGCCGCGTGGCTCGCCTGGTTCGACGGCGCGCTGCGCGAGACCCGGCTGCGGGCGGTGGACATCGCGATCGAGCGCGATGCGGGGCCCGGGACGGTCAGCGCGCGGCTGACGCTCGAGGCGCAGAAGTCGGGGCCCTGAGCCGGTGGCCGCCCCCGCCCGACCTGCCCCTCGGGGTGCGCGCGGCGCGCGTCCGGGGCTCGGCGCCGGCTGGTGGGTGGCGATGGCGCTGGCCGGGCTCGCCGCGGCGCTCGCGGTCGTGCTCGCGAGGGCGCCGGCGAGCCTCGCCGACGTGGCGCTCGAGCGGGCCACCCAGGGCCGCATGCGGCTCGCGGATGCCTCGGGGACGGTGTGGTCGGGTCGAGCTCGCCTGCTGCTCGTCGACGTGACCGACGCTCGCACCGACCGCGGCCCGGGACTGCGCGCCGCCTCGGGCGTCGTGGTGCCCGGAGCGTTCTCCTGGCGGCTGTCGCCGCTGCCGCTGCTGGTGGGGGTGCTCGATGCGCGCATCGAGCACGACAGCATGCGCCAGCCGGTGCTGCTCACCGGGCGGCCCGGCGAGTTGCGCGCGAGCCCTGGCTCGCTCACCCTGCCGCCGGTCGCGCTCGATCGGTTGGGCTCGCCGTGGAATACAATCCGCCCCACCGGTGCGTTGGAGGTGTCCTGGGACAACGTGACCGTGCGCTCGGGCCGCTTCGATGGCCGGGCGTCGGTCGATCTGTCCCAGGTGGCCTCTGCGCTCACGCCGGTCCGGCCGCTGGGAGCGTACCGTATCGACATGGTCGGTGCGGGAGCTCAGGCTCAGGTGACGATGAGTACACGCTCGGGACCGCTGCGGCTCGATGGAAGCGGCACCTGGGACGCGCGAAACGGATTGCGATTCACCGCGCAGGCGACGGTGGACGAGCCGGAGCGGGCGCGGCTACTGCCGCTGCTCGGTCTGCTCGGCCGGCGCGAGGGCGAGCGGACCGTGATCAAGATAGGAGCCTGACGCTTGCGTCTGTTCGAGCCGCCCCGCCGCGCTGCCAGCCGGGTCTTCCTCGCTGCCCTGGCCGGGGTCCTCGCCACCGGCCTGTCGTGCGGCCTTGCGTGGGCCCAGGGCACCGCGCCGCTGGCGGCGCAGCCAGCCGCGTCCGGCGCCAACGCGCGATCCGGGCCCGGGGCGCCGATCTCCCTGAATTTCAAGGACGCCGACATCGACTCGGTGGTCGGCGCTTTCGGCCACCTGCTCGACCGGATCTTCGTCATCGATCCCCGCGTGCGCGGCAAGATCACGCTCGAGACGCCCCGGCCGGTGTCGCGACAGGTCGCCTACGAGTTGCTGCAGTCGGCGCTGCGTGTGCAGGGCTTCGCGATCGTCGAGACCGGAACCATCGCCCGAGTGGTGCCCGAAGCCGACGCGAAGCTGCAGTCCGGACCGGTTCAGGTGGGCCGCTCGGGCGGGTCGGGCGGCGAGGCGGTCGTCACGCAGATCTTCCGCCTGAACCACGAGTCGGCGAGCAACGTCGTTCCGGTGCTGCGCCCGCTGATCTCGCCGAACAACACGATCGTCGCGTACCCGAACACCAACCAGCTGGTGGTGACCGACTACGCGTCCAATCTGCAGCGGATTGCGCGGATCATCGCGACGCTCGACACCCCGTCCGGCACCGAGGTCGAGGTGGTGGCGATGAGGCATGCGCTCGCGAGCGACGTCGCGCTGCAGGCGTCGCGCCTGCTCGACGACACGGCACGCGCCGGCGGCACCCCGGGCGCGGCCACCGACCCCGGCCAGCGGGTCACGGTGCTCGCCGACACGCGTCTGAACTCGATCCTGCTGCGCACGACCAGTCCGGCCCGGATGAGCCTGGCCAAGAGCGTGATCGAACGGCTGGACCGGCCCTCCAGCGAGACGGGCAACATCCGTGTGGTGTACCTGCGCAATGCCGAGGCGACGCGACTGGTGCAGGTGCTGCGCGGCGTGCTGGTGGCCGAAGCCGGCGCCGGTGCGAACGCTCAGGGCGGGCTCGGCGCAAATGCGCCCGGTGGGCCGGGTACGGGGTTCGGCGTCGGCGGACTGGGAGGCAACACGTCCACCCTGAACAGCCCGGTCACCGGGTTGGGCGGGCCGGCCGGCGGCGCCTCGCCCGCCACCTCGGCGCTCGGTCAGTCGAACCAGCAGGTGACGACGATCGCCGCCGGCGGTGCGGTGATCGCGGCGGATCCGGCGACCAATTCGCTGATCATCACGGCACCCGAACCGGTCTACCGCAACTTGCGCGCGGTGATCGACCGGCTCGATACGCGCCGCGCGCAGGTCTACATCGAATCCCTCATCGTCGAGATCAGCGCCGACCGGGCGATGGAGCTCGGCGTGCAATGGCAGTTCCTGTCCCAGGGCAGCAACGCGATCGGCGGCACCAACCTCCCGCCGCGCGGCAGCGGCTCGAACATCATCGACGCGACCGCGAACATCCTGTCGATCGGGCGCGGCCTGAACATCGGCGTGGTGCGAAGCAACCCGATCCTCGGCTCGACCGAGCTCGGCACGGCGGTCAACCTGGGGTTCCTCGCGCGGGCGCTCGAGACCGAGGCCGGGGCGAACATCCTTGCGACGCCGAATCTGGTGACGCTGGACAACGAGGAGGCGCGCATCATCATCGGCCAGAACGTGCCGTTCATCACCGGCTCGTTCTCCAACACGGGCGGCGCGGGTGCGATCAACCCGTTCCAGACCATCGAGCGTCGCGACGTCGGCACGACGCTGCGCGTGCGTCCCCAGGTCGCCGAGGGCGGCACGGTCAGGATGCAGATCTTCCAGGAGGTATCGAGCGTTCAGGACGCTTCGCTGGCCGCCGGCCTGATCACCAACAAGCGGGCGATCGAGTCGAACGTGCTGGTCGACGACGGGCAGGTGGTGGTGCTGGGCGGGCTGATCGAGGAGCGGGTCGAGGGGGGTGTGAGCATGGTGCCCGGCCTGGGGCGCGTGCCGATCCTCGGCAACCTGTTCCGCTACGACAACCGCAGGCGAGTAAAGACCAACCTGTTGGTGTTCCTGCGGCCGGTCGTGCTGCGCAACGCGGAAGCGTCCTATGGGGTCACGGCCGACCGCTACGACTACATCCGGCAGCTGCAGGGCGACGTGCGGGTGACGCCGCACGAGTTGATCCCGGAGCGCAACTTCCGTCCGCCGGTGCTGTCCCCGCTGCCGCCGCGTCCCGGGCAGCCGGGCTCCGCGCCGCCGAGCGTCTCACCGCCGGTCAACGACGCGCTGCCCGAACGGTGGCGCGCCGTGCCGCCCGCCGCGCCGGGAGACGGTCCCCCGCCCGGACAGGAGCCGCCACGCCCGGGCCAGGGGTCAGGCGCGCGCCCGGGCGCACCGGCCGATGCCGCGGTCGTGCGCACTGCACCGAACGAGATCGTGATCCCGATGCGGGTGTCGCCGATCGCGCCGCTGGGCGCACCCGGCGGCGAGTCGGTCGGCATGCCGGTCAACTGATCTGGACCGACGCCGATGAGCCAGGTCTCCCCAGCCCGCTACGTGCCGTACGGCTACGCGCGACAGAACCAGCTGTTGGTCTCGGGTGTGACCGGCGATGCGATCGAGGTCTGGATCGGCGAGACCACGCCGCCGCACGCGCTCGCCGAACTGTCGCGGGCACTGCCGCTGCGGGTGGTGCCCGTGCGCAAGTCGGGCGACGAGCTGGCCGCGGCGATCACGCGCGCGTATGCGCAGCAGGAAGGCTCGGCCGCGGCGGTCGCAGACGAGGTGGCGAGCGATCTGGACCTCTCGCGCCTGATGCAGGACCTGCCGAAGATCGAGGATCTGCTCGAGACCGAGGACGACGCGCCGATCATCCGGATGATCAACGCGCTGCTGACCCAGGCGGCGCGCGACGGCGCGTCGGACATCCACGTCGAGCCGTTCGAGACCTACTCGCTGGTGCGCTTCCGGGTCGACGGCACGCTGCGCGACGTGGTGCGGCCGCAGCGCGCGCTGCATGCGGCGCTGGTCTCCCGGATCAAGATTATGGCCAGCCTGGACATCGCCGAGAAGCGGCTGCCCCAGGATGGGCGGATCACGCTGCGCATCGGCGGACGGCCGGTGGACGTGCGCGTCTCGACCCTGCCCACCGGCCACGGCGAGCGCGTGGTGCTGCGCCTGCTCGAGAAGGACGCCGGGCGTCTGGACCTCGGCAAGCTCGGGATGGCGGCGCAGACGCTCGCGGCGTTCGACGCGCTGATCCGCCAGCCCCATGGCATCGTGCTGGTGACCGGCCCGACCGGCTCGGGCAAGACCACGACGCTCTACTCGGCGCTCGCACGGATCGACTCGAGCACGGTCAACGTGATGACCGTCGAGGACCCGATCGAATACGACCTCGAGGGCATCGGCCAGACGCAGGTCAACGCCCGGATCGACATGACGTTCGCCAAGGCGCTGCGCTCGATCCTGCGCCAGGACCCGGACGTGATCATGATCGGCGAGATCCGCGACCTGGAGACCGCGCAGATCGCGGTGCAGGCGTCTCTCACCGGACACCTGGTTCTCGCCACCCTGCACACCAACGACGCGGTGTCGGCGGTGACGCGGCTGATCGACATGGGCGTGGAGCCGTT
>JBIKMO010000073.1:0-18140 GCA_044359175.1 Burkholderiaceae bacterium | reverse complement strand
CACGCGAGATGTAGGTACCGGCGCCGAGCATCAGCGCGCCCGACGCCGCGCCGCGCATCTGGGCGACCTCGCGTTCGAGCACGTCCGCGCCGGCGAGCACCGGGCGCGCGTGTTCGAGAAACAGCCGGCCGAGGTCGGTCGGCTCGACCCGTCCGGGACCCCGCTCGAACAGCGCGAAGCCCACGCGCTGCTCGAGCACCTGGATGCTGCGGGTGAGCGCCGGCTGGCTCAGGTGCAGCGAGCGGGCGGCGCGCGCGAAGTTCCCTTCCTCGGCCAGCGCGCGCGCGTGGCGCAGGAGGCGCAGGTCGACGTCCATGCATGGATCGTATCAAAGCGATGACTCGAATCGATTTGACCCGAGCAGTGCATCGTCGCCAGAATCGCGCCGCACCGCGGGCCGCGCCCGCCTCGAGGGAGTTCGTCATGAACCGCATCCGATCGCTCGCCTCAGCCGTGCTCGCGGCCGTCCTGGTCGCGCTGCTCGCGACCGCATCGGGGCCCGCCGCGGCGCAGTCGTCCGCACCGGCGCGCAAGCCGAACATCCTCGTGATCTGGGGCGACGACATCGGTCAGTTCAACATCAGCGCCTACAACCACGGGATGATGGGTTACCGAACGCCCAACATCGACCGCATCGGCCGCGAGGGTGCGATGTTCACCGACTGGTACGGTCAGCAGAGCTGCACCGCCGGGCGCGCCGCGTTCGTCACCGGCCAGTCGCCGATCCGCACCGGGCTCACCAAGGTCGGTCTGCCGGGCGCGCCCGAGGGCATGCGCAAGGAGGACCCGACGATCGCGACCGTGCTCAAGGCGCAGGGCTACCTCACCGGCCAATTCGGCAAGAACCACCTGGGCGACCGCGACGAGATGCTGCCCACCAAGCACGGCTTCGACGAGTTCTTCGGCAATCTCTACCACCTGAATGCCGAAGAGGAGCCGGAGAATCCCGACTATCCGAAGGACCCGGAGTTCAAGAAGCGCTTCGGCCCGCGCGGCGTCATCCACAGTTTCGCCGATGGCCGGATCACCGACACCGGACCGCTGACCCGCAAGCGGATGGAGACGATCGACGACGAGGTGACCACCCGGGCGCTCGATTTCATGGAGCGCGCGAAGAAGGCCGACAAGCCGTTCTTCCTGTGGTGGAACTCGACGCGGATGCACATCTTCACGCACTTGAAGCCGGCCTCGCAGGGCAAGACCGGGCTGGGCGTGTACGCCGACGGCATGGTCGAGCACGACGGCCACGTCGGCCAGGTGCTCGCCAAGCTCAAGGAGCTCGGGCTGGAGGAGAACACCATCGTCATGTACTCGACCGACAACGGCGCCGAGACCTTCACCTGGCCCGATGGCGGCACGACCATGTTCCGCGGCGAGAAGAACACCCAGTGGGAGGGCGGTTACCGCGTGCCCACGCTGATCCGCTGGCCCGGGGTGATCAAGCCCGGCACGGTGATCAACGACATCGCCGCGCACGAGGACATGCTGCCGACGCTGGCGGCCGCGGCCGGCGACCGCACCGTGATCCAGGACCTGAAGAAGGGCCGCAAGCTCGGCAGCACCACCTACAAGGTCCACCTGGACGGCTACGACCTGGGTCCGGCCCTGCGCGGCCAGGGGCCGTGGCCGCGACGCGAGTTCATCTACTGGACCGACGACGGGCAGGTCGCCGCGCTGCGCTACGACAACTGGAAGATCACGTTCCTGAAGCAGGAGTCCGAGGGGCTGAAGGTGTGGCAGCAGCCGTTCACCGCGCTGCGCGCGCCCACGCTCACGAATCTTCGGATGGACCCGTTCGAGCGCGCCGAGGCCGAGCACGCGGTCGGCTACCAGAAGTGGTACCTCGACCGGATGTTCGCGATCGCGCCGGCCGGCGCATTCGTCGCGCGTTGGCTGCAGAGCTTCAAGGAATTCCCTCCCCGCCAGAAGCCCGGCAGCTTCAACCTCGACCGAGTGATGGAGGCGGTCATTCGGCCGCAGAAGAACTGATGTCGGGGCTGGAGCGCGTGGCCGGCCGGCCCGCGTCGCGGGCGCGCCGCGCGGTGCTCGCCTGGGTCGCGACCGCCCCGGGTGCGCGTGCGTTCGCGCAGATCGCCGGCGATCCACTGCCGTCGTGGCATGACGGCCCGGCGCGGGCCCGGATCCTCGCGTTCGTCGAGTCGGTCACCCGCAGCGGCGGGCCGGACTTCGTGCCGCCCGCCGCGCGCGTCGCGGTGTTCGACAACGACGGCACGCTGTGGGCTGAGCAGCCGGTCTACGTCCAGGCGTTCTTCATTGCCGATCGCGTGCGGTCGATGGCCGCCACGCGCCCCGAGTGGAAGACCACCGAGCCGTACGCGTCGCTGTTGCGAGGCGATCTGCGTGCGCTCGCCGCCGGCGGCGAGCGCGCCCTCGCCCAGCTGGCGATGGCGACTCACGCTGGCATGAGCGCCGACGCGTTCTCGCGGCTCGTCGAGGACTGGATCGCGACTGCACGGCACCCCAAGACCGGCCGGCTGTTCACCGAGATGGTCTACGCGCCGATGCTCGAGCTGATCGGCCACCTGCACGCGCACGGCTTCTCCTGCTGGATCGTCTCGGGTGGCGGCATCGAGTTCATGCGCCCGTGGACCGAGCGGGTCTACGGCATCCCGCCCGAGCGGGTGATCGGCAGCAGCGTGAAGACCCGCTACGAGCTGCGCGGCGGCGTGCCCACGCTGATGCGCCTGCCCGAGGTCGACTTCGTCGACGACAAGGCCGGCAAGCCGGTCGGCATCCAGCGCCACGTCGGTCGCCGTCCGATCGCGGCGTTCGGCAACTCCGACGGCGACCTGCAGATGCTGCAGTGGACCGCCGCAGGCCCGGGGCCGCGGCTGGCGGCGATCGTGCGGCACACCGACGCCCAGCGCGAGTGGGCGTACGACCGCGCCTCGAAGGTCGGTCGATTGGACCGTGCGCTCGACGAGGCCGGCGTCCGCGGTTGGACCGTGATCGACATGCAGCGCGACTGGCGTCGGGTGTTCGCGTTCGAGCCGAGGTGAGCCCGGCGCAGTTCTTCGCCGCGTACGACGCCTTCGGCGAGCGTCGGGCGGGCGGACCCGCGGACCTGCGCTCCGCGCAGTGGCTGGCCGGGCTCGCGCGCGCCGTCGGTGCGCAGGCGGAGCCGGTCGAGGTGCGGTTCGAGCGCTTCGTCCCGGGCGATGCCTGGCTCGAGACCGACCGCGGCCGGCTGCCGGGGCTGCCGCTGTTCGATGGCGGCACGACCGGGCCGGAGGGGGTCGCGGGCCGGCTCGGACCCCTGGGGTCGGAGGCCCCGATCGGCGTGGCCGAGATGTCCCCGCGGGCGGCGAGCCTGCCGGGCAATCCGTTCGCGCTCGAGCGGGCCCGCAGTCGGCATGCGGCGATCGTCGTCGCGCTGCGCACCTGTGCGGACACGCGTGCACCGCTGAACGCACACGACGCGCTCGCCCCGTTCGGGCCGCCGGTGCTGCAGGTCGCCGGTGCCGAAGGGCCCGAACTCATCGCCCTCGCCGCGCGCGGCGACCTGCGCGTGCGGGTGGTCGCGACCGGCGTGCGGCAGCCGGGCGCGTCGGCGAACGTGCGGGCATCGCTGGCCGGCGACGCGCGCGCACCGCTGGTGCTGCTCACCCCGCGCACCTCCTGGTGGACCAGCACCGCCGAGCGGGCTGGAGGCGTGCTCGCCTGGCTGCACGCGCTGCGTGCGCTTGCCGCCGCCCCGGGCGCGAGACGCCCGGTGGTCGCGCTCGCCACCTGCGCGCACGAGCTCGGCCACCTCGGCGCGCACCGCGCATTCGAGGTCGAACCGGCGCTCGCGCGCGACGCGTCGCTGGTGCTCCATCTGGGCGCCAACCTCGGGGCTGCGCAGGCGTCCCGCCTGGTGGTGCGCGGCAACCAGCCCGCGCTCGCCGACCGCCTCGTCGAGGCGCTGGTTGCGCACGGTCATCCGGCCGCACCGATCGAGGTCGACACCACGGGCGCGGCGATGGGCGAGGCGTTCGAGGTCGCGACCCGTGGCGGGCGGTTCGTGTCGCTGGTCGGCGACAACCCGTGGTTCCACACCCCCGAGGACCGTTGGCCTGCGAGCGTCGATCTCGGGCGCGCGACCGCGATCGCGGCCGCGGTCGCGGACTTCGCACGCGAGGTCGCCGCCTGACCCTACAAGGCGGCCGCGGCCGCGATCCGCGGCCGCCTTGAGCCAGCTCAACCCGCCGCGCCGCGCGTCGCGCGATACTGACCGCTCCACCCGAGAGGAGCCGATGATGGCGAAGTCACCCCGGGCCCGCAGCGGCCAGCCCCCGGCCGCGGTTACCCTGCCCTCGCGCGACGAGCTGATCCGCGTCGAGGCCTACCTGCGCTACGAGCGCAACGGCTGCACGCCGGGTCGCGAACTGGACGACTGGCTCGCGGCCGAGCGCGAGGTCGACCGGATGATGGCGCTGCTGATGCCGTCGACGACGGTGGCCGAGGAGGCGCGCGGCGCAGCGCCGAGGCGTCGGCGTCGCGCCGCCGCAGCGGGGGATGCCGAGCGCGCGACCCGCCCTTCGGTGTTGCCGCCAGCCGCGGCCGGCTGAGCGTCCACGCTCGCCCGGGCGTTCCCGCCGCAAGCGGTCCGGCGCGCGGACGCGTATCGAACGGTACGGCACCCGCGGCGGGTGCGGGGTGCTTGGCGTAGACTCGGCTCGACCCGCGCACCGCGCTCCTCGACGCCGATCCCGTGAAGCAGGCCGACCTCAGCCGCGAGCAGACCGCGTGGATCCTCGGCGGTGCCGCGGTGCTGCTCAGCCTGTCGATGGGCATGCGGCAGAGCCTGGGGTTGCTGCAGCCACACGTGGTCCGCGATCTCGGCATCGGTGCGGCCGACTTCGCGCTGGCGCTCGCCATCCAGAACATCGTCTGGGGATTCACGCAGCCGGTGCTGGGGATCGTGGTCGACCGCCACGGCGCCCGCCCGGTCGCGGTCGCCGGAGTCGGGCTGTACGCGCTCGGCCTCGTGATCACCGCGCTGGCGCCGAACGCGGCGACGTTGATCCTGGGGGCCGGCGTGTGCCTGGGCGTGGCGCTGTCCTGCACCGCGTCGAACCTCGCGATGAACGTGACCGCGCGCACGGTGCCCGCGTCGCGGCGCAGCGTCACGATGGGGGCGGTGTCGGCAGCCGGCTCGCTGGGGCTGGTGATCGCCTCTCCGCTCGCACAGGCGATGATCGCGGTCGGTGGCTGGCAGCTCGCGCTGGTCGCGTTCGTCGGGCTGACCGCGGTGATGCTGCCGGCCGCGCTCGCGGCGGGCCGCGCCGATCGCATCGAGCCCGAGGCCGTGCGGGGCGTGCCGCAGTCGGTGGGCGAGGCGCTGCGCGAGGCGGCGGGGCATCGCGGCTACGTGACGATGGCGCTCGCGTTCTTCGTCTGCGGCTTGCAGCTGGTGTTCCTCACCACGCATCTGCCGACCTACCTGGACCTGTGCGGCATCGACCCGTCGGTGACCGCAGGCACGCTCGCGCTGATCGGGTTGTTCAACGTGTTCGGGTCGTACCTGTTCGGCTGGCTCGGGCAGCGCTGGTCCAAACGCGCGCTGCTCGGCGGCATCTACCTGCTGCGCTCGCTGATCATCACCGCGTACTTCGTCGCCCCGCCCACGCCGGTCGGTACCCTGTTGTTCGGCGCGGCGATGGGCGCCCTCTGGCTCGGCGTGGTGCCGCTGGTCAACGGGCTGGTGGTCCACCTGTTCGGTTTGCGCTGGATGGCCACGCTGACCGGCATCGCGTTCCTCAGCCATCAGGTCGGCTCGTTCCTCGGTGCCTGGGGTGGCGGCCTGATCTACGCGAGCCTCGGCTCGTACGAGTGGGCTTGGAAGGGGGCGGTGCTGATCGGGCTGGCGGCTGCGGTCGCGCAGATGCTGATGGACGTGCGTCCCAGTGAGCGGGTGCTCGCCGAGCGCCGCGCCGCTGCGTGACGAGGGTCACGTGCACACGAGGGCGCCCGTCGTGCTTCACCGAGTCGGTCGTGCGGTCGGGGTGGGGCGAGGACGATCGTGCGCGGACCGCCGCGCGCGGCCACGGCGGCACCCGGTCGAGATCCCGCCGTCGCCCGTCGTGGGCCCCGGGTCGGCGCTGGCGCGTCGTCGCGGCTTCCGGTAGACTCCCGCCCGCTCGCGCGTCAAGAAATCTCGTTTCCAGCGGCGTCAGTCAGTGCGGTCCCCAGGCTGCTCCGGGGTCGCTCCGGTTCGAATCCCCACGGTCACATTCCTTGAGCCAGGGCACGGTCACGGGCGCCGTCCGCCCGTCGTCTTCGTCTTCTTGTCCATTTTTGGGATGTTTCCATGAGCGCTCAAACCGGTACCGTCAAGTGGTTCAACGAGGCCAAAGGCTTCGGCTTCATCAAGCCCGACGGCGGCGGCGAGGATCTGTTCGCGCACTTCAGTCAGATCGAGGGCAAGGGCTTCCGCACCCTCGCCGAGAACCAGCGGGTGCAGTTCGAGGTCACGCAGGGCCAGAAGGGTCCGCAGGCCAGCCGCATCCGGCCGCTGTGACCGCCCCCGGCGCGCCTGCGCGCGCCGGTTCGGGACGCGACGGGCCGCCTGCGGGCGGCCCGTCCGTTTTCGGCCCCGCCTGCACGCCGCGCGAAGGCGGCCGGGCCGCTCCGGGCGGCCGACCCCCGGGGCCGTCGCCCGCACCGGTCAGAGCGCTGGTCGGACGAAGCCGGATCGGGGACACTCCACGCTCCCGCCGCCCCGACCTGCCGACATCCCGACGATGCCCGCCCTGCACGAGCTGACCGCCGCCGAACTCTCCGTCGCCTTCGCCCGTCGCGACCTGTCGCCGGTGGAGGTCACCGAGGCGGTGCTGCGACGCGTCGAGCAGTGCGAAGGCCGGCTCAACGCGATGTTCCTGGTGCAGGGCGAGTCCGCTCGCGCGGTGGCCCGCGAGGCCGAGCGGCGCTGGGCGGCCGGTGCGCCGCTGTCCCCGATCGACGGCGTGCCGATCACGATCAAGGAGAACCTGTATACGCGCGGCGATCCGGCGCCGCTCGGCACCGCCGCGGGCGATCTTTCACCGCGCCCCGCGGATGCGCCGTCGGCGGCGCGCGTGCGCGAGGCCGGCTGCGTGATCATCGGCAAGACGACGATGCCGGACTTCGGGATGCTGTCGGCCGGCCTGTCGTCGATCCACGGCATCACCCGCAACCCGTGGCGGCCCGACCGCAACCCGGCCGGATCGTCCTCCGGGGCGGGCGCGGCCGCGGCTGCGGGCTACGGGCCGCTGCACCTGGGCACCGACATCGGCGGTTCGGTGCGCCTGCCGGCGATGCACTGCGGCCTGTTCGGGCTCAAGCCCAGCCTGGGTCGCGTGCCGATCGACCCGCCGTACATGGGCCGGGTTGCCGGTCCGATGACCCGCACCGTGCGCGATGCGGCGATGCTGATGAACGTGGTCTGCCGCCCGGACGCGCGCGACTGGATGAGCCTGCCGTACCAGCCGGTCGACTACGCGGCGCAGCTCGAGGGCCTGTCGCTGCGGGGCCTTCGCATCGGTCTGCTCGCCGACATGCGCTGCGGCCTGCCGGTGCACCCCGAGGTGAGCGCGGCGCTCGGCCAGGCCGCACGCGCGCTCGCCAATGCCGGTGCGGTGGTCGAGCCGATCGAGTCGTTCATGACCCCGCCGATGCTCGATGGGATCTGCCGGTTCTTCGAGGCGCGCTCGCACCTGGACCTCGCGGCGATGGACGAGGCGCGGCGCGCGAAGGTGCTGCCGTTCGTCGTCGAGTGGGCGACCTGGCGGGCCGCCGCCTTCTCCGGCGCCGACCTGATGGCCGCGTACGGGCAGGTGATGGCGATGCGCGAGGCGGCGGTGCGGGCGGTCGGCCGCCACGACTTCGTGCTGTCGCCGACCTCGCCGGTGCCGGCGCACGGTGCCGAGCAGCACAGTCCGTCCGACGACCCGCACGACGCGCTGTCGCACATCGCGTTCACGGTCGCCTACAACATGAGCGAGCAGCCGGCCGCGTCGCTCAACTGGTCGTGGACCGCCGACGGCCTGCCGCTCGGCATACAGCTGGTCGGGCAACGCTTCGACGACCTGGGCGTGCTGCGGCTCGCGCGTGCGGTCGAGCTGCTTCGGCCGGCGCAGCGGCCCTGGCCCACGCCCTGAACGGCGGCGCCGAACTCACGCCGCGGGCCGCCGCGCGTACAGCCCCCAGCCGGTCATCGACAGCACGACCTGGCCGTCCTGCCGCAGCACCTCCCAGTGAAAGCGCAGCAGCCCGCGGTCGGGCTTGGAGCGCGACGCGCGGGACTCGAGCACCGTCACCCGCATCCGCAGCCGGTCGCCCGCGCGCACCGGCTGCAGCCAGCGCAGCTCGTCCAGCCCCGGCGAACCCAGGCTCGAGCGCGGCGACACGTAGTGGTCGACCAGCATGCGCATCGCGCAGGACGCGGTCATCCAGCCGCTCGCGATCAGCCCGCCGTAGATCGACCCCCGCGCGGCCTCCTCGTCGACGTGGAAGGGCTGCGGGTCGTAGCGGCGCGCGAACTCGACGATCTCCTCGGCGGTGATCGCGTGATCGCCGAACTCGGCGACCTCGCCCACCGGATAGTCGTCGAACCAGCGCTCGAGGAAGGGAACGGGCGGAGGCGGTGGGCTCAAGACGGTCTTCCCTGAACGGGCTGCGGTCGGAGCCTACAATTGTGCCGCCCTGGCTCCTCGGCGTGTGCCGTCACCATGATCGACACCGCGTTCCTCAAGGACCGCATCCGCACCGTGCCCGACTGGCCGCAGCCGGGCGTGATGTTCCGCGACATCACGCCGCTGCTCCAGGACCCGCGCACGCTGCGCATGACGGTCGACCTGTTCGTGATCCGGTACATGCGCCAGCCGCTCGACCTGGTGGCCGGCATCGACGCGCGCGGCTTCATCCTGGGGGCGATCGTCGCCTACGAGCTGAACCTGGGGTTCGTGCCGGTGCGCAAGAAGGGCAAGCTGCCGTTCGACACGGTGACCGAGCGCTATGCCCTCGAGTACGGCAGCGCCGAAGTCGAGCTGCACGCCGACGCATGCGCCCCGGGCGACCGCGTGCTGCTGATCGACGACCTGATCGCCACCGGCGGCACGATGATGGCGGCGCGTCGACTGGTCGAGCGGCTCGGCGGCGTGGTGGTCGAGGGCGCGGCGATCGTCGATCTGCCCGAGCTCGGCGGCTCGCGCCGGCTGCGCGACGCCGGCCTGCCCCTGTACACGCTCACGAGCTTCGACGGACACTGAGCCCATGGACGCGCCCCCGCGGATGACCTTCTGGTTCGAGTACGGCAGCACCTACACCTGGCTCACGGTCGCGCGGCTGCCGGCGCTCGCCCGGGCGCGCGGCGTGCAGGTCGACTGGCGTCCGTTCCTGCTTGCGCCGATCTTTCGCCATCATGGGCTCGCGCAGGGCCCGTTCCTCGGCCACCCGCCGAAGCTCAGGTACATGTGGCGCGACCTGGAGCGGCGTGCCGCGGTCCACGGCGTGCCGTACCGCAAGCCGTCGGCCTACCCGCCCAACACGCTGCTCACCGCGCGCGTCGGTACGCTGGCGGCTGCGCAGGGCTGGTGCGAGCCGTTCACCCGCGAGGCGTTCCGGCTGCACTGGACCGAGGATGTCGCGATCGGCACCGACGACAACCTGCGGCGCGCGCTGTCGGCGGTCGGCCGGGATCCTGAGCCCACGATCCTCGCCGCGCAGTCCGAGGCGAACAAGGCGTTGCTGCGCGCGGTCACCGACGCGGCCGAGGCGCTCGGCATCTTCGGGTCGCCGTCGTTCACGATCGGCGACGAGCTGTACTGGGGCGACGATCGCGCGGAGGACGCGCTCGCGTTCGCCGCCGCGCCCCGGTCGCCTGTCGCGGCCGGCGCCCCGGATGCAGGTTCGGCCGCGGTCGGGTCGCCGCATCCCTGAGCACGTCACGGGTCGCGCAGGTGCGTATCGACGTGTGGCTGTGGGCGGCGCGGTTCTTCCGCACCCGCGGTCTCGCGCAGGATGCGATCGACGCCGGCCGCGTGCGGGTCGGGGGCGAGCGCGTGAAGAACGCGCGCACGCTGCGGGTTGGCGAGCGGGTGACCGTGCGGGTTGGCGACGTCGAGCGCGACCTGCGGGTGCTCGCGCTGGCCGAGCGGCGCGGGCCGGCCACCGAGGCGCAGCGGCTGTACTCGGAGACCCCCGAGAGCATCGACGCACGCGAGGCCGAGCGTGACCGGCGTCGGCTGCAGATCGAGCCCGCCCGGGCGATCGACGGGCGCCCGACCAAGCGCGACCGTCGTCAGCTCGACCGCGCGCGCGATGCGAGCTGACCCGACCGGACGACGCCCCGCGGTGGGGCCGCGCCGCGCCGTGCTGCGCGCGGCCGCCGCGCTCGGCGCGAACGCGGCCTGGGGCACGGTCGCGCGCGCGAACGACGGCGTGCTGCCCGCGCCCGCGCGCGACGCGCTGCGCGCCCCGGGCGCGATCGTCCTGGTGCGCCACGCGCAGACCGAGCCCGGCATCGGCGATCCGCCCGGCTTCCGGCTCGAGGACTGCGCGACGCAGCGCAACCTGTCGGCGGCCGGCCGCGTGCAGGCACAGCGTCTGGGGCGCTGGCTGGCCGACGCCGGCGTGCCGGTCGCCGGGGTACGCAGCAGCCGCTGGTGCCGCTGCCTGGAGACCGCGCGGCTCGCCTTCGGCCGCGTCGAGCCGTGGCCGGCGCTGGACTCGTTCTTCGCCGATCGCAGCGGCGAGCGCGCGCAGACCGATCAGGTGCGACGCTGGGTGCTCGGCGCGGCCGGCCCGCAGGTCCCGGTGGGCGTCACGCACCAGGTGAACCTCACCGCCCTGACCGGCGAGTGGGCCGCGATGGGCGAGGCGCTGGTGGTCCGGGCCGAGCGCGGCGAGGTGCGCGTGATCGCCCGCTTCGCGGTGCCCGCGTAGCGCGGTGCGGCCGGGCTACGCCTGATCGCTGCGGGCCCGCTGGATCTGCGACTTGGGCAGTCGCAGCCGCACCCGCAGCCCGCGCGGCTGCATCGTCATGCCCATGTGCTCGGTGACCGCGTCGCCGGTGGGCTCCAGCTCGAAGGCCGCGAGCGTGGTGGCGAGCACCATCTTCGCCTCGAGCAGCGCGAGGTAGCGGCCCGGACAGAACCGCGGCCCGCCGCCGAACGGCGCGAACGCGCGCCGCCCGCCGCCCGAGACGCCCGCCGGGGCGCTCTGCGAGCCCGAGCCGCTCGCCGCGGCCTCGCCCGCAAGCCAGCGCTGTGGGCGGAAGACCTGCGGCTCAGGGAAGTGGCGCGGGTCGGTCGCCGGCGGCCGCTTGAGCACGCACACCAGCGTACGCGCCGGGATCCGCGTGCCGAGCAGCGCCGAGTCCTGCACTGCGGTGAACATGTTCAGCGGCGCCACCGGCTTGAGCCGAAGCGACTCCAGCACCACGCCCTCGATCAGGGGCAGCCCGCGGGTGCTGTCGAAGTCGCGCAGCGCGACCGCGCGTGTGCCCGCCTCGCGTTCGGCGGCCAGCGCCTCGATCGCCTCGGTGCGGGCCGCACGCCGCACGTCGGCGTGTTTCGCGAGCAGGTGCAGCGCCCAGGCGATCGTGTTCGCGGTCGTGTCCTCGCCGGCCAGCAGCAGCGTCATCACGTTGCCGTGCAGCTCGGCGTCCGACAGTTTCGCGTCCTCGTTGGCGACGAGCAGCGCCTGCAGCAGGTTCTGCGGCTCGTCGCGCAGACCGGGCCGCCGTGCGATCTCGGTGCGGGCGGTCTCGATGAACCCCCGCACCGCGCGGCCCGCGACCTGCAGCGAGCGCTCGATCTCGCGGTCGGCTCGCGTGCGCCACCAGCGCCAGGTCGGCCACGGCGAGTTGATCCGGCGGGCGATGCCCGCGAAGATCCGGTCGAGGTGCGGCTGCAGGGGGTCGGTGTCCTCGCGTGCGAGCGTGGCCACGTCGGTGCCGAAGGCGAGCGAGCAGGTGACGTCGACCGTGTAGCGCGTGAGGTCGGCCCGCAGGTCCACCGGCGCGCCGGTGGCGGCCGCGGCCAGCCAGCGTGCGTGCAGCCGCTCGGTGGCGGTGACCACGGTCGGGAAGAAGCGGCGCAGGTGCGTCGGGTCGAGCGCGCGCATCACCAGCGGCCGCTGGCGCCGCCAGTCCTCGCCCTCGGCCGAGAACAGCCCGTCGATGCCCATCTCGCGGAAGATCGGTCGCACCGCGAAGTGACGACGGAACGCGTGCGGGCGCTCGCGCAGCACGGTCATCATCGCGTCTGCGTCCGACACCACGACCAGCGGCTGCGGGCCGAGCCGGAAACGGTAGATCGGGCCGTGCTCGCGGGCCCACTGCTCGAGGATCAGGTGCGCGCGCGTCACGTCCCAGCGGTGCAGCGAGCCGAGCAGCGGCAGGCCGCGCGGGCCAGGCAGGTCGCGGGGTTCACGCAGCGGCGCAGACGCGCCGGGCGGGGAGCAATGGGCGGGAGCGTTCATCGACGGGCGGGCACCGGTCGCCGCATTGTGCCTCGGGACGGCACGACATGGCGCGGACCCGGGGCGGTTCCGGATCGCGTCGCCGGCCGGACCGGGGGCGGGCTGCGCCGGCGCGGCGGCTGTGGTGCAATGCCGGGCCGTCCCGAGGTGAGCGATGCCCGCGACCGATCCGCCCCCTGACGACCGGCGCACGCTGCGGGTGCTCGGCGACGCCGTGATCACGGTCGACCAGACCCGGCTGCCGTTCGAACGGGTCGACCTCGTGCTCGCCGACCCGGCGGCCTGCGCCGAGGCGATCGAGTCGATGCGGGTGCGCGGCGCGCCGCTGATCGGTGCGGTGGCCGGGTTCGGCCTGGCCTTCGCGCTGCGCGCGCGGGCCGACGACGCCGGCCTCGCGGCGGCGCTCGAGCGGCTCGCAGCGACGCGGCCGACCGCGGTCAACCTGCGCTGGGCGCTTGCGCGGGTTGCCGCAGCGGCCGCACCGGTCCCACCGGCGGGGCGGGCCGCGGCCGCATGGCGCGAGGCGGTCGCGATCGCCGACGAGGATGTCGCGATCAACGCGGCGATCGGCCGCCACGGCGCCGCGATGCTGGCGCGGCGGGTCGCGGACCGGGCCGCCGCCGGCCGGCCGGTGACCGCCGCGGCGCCGCTGGGGGTGCTCACCCACTGCAACGCCGGGCGCCTGGCGACCGTGGCCCACGGCACGGCGCTCGCACCGGTGTATGCGCTGCACGCGCGCGGCGTGCCGGTGCACGTGTGGGTGGACGAGACCCGGCCGCGGAACCAGGGCGGCCGGCTCACCGCCTGGGAGCTGCACGATGCGGGCGTACGCTGCACGGTCGTCGCCGACAACGCTGCCGGGCTGCTGATGCGCACCGGCCGGGTCGACGCGGTGCTGGTGGGCTGCGACCGGGTCGCGGCCAACGGTGATGTCGCGAACAAGGTGGGCACGGTCCTGAAGGCGCTGGCGGCGCGCGACGCCGGCATCCCGTTCTGGGTCGCGTGCCCGACGCCGACGATCGATGCGGCCGCACCCGACGGCGACGCGATCCCGATCGAGATGCGTCCGTCGCGCGAGGTCACCCACGCCGTCGGTCGCGCCGACGACGGCCGGCTGCTCGAGGTGCAGCTGGTGCCGGACGGCGTGAGTGCCGAGAACCCGGCGTTCGACCTGACGCCGGCTCGCCTGATCGACGCGCTGCTCACCGAACACGGCGCGTTCGACGCCGACGCCCACGGGGTTGCGGCCGCGCTGCGCGGCTGACCGCGCCCCGGGGTACGGCGTCCGGTCGGTTTGTTATGCTGGCCGCCGCGTCCTCCGTTGCCAGACCGCCGTGCCGCTGCCGCCCCCGTCGTCATCCCGTCGCGAGGCCCCCCTGCGCCGCATCGAGCGGCGCGGCTACGAGCGCGACGACGTCTTCGCCAGCGAGGCGACCCCGTTCGCGATCTGCGGCGAGGGCGGCGCGAACTTGCGGCGAATGGTCGGCGGGCGGATCGCGAGCGGCTGGAGCGCCGCCGGCCGTCCGCTCGAGATCGATTCGTGCATCGCATACTCGGCCGACCGGGGCGGGGTCGCGCGCCGCTGGCCGTCGCATGACGTCGGCATGCAGTCGGACGCATCGATCGGCGCCGACCTCGATCCGGACGCGGTCCGTGCCGGTCCGGATGCCGCGAGTCCGCCCGCGCCGCGCGGCGCGCCGGGCCGCCGATGACCCCGCCCGCCGAACGCCCGGTCTGCGGCGACGCCGCGGCGCCACGCGCCGGGGACGGCGCGTCGTGCTCGCGGCACCCCGGGCCGGACCTCGATGACCCCGCGCCGCGGACCGAGGACGACGCGCGCGCGCGGCTGATCGAGGCCGCGCGGTCGATGGCCGGCCTGGGCATCAACCCGGGTCGCGCGGGCAACCTGTCGGTGCGCTGGCACCGCGGCGGCTCGGACGGCTTCCTGGTCACGCCGAGCGCGCTGCCCTACGAGCGGTGCACGCTCGACGATCCGGTCTGGATGTCGATCGCTTCGCCGGGCGCCGAGCCGGTTGCCGACGGCACCCGTCGGCCGTCGTCCGAGTGGCGCATCCACCACGACATGTATGCGGCCCGGGCCGACGTCGCAGCGGTGGTGCACACGCACGCGCCGTATGCGACCGCGCTGTCGTGCCTGCCCGAGATCCAGCGAGACGGGCTGCGCGCCTTCCACTACATGATCGCCGCCGCCGGCGGCAACGACCTGCGCTGCGCGCCCTATGCCACCTTCGGCACCGCCGAGCTGTCCGGGCACGCGCTCGCGGCGCTTGCGGGCCGGCGGGCGTGTCTGCTCGCGCACCACGGGATGATTGCGCTCGGTGCGTCGCTGCCGGCCGCGCTCGAGCTCGCGGTCGAGGTGGAGTGGCTCGCGCGGACCTGGTCGATCGCGCGTACGCTCGGCACGCCCGCGCTGCTGCCCGACGACGAGATCGCGCGCGTGCTCGGGCGCTTCGCCAGCTACCGGCCCTGAGGCGCGGCGCCGCCGCGCAGGCGCTCGCGCAGCGCGACGCACGGATCGACGCGCGGCGGGGCGTCGGTGACGATCACGCGGTCGAACGCACCGACGGGCGTCGCGGCCTGCGTGTCGGCCTCGAGCAGGCCGATCGCGATCGTGCGCTCGCGCAGCGGCGGGGTCAGCCAGCGGGCCACGCCCAGGTCGCGGCGCGCGTGCGCGTTGCCGGTGAGCAGCACGACGCCGCGTGCCGCGTGCGGTGCGATCCGCTGCGCGAGCATCGCGTCGCGGGCGATCTGCGCGCGTGCCATCGGCTCGAGCATCGGGCGCGGCAGCACGCCGCAGTGGCCCCGATCCACCTCGACCTCGAGCGCGGCGAGCAGCTCGGCGGGCAGCGCGTCCAGTCCCAGCGCGGCGCGCTCGGCGGCGTCGAACACCGCCCCGAACCCCTCGCGCACCACGCGCGAGGCGTCGGTGCGCGACAGGTTCGCGGCGACGATCGGCAGCCCGTGATCCAGCGCGAGCTGCACGAACGGCCGGTACTGTGCCCAGTCCCAGCCTGGGCCGCCGGCGCGCGCGATCAGCGCGTCCGCGTCGTGCGCGCGTTCGGCGCGCGCCGCGTCCAGGTCGGCCTGCCGCTCGCGGTCGAACTGCTCGAACGCGAGCGCGGGACGCGCGCCTGCGCTCACCACTCGCGCGAGCGCCTCGGCCCGCAACCGATGCTGCGCCGGGTTGTCGTGCATCTCGCCCAGCAGCACGAGCGCCGCGCCGCGCATCGCGTTTGCGAGCGCCGACGCGTCGGCCGGCAGCGGCGCCGCCACCGCCGCGTCGATCGGGCGGGCCGCCGGCGAGGACCGCGCCGCCGCGCCGGGGGCCGCACCCGGCTCGGGGGGCAGACCCGTGCAGCCGGCAAGTGCGGCCGCGAGCAGCGCGGCCGCCGGGGTCGGTCGGATCGGCATGGTGCGCCCAGGGTAGGCGATCGACCGGGGTGGCGCCAGCCGCCGGCTCGACGTTTGACGCCCCGCAGGCCTTGGGCTACGGTCGGCACCCATCGTGCACGAGTCGTCACCGTTCCCGTTCCTGCGCGAGATCCTGCTGTTCCTCGCGCTCGCCGGCGTGCTGATCCCGCTGCTGCAGCGGCTGCGCGTGAACCAGGTGCTCGGCTTCCTCGCCGCAGGCACGCTGCTCGGGCCGTTCGGCCTGGGGCTGTGGGCCGAGCGCGTGCCGGCGCTCGCGTGGGTGACCTTCCCCCGCCTCGAGGGGGTCGAGGTGCTCGCCGAGCTCGGCGTGCTGTTCCTGATGTTCATGATCGGGCTCGAGCTGTCGGCCGAGCGGCTGTGGGCGCTGCGCCGCTGGGTGTTCGGCGCCGGCGTCGCGCAGCTGCTGGCAAGTGCCGCGGCGATCGGCGCGGTCGCCTGGGCGTGGGGCAACCCCGGGCCGGTCGCGCTGCTGCTCGGCGGGGTGCTCGCTCTGTCGTCGACCGCGGTCGTGATGCAGCTGCTCGGCGAACGCCGGGCGCTCGGCACACCGCTCGGCCAGGCCTGCTTCTCGGTGCTGATGCTGCAGGATCTCGCGGTCGTGCCGCTGCTGATCCTGGTCGGGGTGATCGCCGAGGGTGCGCGCAGCGGCGCGCAGCTCGGCGGCGGCTGGGCCGCGGTCGGCGGGGTGGTCGCATTCGCGCTGCTCAAGGCGGGCGGTGCGGTCGCGCTGATCTGGCTGGTGGGCCGGCGCGTCGTGCGGCCGGTGTTCCTCACGTTCGCCGCGCGCCGCCAGCCGGACGTCTTCATGGCGCTGGTGCTGTTGTCGACGCTGTCGATCGCCGGTCTCACCGCGGCCGCGGGGCTGTCGATGGCGCTCGGTGCGCTGCTTGCCGGTCTGCTGCTGTCCGAGACCGAGTTCCGCCATGAGGTCGAGGTCACGATCGAGCCCTTCCGCGGTCTGCTGATGGGCCTGTTCTTCATGTCGGTCGGCATGGCGGTGGACGTGCGCGAGGTGTTCGCCTCGCCGCTGTGGCTGCTGCTGTCGGTGCTCGGGCTGTTCGCGATCAAGGCCGCGGTCGTGGTCGCGGTGTTCCGGATCGGCGGCCTCGGCTGGGGCCGGGCGCTGGAGGGCGGCCTGCTGCTCGGCCAGGGCGGAGAGTTCGCGTTCATCGTCGTCGGCGTCGCGATGACCGCGGGCGCGATCCCGCAGCCGGTCGGGCAGTTCATGCTGCTGGTGGTCGGGCTGAGCCTGTTCGCGACGCCGTTCGTCGCGCGCCTGGGCCGCACGCTCGGCGACCGGGTCGCGGCCCGCGTGCGCGCGGGCGCGGCGTACCCAGGGCCGGCGGACGACCCGCCGGACGCCGTCGGGTCGGTCGGCCGGCACGTGGTGATCGCCGGCTTCGGCCGCGTCGGCGAGACCGTCGCGCGGATGCTGTCGGAGCGGGCCATCCCCTGGGTGGCGCTCGAGACCGACGCGGTGCGGGTTGCCGATCGGCGCGCGCAGGGGCTGCCGGTGTGGTTCGGCAACGCGACCCGCGGCGACCTGCTGGAGCGGGTGCACGCGGGCGCCGCGGTCGCGATCGTGCTGACGATGGACCAACCGGCCTCGGCGCTTCAGGCCCTGCGCGCGATCCGCCGCGAGTTTCCGGCGGTGCCGGTGATCGCGCGCTCGCGCGACGAGCCCCACGCCGCGGTGCTGCGCGACGAGGGGGCGACCGTGGTGATCCCCGAGACGCTCGAGGCGAGCCTGCAGATCGTTGCGCACGCGCTGCAGGCCGCCGGCCTCGACGAGGCGAGCGTGGTGGCCGCGGTCGACGCCGAGCGCGACCGGCGCATCGGTGCGCTGCGCGGCTGAGGGGCCGAGGCTGCGAACGGCGCCGCGACGGGCGGGGTCCCGGCTCGCGCCCCGCGCCGCTCAGGGGTCGAGCAGCGATGCGATCGGCGGCGGCAGCCCGCGGTGCGGCTTGCGCGGCGGCGGCGCGAAGCTGCCCGCGCGCGGCGCGACCGGGCGCAGCGCGAGCATCGACTCGGCGTGCCGCACCGCGCTCGACACGCCGTCGACCAGCGGCACCGGCACCTGCTCGCGGATGCCGCGCGCCAGGCCGGCGAGCGGCGCGCCGGCGAGGATCACGACGTCGGCGCCGTCCTCGCGCACCGCCTGCTCGCACAGCGTGACCAGCGCCGCCTCGTGGTCGGCCTGCACCCGACCCGGATCGTCCAGG
>JBIKMO010000072.1:0-18169 GCA_044359175.1 Burkholderiaceae bacterium | reverse complement strand
GAGTGATCCATGCCGGGTTCGCCGTGGTCCAGGTAACGCCAGGCGTCGAACAGGTTCGGGCCGAAGCCGGTGCGCTTGATCGACTTCAGGAACTGTTTCGGGATGATCGCGTCGGTGTCGACGTTCGCGCGGTCGAGCGGTGCGACCAGGCCACGGTGGACGGTGAAGGCTTGCATGTCGGCTTCCCCGGGGGATCTCAGAGTCGACGCACGTCGACGAAGTGCCCGAATACGCCCGCGGCCGCCGCCATCGCGGGGCTGACCAGGTGGGTCCGGCCGCCGGTGCCTTGGCGCCCCTCGAAGTTGCGATTGCTGGTCGAGGCGCAGCGCTCGCCCGGCTCCAGGCGGTCGGCGTTCATCGCCAGGCACATCGAGCAGCCCGGCTCGCGCCACTCGAATCCGGCGGCGACGAACACCTTGTCCAGCCCCTCGGCCTCGGCCTGCGCCTTGACCAGGCCCGACCCCGGCACGACCATCGCGAGGCGCACCGAATCGGCACGGCGACGGCCCCGCACGACCGCCGCGGCCTGGCGCAGGTCCTCGATGCGGGAATTCGTGCACGATCCGATGAACACCTTGTCGATCCGGATGTCGGACATCGCGGTGTCCGGCTTCAGGCCCATGTACTCGAGCGCACGCTCGATGCCCTCGCGCCGCACCGGGTCCTTTTCACGCTCCGGATCTGGGACGCGGCCTTCGATCGACCCGACCATCTCGGGCGACGTGCCCCAGGTGACGTGCGGAGCCAGCTGCGAGGCGTCCAGCCTGACCTCAGCGTCGAACCGGGCCCCGGGGTCGGAGTGCAGCGTGCGCCACAGAGCGGTCGCGCGGTCCCAGTCGTCTCCGGACGGCGCCATCGGACGGCCCTTCAGGTAGGCGAGCGTGGTGTCGTCGACCGCGACCATGCCGGAGCGCGCCCCGGCCTCGATCGCCATGTTGCACACGGTCATCCGCCCTTCCATGCTGAGGGCTCGGATGGTCGGGCCGGCGAACTCGATCGCATGGCCGGTCCCGCCCGCGGTGCCGATGCGCCCGATGATCGCCAGCACGACATCCTTGGCGGTCACGCCGCGTGGCAATGCACCGTCGACCGTAACCCGCATGTTGCGCATCTTCTTCGCGGTCAGACACTGCGAGGCGAGCACCAGTTCGACCTCGGAGGTGCCGATGCCGAACGCGAGACACGCGAACGCTCCATGCGTGGAGGTGTGCGAGTCGCCGCAGACCACGGTCATCCCCGGCAGCGTCGCCCCCTGCTCCGGCCCGATCACGTGCACGATGCCCTGACGCCGATCGGCGATGTCGAAGTACGGCATCCGGTACTCGGCCGCGTTCGCATCGAGCGTCTCGACCTGCAACCGGGCGATCGGATCGGCGATGCCCGCGCGCCGGTCGGTGGTGGGCACGTTGTGGTCGACGACCGCGAGGTTGGCCGACACGCGCCACGGCCGGCGCCCGGCGAGCTTCAGCCCCTCGAAGGCCTGGGGGCTCGTGACCTCATGCACCAGATGGCGGTCGATGTAGACCAGGCAGGTGCCGTCGGGCTCCTGCTGGACGACGTGGGCGTCCCAGAGCTTGTCGTAGAGCGTACGCGGTTGCATGGCGGACACGGGCGTCGTGGTGACCGGGCCGAGATTATGCCACCCGGCGCCTCCCGCCCCGGCTCAGCGACGCGCGGCCTGGTACAGCGGCATCACGCGCTCGGCGTAGGTGCCGAGGTCCTGCTGACGGCTCTGCGCCGACGGGTGGGTGCTCAGCCACTGGGGCGGGCCGCCGCCGCCCGCGGCCTTCGCCATCTTCTGCCAGAGCGTGACCGCCGCCCGGGGGTCGTAGCCGCCGCGGGCGGCGAGCTCCACCCCGATGCGGTCGGCTTCGGTCTCGTGGGCACGGCTGTTGGGCATGCCGACTGCGACCGAGTAGGCCACCTGCGACAGGTCGGCACCCGCCTGGCCCACGCCGAGCACCGCCGCGCCCACCCCGATGAGCAGCCCTGCGGCCTGTCGCTCCGACGCACGCTCGCGGGCGTGCTCGCGCAGCGCATGCGCGATCTCGTGGCCCATGATCGCCGCGATCTCGTCGTCGGTGAGGTCCAGCCGCTCGATGATTCCGCTGTAGAACGCGATCTTGCCGCCCGGCATGCACCAGGCGTTCAGCTGGTCCGACCGCAGCACGTTGACCTCCCAGGACCAGCCGGGCGCATCGGGCCGGAACGCCGCCGTGGCCGGGATCAGCCTTCTTGCGATCGAACGGACCCGCTGGGTGAGGACCGGATCGGCGTTCAGCTGCCCCTTCTGGCGCGCCTGTGACATCAGCTGCGCATAGGCCTGCTCGGAGCCCCTGCGCATGTCGGTCTCGCTGATCAGGGTGGACATGCTCTGACGGCGTTCCACGCCGACCGCGCCCGCGGATGTGGTCTGGACCGACTGGCAGCCGCCGGCCGCGATCGCGAGTGCTGCGGCGAGCGCCGCGAGCCACCGGGCGAAGGGCTCGGTCGGGTGGGTCACGGTCGCCTCCGGTCGACGAGTCACGGCCGGAAGCTTAGCCCAGGCCCGACGCTGCAGCATGGCGGCGCTGCGCGATCAGCACCGCCACCCAGCCCGCCACAGCGGCCAGTGCCGCCCCGAAGAAGGCGGCTTCCGGCGCGATCCGCTCCCAGAGCACGGCGGCGGCGAGCCCGCCGGCGGTGCCGCCCAGGCCGTAGGCGACCACGATGAACGCGGCCTGCGCCCTCGCCTGCTGCGCCGGGGCGAACCAGCGGTGCAGCACGGCCATCGAAGCGCTGTGGTGCAGTCCGAAGGTCACCGCATGCATCAGCTGCGCAAGCACCAGCAGCGCGGCCGAGCCTGCGGCGGCGGCGATGATCGCGAACCGCAGCGCGCACACCAGGAAGCTCGCCGCGAGCAGCCGCATCGGGGTCACGCGATCGAACAGGCGGCGCTGCCCGATGAACAGCACGATCTCCGCCAGCACGCCCAGCGCCCACATGGCTCCGATGCCGGTCTTGCTCCAGCCCTGGCGCTCGAGGAACAGGGAATACAGCGAGTACAGCGCGGCATGCGCGAACACCATCAGGAAGGCCGATGCCAAGAAGAACAGGATCGCGGGCTCACGCAGCCGCTGCCCGAGCGAGGCGCCGTCGCGCTGGGTCGGCGCAGCCGCCGGCTCGCGCAGGGCCAGCGTGACCGCGACCAGCACGGCCATCGCTGCACTCATCAGCCACGGCAACGCCTCGAGGCCGAACGCATCGAGCAGCGGCCCGCCGCAGAGCACCGTGAGGATGAAGCCGATCGATCCCCAGACGCGCAGTCGACCGTAGCGTCCGGCATCCCCCCGCGACAGGTCGAGCGCGATCGCCTCGCCCACCGGCATCTGCGCGGCCGTGAGAAAGAAGAGCGCGAGCAACAACAGCGCGTATGCGCCGAAACCGTCGGCGAACGGCAGCACGAGCAGGACCGCGAGCGAGGCCGCCGCGCTCGCGCGCAGCAGCCGCACGCGGTGACCGTGGCGATCGGCCAGCCAGCCCCAGAACGGCGGCGCGACGATCCGCAGCGCCTGCGGCAGCGACATCAGTACCGCGATCTCGGCGATCGTCAGCCCGCGCGCATCGAACCACAAGCTCAGGAACGGCGAGAAGATGCCGACGAACGCGAAGTACGCGAAGTACAGCGCCCGGATGCCGCCGCTCCTCAGCACGGGCATGACGCAGCCCGACGCGGCTCAGCCGACCGAGCCCGGGATGCGCGGCGTGGACACGCGTACGTCGGCGCACTGCGCACGGTGACGCAGCGCGTGGTCCATCAGCACGAGCAGCAGCATCGCCTCGGCGATCGGGGCGGCGCGGATGCCCACGCACGGGTCGTGCCGTCCGAGCGTCTGCACCTCGACCGGAGCGCCGTCGCGGTCGATCGAGCGGCGGGGCGACCGAATGCTCGAGGTGGGCTTGACCGCGATCGACACGGTGATCGGCTGCCCGGTGGAGATGCCGCCGAGCACGCCGCCGGCGTGGTTGCTCAGGAACCCCTCGGGCGTCAGTTCGTCACCGTGCTCGGTGCCACGCTGCGCGACACTGGCGAATCCGGCCCCGATCTCGACCCCTTTGACCGCGTTGATCCCCATCATCGCGTGCGCGATGTCCGCGTCGAGCCGGTCGAACACGGGTTCGCCGAACCCCGGCGGCACGCCTTCGGCGACTACGTCGATGCGCGCCCCGACCGAATCCCCGGCGCGCCGCAGCGCGTCCATGTAGGCCTCGAGCCGGGGGATCACGTCCGGGCAGCCGGCGAAGAACGGGTTGCGACCGACCTCGTCCCAGTCGCGCAGCGGGATCGGGATCTCGCCGAGCTGGCTCATCCGAGCCCGGACCCGGATTCCGTGGTGCAGCGCGAGCCACTTTCGCGCGATCGCGGCGGCGGCGACCGTCGCAGCGGTGAGGCGCGCGGAGGACCGGCCGCCGCCGCGCGGGTCGCGCACGCCGTACTTGTGCCAGTACGCATAGTCCGCGTGCCCCGGCCGAAAGGTGCGCTCGATCGCAGCGTAGTCCTTGCTGCGGGCGTCCTCGTTGCGGATCAGCAGCGCGATCGGGGTCCCGGTGGTCAGGCCTTCGTGCGTGCCCGACAGCACCTCGACCCGGTCGGCCTCCTGACGCTGGGTGACATGGCGCGAGGTGCCCGGGCGGCGGCGGTCCAGGTCGGGCTGAATGTCGGTCGCGTCCAACGGCAGTCCGGGCGGGCAGCCGTCGACCACGCACCCGATCGCCGGTCCGTGCGACTCCCCGAAGGTGGTGACGACGAAGGAATGCCCGAGGGCGTTGCCGGACATGCGGCCAAGATTGGCAATAATACGGAACAATCGTCATCTTACCGCCACCGGGGCCGCGCCCCGAGCACAGGAGACCTCCGCGATGCCACTCCACCCCTCACGCCGCCGCCTGATGCTCGCCGCCGCCGCGGCCGGTACCGCCGCGAGCCTGCCGAGCGCCGCGCGCGCGCAGGCCTATCCGACCCGGCCCGTGCGGTTGATCGTCCCGTTCGCCCCGGGCGGCACCACCGACATCGTTGCCCGGGTGGTCTCCGACCGGCTGCGGGAGAACCTGGGTCAGACAGTGGTCGTCGAGAACCGGGCCGGCGCCGGCGGTGCGATCGGCGCGCTCGAAGTGGTGCGCTCGGCACCGGACGGTTATGTGCTCGGCATGGCCACGGTATCGACCACTGCCGCCAACCCGGCGATCAACCCGAAGATCGGCTACGACCCGACGGTGGACTTCACGCCGATCATCAATCTCGCGGCGACTCCGAACGTGATCGCGGTGCACCCGTCGTTCCCCGCGAAGGACTACAAGGGCTTCGTCGAGGAACTTCGACGCAGCCCGGGCAAGTACTCGTACGCGAGCTCGGGGACTGGGGGCATCGGCCACCTGCAGACCGAGCTGTTCAAGTCGCTGACCAAGACCTTCATGACCCACATCCCGTACCGGGGTGCGGGGCCGGCGCTCGCCGACGTGGTCGCGGGCCAGGTGCTGGTGATCTTCGACAACCTGCCCTCGGCGCTGCCCTTCATCCGCGACAACCGACTGGTGCCGATCGTGGTCGCCGCGCCGCAACGCCTCCAGGTGCTGCCGTCGGCGCCCACCTTCGCCGAGGTCGGCCTCGCCCCGGTCAACCGCATGGCCTACTACGGGATCCACGGCCCGAAGGGCTTGCCCGCCGCGGTGGTCGAGCGGGTGCACGGGGCGGCCAAGAAAGCGCTGGACGATCCGGGCGTGGCCAAGCGGATCGCCGACACCGGATCGCTGATCATCGGCAACACCCCGCAGCAGTTCGGCCAGCAGATTGCCGAAGAGCTCAAGGCGTACCAGCGCGTGGTCGCGGAGCAGAAACTCAAGCCGGACGCGTGAACCGGGCCGAGTCGCCCGCCGGGGGCGCGTTCGACCCGGCGCCCTGGGTCGGCCGAGAGGAGCGCGTGCGCGTGCGCGCCACGCGCGAGACGGCCGAGATGCTCGAGGCCGCACTCGACCGCGCGGATCCCGCGCCGGACGCGCCGATCGCCCCGCTGCGACACTGGCTCTGGCTGTTCGCGCCCCCGGCGACCCCGACCGCTGGGCTCGGACCGGACGGGCATCCGCCGCGCGGCACGCTGATCCCGGACTGGCCGCTGCCGCGGCGGATGTGGGCCGCCAGCGCGGTCCGGTTCCTGCAACCGGTGTGGCCGGACGCACCGCTCGAGCGGGTCACCCGCGTGGCGTCCGCGACGCTCAAGCATGGCCGCAGCGGCTCGCTCGGGTTCGTCGAACTTCGCCACCACTGGCTGCTGAACGACGGGGCCTGCGCGATCGAGGACCTACAGACCGTGGTCTACCGCGAGGCGGCGACCGCCTCCGCCGTGGCGCCGGCACCGAGCGCCGCACCCGCAACCGATCCGTCGCCGGACGCGGGGTGGGCGCAGTCCCACCGGCCGGGGGCGGCGCTGCTGTTCCGCTACAGCGCGCTCACGTTCAACACCCACCGGATCCACTACGACCGGCCGTATGCGACCGCGGTCGAGGGCTACCCCGACCTGGTGGTGCACGGCCCGCTCATGGCGACTCTGATGCTGGACGCCTTTCGCGACGCGCATCCGAGGGCCCGGGTGCGCCGCTTCACGTTTCGTGCGACCGCTCCCGCGTTCTGCGAGCGGCCGATCACCTGCGGCGGCGCACCCGACGGCCCGGGACGGGCGCGCCTGTGGGTGCGGTCGCCCGACGGCGGCGAGCACCTGCGCGGCGAAGTCGAGTTCGACTGACCCCGACCTGCCGGACGCGGCCTCGGATCAGCCGGTAGCACCGGCATCGGACCGTACGCCGCGGTGACGACGCGCCGCCCCGAGCAGCGACGCGGTGTACGGATGCGCGACCCGACCCTCCTGCAGCGCGCGCCGGTCGGTGATCTCGACGATGCGACCGCCCTGCATCACCGCGATGCGCTCGCACAGCATCGCCACCACCGCGAGGTCGTGCGACACGAACAGGCAGGACAGACCACCATCGCGCACCAGCCCTGACAGCAGGTTCAGCACTTCGGCCTGGACCGACACGTCCAGCGCGGAGGTCGGCTCATCCAGCAGCAGCAACGCCGGGCGCAGCGCCATCGCCCGGGCGATGCACACCCGCTGGCGCTGACCGCCGGAGAGCTGGCTCGGATAACGGAATCGCAGTTCGGGGCCGAGCCGGGCCTGCGCCATCAACTCCCGCACCCGCGCCTCGACGTCCGGTTCGCGGTGCAACGCGAGCGGCTCGGTCAGTTGCGCGTCGACGGTCTGGCGCGGATGCAGCGCACCGTACGGGTCCTGAAAGACCATCTGCATCCTCCGGGCTCGCATGCGGGGCGCCAGCGCGGCGATCGGCACGCCGTCGACCTCGATCGAGCCCGAAGCGATCGGCGCCAGCCCGCAGACCGCCCGCAACACGGTCGACTTGCCGCTGCCGCTTTCCCCGACCAGCCCGAGCGACTCGCCGGCCTGCAGGCGCAGTCCGACGCCGTCGACCGCCACCACCGCGTCTCGCCCGCTGCCGAATCGCACGACCAGGTCGCGCACCTCGAGCAGCGGCGTCTCCTCGACCGACAGGGTCAGCGGGCCCACGCCGGATCCCGCACGAGCGTCGGCAGGACCGTGACCGGCGCATCCAGCGACGGTGCGCACTCGAGCAGCCCGCGGGTGTACGGGTGCGTCGAGCGCTCCAGCTCGCCCGCAGGGCAGCGATCGACGATCCGGCCCGCGTACATCACCAGCACGCGATCGCAGAACGCCTGGACCATCCGCAGGTCGTGACTCACGAGCACCAGCGCCATGCCCCGGTCGCGCACCAGCAGGTCCAGCAGCTCCAGGATCTCGCCGGCGACGGTCACGTCCAGCGCCGAGGTCGGCTCGTCGGCGATCAGCACGTCCGGGCGCATCGCGAGCATCATCGCGATCATCACTCGCTGGCCCATGCCGCCGGACAGCTCGTGAGGGTGTGCGCGCCACACCCGCCGCGGCTCGCGCAGGCGCACCGCCTCGAGCATCGCGAGCCCCTCGCGCTCGGCGGCCGAACCCGCGAGACCCCGCCGCAGCGCGAGTGCCTCGGTCATCTGCGTGCCGACGGTGAGCACCGGGTTGAGCGAATAGCGCGGATCCTGCATCACCAGGCCGATCCGGGCGCCGCGGATCGCGCGCCAAGCCGCCGCATCCGCCGCGGCGTGGTCGACCCCGAAGAGCTCGAGGCGGTCGGCCCGGACGACGCCCGGCGGAGGCACGAGGCCGAGCAGCGCCCGGCAGGCGACCGATTTGCCGGACCCGCTCTCGCCGACGATGCCGAGCTTCTCGCGGCCGAGCTCGAAATCGATGCCTCGCACCGCCTCGACCCGCCCGCGACGGGACGGGAAATCCACGTGCAGGCCCCGGACCGAGACCAGCGGGGACGCGGCGTGGGTCACGTCGAGCGCCTCGGGTCGAGCGCATCCCGAAGGCCGTCACCGAGCAGGTTGAACCCCAGGCTGGTCACGAAGATCGCGAGGCCTGGCATCGTCGCCACCCACCACGCATCGAGCAGAAAGTCTCGGCCGTTGGACAGCATCGCGCCCCACTCGGCGGTCGGGGGCTGCGCGCCCAGCCCGAGGAAGCCCAGACCGGCGGCGATCAGGATCACGCCGGCCATGTCGAGCGTGGTCCGAACGACCAGCGAGGGCAGGCACAGCGGCACGATCTGCCGCGTCACGATGCGCGCCGGTCCCGCCCCCGCGAGCCGGACCGCCGCGACGTAGTCGCTGCCGCGCAGCACCAAGGTCTCGGCACGCGCGAGCCGCGCGTACGGCGGCCACGCGGTGAGCGCGATCGCGATCACCGCATTCTGCAGGCTGGGGCGCATCGCGGCGACGAACGCGAGCGCGAGCACCAGACGCGGGAACGCGAGCGCGATGTCGGTCAGCCGCATCAGCACCCGGTCGACCCGTCCGCCGAGGTAGCCCGCGGTGCAGCCGATCGCCAGCCCGATCGGCGCCGAGAGGATCGCGACCGTGAACACGATCCCCAGAGTCACCCGCGCGCCGTACACGACCCGGCTCCAGATGTCGCGTCCGAGCTCGTCGGTGCCCAGCCAGTGCTGCGCGGAGGGCGGCTTGAGCATGTCCGGCAGCGACTGGCGGTACGGGTCGTGGGTGGCGAGCCACGGCGCGAAGATCGCCACCATCACCAGGGTGCCGACGATCGCGAGGCCGGCGACCGCCGCCGGGCTGGAGCGAAACCCCAACCACCCCGAATACAGGCGTCCGCACCGGGCCTGCAACCGCGACGCGGGTGCGGGATCGAGCAGCCAGGCCCGGGCGCTCACCGCGCCCTCGGGTCGAGCCATCGGTACGCGAAGTCGGACAGCAGGTTCAGCAGCACGAACACCGCTCCGATCACGAAGGTGCCGCCGAGCACCGCGTTCATGTCGGCGTTGAACATCGCGCGCGTCATGTACTGGCCCAGGCCGGGCCACGCGAACACGGTCTCGGTGAGCACCGCGCCCTCGAGCAGCAGGCCGTAGGTGAGCGCGAGCGTGGTCACGAGCTGCACGCCGCAGTTCGGCAGCACGTGGCGAAGCACCACGCTCGCCTCGGAAGCGCCCTTGACCCGCGCCGTGGTCACGTACTCCTGGCGCAGCTGCTCCAGCACGAAGCTGCGCGTCATCCGTGCGAGATAGGCGCCGGCACCGTAGCCCAGGCTCGCCGCCGGCAGCACCAGATGGCCGAACGCGTCGGACCACGCCGCGCGGTCGCCGGCGAGCGCCGCGTCGATCAGCAACAGGCCGGTGACCGGCGGCACCGCCCCTTCGAAGGCCACGCCGTAGCGTCCCGGCCCCTCGGCCCAGCCCAGGAGCACGTAGAACACGAGCAGCAGCATCAGCCCCTTCCAGAAGACCGGCATCGAGTAGCCGACCAGCGTCAGCACCCGGACGATCGCATCGACCGCCCCGCCCTGGCGCAGGGCCGCGACCACACCCGCCGGGATGCCGATCAGCGCGCCGATCAGCGTACCGAGCGTCGCCAGCTCCACCGTCGCGGGGAAGACCCGCAGGATGTCGTCGGCCACCGGGTTCCCGGTCAGGAACGAGCGGCCGAAATCGCCCTGCAGCAGCCGCGCGACGAACTGTACGAACTGCACCGGCAGCGGCTCGTCCAGACCCATCTCGGCCTTGACCCGGGCGTACTGCTCCGCCGACAGGTCGGCGCCGCCCGCAGCCACCACCGGGTCGATCGGCATCAGCCGGCCGATCGCGAAGGTGACCGCGAGCAGCCCGAGGAAGGTGAGCGCGAGCTCGAACAGGGTCGCGCCGATCCGCCGGCCCGCGCCGGCACCCGATGCGCCCGCCTGCGCTACCGCCATCGGCTCTCAGCGCTTGCTGGCGAACGCGAAACTCGTGTCGGCGCCGCGGCTGCCGTAGCGGTAGTTCTCCACCGAGGCGCGCATGCCGGTTGCCTGGATCGCCTGGAACATCTGCGCGAACGGCGACGTCTCCCAGTAGATCCGCTGGATCTCGGCGTACATCGCCGCCCGCTTCTTCGCGTCCGACTCCTTCGAGGCGGCGATCACCTTCTGCGACAGCTCGGTCGGCGCCCAGCCCAGCCGCCAGGTGAGCTCGGACGGGTAGGCCCGGCTGGTGTCGGCCCCGGGCAGCGCCGCGGGGTTGAAGGCGAACTTGTTCGCGGTTGCGTGAGGATCGCCGTAAGGACCGTAGAACGACAGGATCAGCGCCTCGGTCCTGCGCTCCCGGTACATCGGGATCAGCTGGCTCGGCGGCATCGTGACCACCTCCACCTTGACGCCCGCCTGGCCCGCGGCCGCCTGGAACGCGGTGGCGATGTCCGACTCCGGTCGGCGGTTCGCCACGTGCAGCCGGAACGAGAACCCCTGCGCATGCCCCGCCTCGGCCAGCAGGGATCGCGCCCGTGCGGTGTCGAAGCGGAACGGCCGCTCGGTCGACGCCCCGAGGTTGCCCGACGGGATGAAGGTCTGGTGGACCCGTCCCAGGTTCCTCATCACGGTCGACTCCAGCCCCTCGTAGTCGATCAGGTGCTTCATCGCCCGACGCACGCGCGGATCGTCGAAGGGCTTGTTCGCGGTGTTGAATCCGAAGTAGAAGACCCGCCGCGACGGGAACAGTTCGACCTTCAGACCGCTGCGTCCCCGCAGCGCCTCGACGTCCGAGGCGGTCAGGTTGAACGCCATGTCCGCGTCGCCGCGCTCGAGGAGCAGGCGCTGCGCGCCGGACTCGGGCGTGTGACGGAAGACCACCCGACGCAGCGGCGGACGGAACCGCCAGTACCCGTCGTTGCGCTCGAGGATCAGCACGTCCGAGGCGCGATAGGTCGCGATGCGGAACGGCCCCGAGCCCGCAGAAGGCTCCTGACCGGTGCGCCGGGACAGCCACCGCGAACCGAAGTCGCCACCCTGGGCGTTCGCCTCCAGCAGTTTCTGATCGACCACACCGAAGTAGCTGGACGACAGCATGTTGAGGATATAGCTGGTGGCGAACGCCTCCGGCAGCGTCAGCACGAAGGTGACGTCGTCCATCGCCCGCGCGACTCGATCGACGTTCTCCTTCGTGATGCCGATCTGCACCAGGTTGGTCGCAGGCTCGCGGTCGAGCGAGATGATCCGCTTGAAGGTGTAGGCGACGTCATGAGCCGACAGCGGATTGCCCGAGTGGAACTTCACGCCGCGGCGCACCTTGAAGACGAACTGCGTGCCATCGGGCGTCACCGTCCAGCTCTCGGCGAGCGCCGGACCGAGATCGCCCCCCGCCTTGCGCGGGTCGTAGCCGACCAGCCGGTCGTAGATGTCGGAATTGATCTCCTGCGTGTCCAGGATCTGCGATACCGCGGGGTCCCACTCCGCGATGCTGCTGATCTCGCGCACGATCACCAGGGTGTCGGCCGGGGTCGCCGCCACGGCCGGACGCACGCCAGCACCGGCAAGGCCCCCCAGCGCGACCGCCCCCGCGGCTGCGCGCAGCGCGTCGCGTCGGGGGCCATGGGGCGGAGTCGGGCGTCGATCCATCGCAGTGTCCTCTCGTCAGCGGCTCAGTTCATCGGATCCAGCGGCCACACCGGCCGCGGCACCTTCGTGTAACGGAAGCGAGTGAGGTCGGCGGAGGTCAGTCCGCCGGTGTCCACGTCGAGCGTGCGCGAGGCGATCGGATCGAACGCGGCGTGATGGCCCTGCATGCACTTGACGACGACGACCGACCGCACGGACGGCTCCACGCCGTAGATGCGGAACTGTTCGAGGTCGTAGATGCCGAGATTGCGTTCGGCGACGATCACGGCGAAACCAGAGATGTCCAGGCACGCGCTGCGCCCGAAGCTGCGCCGCGAGCCGGTGCCGTAGGGCCCCTTGAACACCACGTCGCCGGTGGCCGACACCGCGGTCACGGTGGCGTCGGCGATCACCGGCTCGCCCATCCAGGACGGATCCGACTTGCCTCCGAGCGCGATCCGGATCCGTGCCCCAGGCCCGGCCGCGAACGCCTGATGCGCGGTCTGCGGGTCCCAGATCGCTGCGAGCGCGCCGTTGCGCACGCCCGCCGCGAGCAACGCCGACAGCAACCGCGTGCTGTCGCCGTAGGAACCGCCGCCGGGCGCGTCGCCGTAGTCCCCCAGCAGCAGCGGCGCAGCCGCCGCCGGATGCGCTCGCGCAGCGGCCACCGCCTCGTCGATCGTGACCAGCGGATCGCTCCAGACCGCGCGCGTCTCCCAGCAGTAGTCCATCAGCTGCTCGGCCAACGCCTGGTACTCGGGGCGCTCGCCGTCGGCGGTGATCGTCACCGTCGGTCCGAACTCGGCCACGTCGCAGCGCGAGTAGCCCGCGGCGATGCTCACGCAGGCGACGCCGGGCAGGTCGCGCTCCCAGGCCGCCGCCCGCTCGAGCGCCACCCGCATCGGACCGCCGGGCTTGTAGGTCCGAGCGCCGTCGAACCCCTGCATCAACGGGCGCCGCGCAAAGTAACGCACCGGGCGAAGCGCACCGTCCATCACCCGCTGCAGCAGCCGTGCGGCACGTTCTCCGGTCGTGTACTGGTCGGTATGCGGACTGGTCCTGAATGCGGTGAGGACGTCCGCGTGCTCGACCATGCGGCGGGTCACGTTCGCATGCGGGTCGAGCGTCACCGCGATCGGGACCGAGGGTCCGATCACCGCTCGGACGCGGGCGAGGATCTCGCCCTCGGCGTCGCCCAGGCTCTCGGTGAACATCGAGCCATGCAGCGCCAGTGCCACCCCATCGATGCGCTCCTCGGCCCGTAAGCCGTCGACCAGCATGCCGGCGAGCGTCTCGAACGCATCGTCCGCCACGATGCCGCTCGGATTGGCGAAGGTGGCCACCGGATAGGCCATCGACCAGCCGTAGCGCTGCGCCGCGTCGACGAACGCCCCCATCTCCAGGCGCGTGCCCCGGTAGAACTCCGGCACCGCAGCGCCGGCGTGCAGCTCGTGCGCGCGGAAATCGTCCAGCGTGGTGAGCACGCGGTTGAACCCGTTGGTCTCGTGCTTGATCTTGGCTGCCACCACTCGACGCGCCATCGCCCGGGCCTCCGCGGTTCAGTAGGTCGCCTGGGCGCGCACGCCGCTCGCGCCGCGCGCCGCCTCGGCGCGGACTTCCGCGTCGATCGCGGCCAGGTCGGCGAAATACGCGTCGCGCGCCGGGGCGTGCAGCATCGACAGCATCAGGTGCAGCCCGGGCGGCGACTTCGTGGTGCCCGGCACCCAGCCGCGCTCGCCCAGCTTGTGCGCAACCCGCATCATGTCCAGATCGGGAGCACCGAACGCCATCACGGTGAGCGTCGGGTCGGCGACCAACCGCCAGCCCGGCAGCCCGCGCACGCCGGCGACGTACGCATCGCGCACCCGCATCAGCTCGGCGGCCAGCCGGCGGTAGCCGTCCTCGCCCAAGCAATGCAGCGTCGCCCACGCGCCGGCGACCGCGCCCCCGGGCCGAGTGCCGACCAGCGTGCTCGACTGGTAGCGACCCGACGGCCAGACGTCCAGATCGAAGCCCGCGTGCTGCGCGTGCGCCGGGCTCGCGAAGAACAGCGTCGACGCCGGCTTCGGGCAGAACCCGAACTTGTGCAGATCGGCCGACAGCGATGCGACCCCAGGCACCGACAGGTCGAACGGCGGCACCGGCCGGCCGATCGCCCGCACGTGCGGCGCGATCCAGCCGCCGACGCACGCATCCACGTGCAGCCACGTCCCGGTGCGGCGGGCGATCTCGCCGAGCGCTGGCATCGGATCGAAGACGCCGTAGGGAAAGCACGGCGCCGAACCGACCAGCATCACCGTGTGCTCGTCGATCGCCGCCTCGAGCGCGGCCGGATCGGCCCGCCCGTCGGCGGCCACCGGGATGCGGCGCTCGGCCAGGTCCATGCACGCGGCGGCCTTGCTGATCGCCGGATGGGCGGTGACCGGCATCACGAGGTTGCCTTCGCCACGGGGCAGCCCGCGGGTGCGCCGCGCGTGCTCGCGCGCTGCGCGCACCGCGAGGAACAGGCTCTCCGATCCGCCGGTCGTCATGAAGCCGGCGCCGGTGCCGGCCGCGCCGAACAGCGCGAGCCCGATCGCGATCACCTCCTGTTCCATGCGCACCAGGCTCGGGAACGCGCGGCGACCGCCGAGTGCGTTCTCGGTGAAGAAACGGAAGAACGCGTCGCGCCCGACCTCGGCGGCGCGAACATCGCCACCGAACACGTACAGGGGCACGCGCCCGTCACGCCAGCGACTGTCTCCGCGTGCGAACGCGTCGAGCTCGGCGTCGATCCGTTCGCGGCTCCAACCGTGCTCGGGCAGCGTCTCCATCGGCATCGGGTCCGGTCGTTTGATACGTGTTGTATCACTGGACCGGCATGGCGGGTCAAGCCCCCGGCGCCGAATCCGAAACGTGGCTTGCGGCCGCGCCGGCCGACTCGAGTCGTGCGAGCTCGGCGGACAGCGTGACACGGCCGTCGTCGAGGTCGCGGCGGATCGCCACCGCAAGCGCATCGCGGTCGCGCGCCCGGACGGCGGCAAGGATCGCCGCGTGGTTCTCGCCGCCCTTCCAATCGCGCGCATACCCCGGATGCAGATGCCGCAGGGTCGGGCCGGTCTGAAGCCACAGCCCTTCGAGTAGCGCGAGCAGCGTCGGCATGTCCGCGCGCCGGTACAGCATGAAGTGGAACTCCCTGTTGCAGGCCAGCACGGTCACGTAGTCGCGCCGGGCCATCGCCGCGAGCAGCCGCCGCTGGACCGCCTCCAGGGCGTCGACGTCCGACGGTCCCAGGTGGGGCAGCGACGCCGCGGCGGCCAGCGGCTCGAGCTCGCGGCGGATCGTCACGAGCTCCTCGTACTTGCGCAGCGTGAGCGCAGGTACGGTGAGCGATCGGTTCGGTCCGGGCTCCAACGCCCCTTCGGCGGCGAGCCGATTCAGCGCCTCGCGCGCGGGCGTGAAGCCGATGCCGAGGGCATCGACCAACCCACGGACGGTCAGTCGCTGCCCGGGAGGCATCGCACCCGAGGCGATCGCCTCGCGCAGCCGTGCGTAGGCCTGGTCGCCCAGCGTGTCGACGCGCATGACCGGCACGAGGGCGAGCGCGGGGCGCCGTGCAGTGCTGCGGGAGTCGACCATCGCCAGATGCTAGCGCCCGGCCGCGCGTAGCGGCCAGCGCACCCGCCGGAAATCGGTGCAGCGCGAACGCCTGGCCGTCGCGAGCGCCCAGAGCGTCGTCGGTCGAGTCACGCCTGCTACGGAACGCGAGACGGGCCGTGCGACGCGCGATCCCGGCGTCTTCAGGCGCGCAGGCGCGCCAGCACCACCTCGCGCGGCATCAGTGCGAGCATCGCATCGATCGACGGCGTCTGAGCGCGACCGAACACCCGCAGCCGCACCGGCACCGCGAGCTGAGGCAGCTTCACACCGTGCGCTCCGAGGGTCTCCTTGATCGCCGCGCCGATCCCGGCCGGGGACCAGTCGCAGGCGGCCAGACGATCGGCGAGCCCGCCGATCGCCGCGAGCGTCTGCGGCGCCGCGTGCGCCGCCAGCTCGCTCGCGAGCGCGTGGTTTGCGTGCGACGGCTCGACCCAGAGCATCGCCGCGAGGTCGGCCAGCTCCTCGAGGGTCGCCGCACGGTCCTTGAACAGGGCGCAGGCGGCGGCCAGATCCGGCGAATCCGGCGCGTGCGGATCGACGCCGCGTCGTGCGAGCCGGGGCAGCACGCGCGCGGCGAGCACGTCATTCGGCAGTTGCTTCAGGTAGTGGGCGTTGAGCCACTTCAGCTTGTCGACGTCGAACTGCGACGGCGAGTGCGACAGGTGTGTACCGTCGAACCACTCGACCAGCTGCTCGCGCGAGAACAGCTCGTGGTCGCCATGGCTCCAGCCGAGCCGGGCCAAGTAGTTGATCACTGCGTCGGGAAGAAAGCCGTCCTCCTCGTACTGCATGACCGAGACCGCGCCGTGCCGCTTCGACAGCTTCTGTCCGTCCGACCCGTGGATCATCGGTACGTGTCCGTACCGGGGCAGCTCGGCCCCGAGCGCACGCAGGATGTTGATCTGGCGCGGCGTGTTGTTGACGTGGTCGTCGCCCCGGATCACGTGGCTGATCCGCATGTCCCAGTCGTCGACCACCACGCAGAAGTTGTAGGTGGGCGTCCCGTCGGACCGAGCGATGATCAGGTCGTCCAGTTCGTCGTTGGCGAAGGCGATCGGCCCCTTCACCAGGTCGTCCCAGCCGGTCGCGCCCTGATCCGGGTTACGGAACCGGACCACCGGCCGCGCGCCGTCGGGCGGCACCAGCCCGAGCTGCGCCCGGTTCTCCGGGCGCCAGCGGCCGTCGTAGCGAGGCTTCTCGCCGCGCGCGCGCTGCGCCTCGCGCATCGCGTCGAGCTCCTGCGGCGTGCACCAGCAGAGGTAGGCGGTGCCGGCCTCGAGCATCTGCCGGATCACCGCCCGATACCGGTCCATCCGCTGCATCTGGTAGAACGGGCCCTCGTCCGGATCCAGCCCGAGCCACGCCATGCCGTCCAGGATCGCCCGGACCGCCTCCGGCGTCGAGCGCTCGACGTCGGTGTCCTCGACCCGCAGGATGAAGGTACCTCGGTGATGCCGCGCGAACGCCCAGGCGAACAGCGCGGTGCGAGCCCCGCCGATGTGCAGGAAGCCGGTCGGCGACGGCGCGAATCGCGTTCGGACCGCACGCGGTGCGGACTCGGGAGCGGGGGCGGACATCTGCCGGATTGTAGGGGATCGCCCGTCGACCGCGCCCACAGCACGGCTGGGCGAGCCGCGGGCGGCGGCTTGCTAGCATCGCGGCGCGCATCGCCCGCGTGAGGAGTTCGCCCGTGATCGTCTCGTCCCGTTTCCAGCAGCTGGACACCCTGCTGATCGACACCGGTCTGGCGCGCTGCGAGATCGCCCTGTTCGGCGCTCAGGTGCTGTCGTTCACGCCGCGTTCCGACGGCCGCGACCTGCTGTGGTGCTCCGACGCGCGGCTGGCGTCCGGTCGCCCGGTGCGCGGGGGCATCCCGGTGTGCTGGCCGTGGTTCGCGCGGCAGGGCGTCGGGCCCGAGGCGCCGCAGCACGGATTCGTGCGCACGATGCGCTGGCGGGTCGCGACCTGCGCGGAGCGCCCCGATGGGCAGGTGCGCGTGCTGCTGACGCTGGATCCGCGCGCCGACGGCTGGCCCGGCGGCGCGGGCTGGCCGGGCGCCTGCACCCCTGAACTCGAAGTGCTGGTGGGTGACGCGCTCGAGGTGTCGCTGCGGACGGTCAACGCGAGCGCAGAGACGGTCCGGCTCACGCAGGCGCTGCACACCTATTTCCGGGTCGGAGACGTTCGCCGTACGGACGTGCACGGGCTGCAGGGCGTTCGATACCTGGACAAGCTGCGCGGCTTCGACGAGTTCGGGCAGGACACCCCCTGGGGCTTCGAGAACGCGTGCGATCGGATCTACATCCGCTGCGGCGCGCGGCACGTGATCGACGACCCGATCCTGGATCGGTCGGTCGTGGTCGAGACGCGGCGTTCCGCGTCCACCGTCGTCTGGAATCCGGGCGCCGAGGGGATCGCCGCGCTGGGCGACGTACCGCTGTCGGACTGGTACCAGTACCTGTGCGTCGAAGCTGCCAACTGCGGCCCGCTCGATGGCGTGA
>JBIKMO010000289.1:0-5494 GCA_044359175.1 Burkholderiaceae bacterium | reverse complement strand
CCGCTCGACCGCGCGAACGTCGACACCGACGCGATCATCCCGAAGCAGTTCCTGAAGTCGATCAAGCGCACCGGCTTCGGCCCGAACCTGTTCGACGCCTGGCGTTACCTGGACCACGGCGAGCCCGGCATGGATCACTCCGAGCGGCCGCTGAACCCGGACTTCGTGCTGAACCAGCCGCGGTACCGGGGCGCGTCCGTGCTGCTGGCGCGCAGGAATTTCGGCTGCGGCTCCTCGCGCGAGCATGCGCCCTGGGCGCTGACCGACTACGGTTTCCGTGCGATCGTCTCGCCAGGCTACGCGGACATCTTCTTCAACAACGCGTTCAAGAACGGGCTTCTGCCGATCGTGCTCACCGAGGCTCAGGTCGACCGGCTGTTCGCCGCGGTCGCCGCGTTTCCAGGGTTCGAGCTGGTGATTGACCTGCCGCGCCAGACGGTGGCGTCGACCGACGGGCAGCTCAGCTTCCCGTTCGAGGTCGATGCGTTTCGCAAGGATTGCCTGCTCAACGGTTGGGACGACATCGGTCTGGTGCTGCGTCATGCCGACCGCATCCGCGCGTACGAGGCGCGCAGGCTCGCCGAGCAGCCTTGGCTCGGCCGCACGCTCGACGCCTGATCCGGCGGTGCGGCGTCGGCGCGGCGTCCGCAGGCATCGCATCGGAGCGATGTCCGGTCAGCGCCTCGAGGGACGATCGAATCCATGAGAATCGCTGTGCTGCCGGGTGACGGCATCGGCCCGGAGATCACCGCGCAGGCGGTCCGGGTGCTCGAGGCGCTCGGGCTGGGCCTGCAGATCGAGCAGGCCCCGGTCGGTGGGGCCGGCTACGACGCGTCGGGCGATCCGCTGCCGCCCGAGACCCTCGCGCTGTGCGAGCGAAGCGACGCGATCCTGTTCGGTGCGGTCGGCGGGCCCCGCTACGACGCGCTGCCGCGGCCGATGCGACCCGAGCAGGGTCTGCTGCGGCTGCGCAAGCACTTCGACCTGTTTGCGAACCTGCGTCCGGCCGTGGTCTATCCGGAGCTGGCCCATGCGTCCACCCTGAAGCCCGAGGTGGTCGCGGGGCTCGACCTGCTGATCCTGCGCGAACTCACCGGCGACATCTACTTCGGGCAGCCCCGCGGGGTGCGCACGACCGAGACCGGTGAGCGCGAGGGTTTCGACACGATGCGCTATACGGAGTCCGAGATCCGGCGGATCGCGCGGACCGCGTTCGAGGCGGCGCGCCTGCGCGGTCGCCGCGTGTGCTCGGTCGACAAGGCCAACGTCCTGGAGACCACCCAGCTTTGGCGCGACGTGGTCACCGAGGTGCACCGCGACTACCCGGACGTCGCGCTGACCCACATGTACGTCGACAACGCGGCGATGCAACTCGTGCGCAACCCCAAGCAGTTCGACGTGATCGTCACCGGCAACATGTTCGGCGACATCCTGTCGGACGAGGCGTCGATGCTCACCGGCTCGATCGGCATGCTGCCCTCGGCGTCGCTCAACGCCAACGGGTTCGGCCTGTACGAGCCGATCCACGGATCGGCGCCGGACATCGCCGGGCAGGGCACCGCGAATCCGCTGGCCACGATCCTGTCGACCGCGATGCTGCTGCGGTATTCGTTCGGTCGCGAGGAGGCCGCCCGACGGGTCGAGGACGCCGTGCGTCGGGTGCTTGCACGGGGATATCGGACGGCTGATATTACGGAACCGGGCTGCAGGCGGGTCGGCACGGTCGGCATGGGCGATGCGGTGCTCGCCGCGCTGCTGTCTCCCGCGTCGGACGAAGCGAGATGATGAAGGTCGGTCTGGTCGGCTGGCGCGGCATGGTGGGTTCCGTGCTGATGGCGCGCATGCGCGAGGAGAACGACTTCGCGTCGATTGAGCCCGTGTTCTTCAGCACCTCCAACGCGGGTGGCGACGCGCCGCTCGGTGGAGGCAAGCTGTTGCGGGCCGACGACATCCCGGCGTTGAAGACGCTCGATGTCGTGCTCACCTGCCAGGGCGGCGACTGGACCCGTGCGATCCACCCGGCGCTGCGCGCCTCGGGCTGGAACGGCTACTGGATCGACGCGGCATCGACCCTGCGGATGGCGGATGATGCGGTGATCGTCCTCGATCCGGTCAACCGACCGCTGATCGAGCGTGCGCTCGCCCGCGGCGTGCGCAACTACATCGGCGGCAACTGCACGGTCAGTCTGATGCTGATGGCGATGGGCGGCCTGTTCCGCGAGGATCTGGTCGAGTGGGTCTCGGCGATGACCTATCAGGCCGCCAGCGGGGCGGGTGCGCAGAACATGCGTGAGCTGCTCGAGCAGATGGGGGCGCTGCACGCGGCGGTGAAGTCCGAGCTCGCCGACCCGGCGAGCGCCATCCTCGAGATCGACCGGAAAGTGACCGGCGTGCTTCGCTCGCCGACGCTGCCCACTGGCAGTTTCCGCGGCGTGCCATTGGCCGGTAGCCTGATCCCCTGGATCGACGTGCCCGTCGAGCACGGGCAGAGCCGCGAGGAGTGGAAGGGCGGTGCCGAGTGCAACAAGATCCTCGGGCGTGCGCCGTTCCACTCGCCGGGCAGCGTGCCGATCGATGGATTGTGCGTGCGAGTGGGCGCGATGCGCTGCCACAGCCAGGGGCTGACGGTGAAGCTGCGTCGCGACGTGCCGCTGCGCGAGGTCGAGTCGATGCTCGCCTCCGGCAACCCGTGGGTGGACGTGGTGCCGAACGAACGCGAGGCGACCGAGCGGCGACTCACGCCCGCTGCGGTGAGCGGTTCGCTGCGGGTGCCGGTGGGCCGGCTGCACACGCTGGCGATGGGCCCCCAGTATCTGGGCGCGTTCACCGTGGGCGACCAGCTGCTCTGGGGCGCGGCCGAACCGTTGCGCCGAATGCTGCGGATGCTGCTGGAGCGGTGACCGCCGTTGTTGCCAACCAGAGTCAGCTTGCACGCTTAAGTTGCTGATGTTAGGCTCAAAATTGATGATCTATCCGGGGGAAAAGCCGTGACTTCACGGGCTTCGCGCGACACCACATCCCTGAAGAAGTTCACCCCCACCACGCTGGTGTCCGCCGTCTTCATCGCCCTCGCGTCGATGTCAGTGCAGGTGGACGCCGCCGGCCTGGGTCGGTTGACGGTGCAGTCCGGGCTCGGGCAGCCGCTGCGAGCGGAGGTCGAGGTCACGTCGCTCACCCGGGAGGAGTCGCAGTCACTGAGCGCACGGCTCGCGTCGGCTGAAGCGTTCCGCCAGGCGGGGCTGGAGTTCAACCCGGCGCTGCAGAACCTGCGGTTCGCAATTGAGCCGCGCGACGGCCGCACGTTCGTCCGGATCACGTCCACCCAGCCGATCAACGAGCCCTTCGTCGATCTGCTGCTCGAGCTGAACTGGGCGACCGGCAAGTTCGTCCGTGAGTACACGTTCCTGCTCGACCCGCCGGAAGTCCGGACCGCGCGCGAGGGAGCCGACAGCGTCGGACGGCGCGACGCCGTGCAGCCCCAGGCTGCAGCCCCCGCCCCGGCCGCTCCGGTCGCGGTCGCCCCCGTGGCCACGCCGGCGGCCCCGCTGCCGTCCCCGACCCCGCCTGCACCGGTGCCTCCCGCCGCCGAGAGCGCCGCGCCGCCGGTGGCGGCGGCGCCCGCGCAGCCGGTCGCGACGCCGGCCCAGACTCCGGCCGCACCGGCCACGCCCGCTCCGCGGCCGGCCGCCGCGCGCGCGCCGAGCGAGCGACTCAGCCCGGTGCCCGCGGAGCGGCCTCGGCCCGCGGCCCAGGGCGCGACCGCCGGGTCGGTCGACGTGAAGCGGGGCGACACCCTCGGCAACATCGCGCGCGCGGTGCGGCCCGAGGGCGTGAGTCTCGAGCAGGCGATGATTGCCATCTACCGGGCGAACCCGTCGGCGTTCATCGCGAACAACATCAACCTGGTCCGCGAGGGTGCGCGGCTCAACCTGCCCGATGCGGCCGCGATGGCCGCGGTCGACGGCGGCGAGGCGACGCGCGAGGTCCGGATGCAGAGCCAGGACTTCGCCCAGTACCGGCAGCGGCTCGCTGCGGCGCCGCGCCAGCTGGATGCGCCGCGGTCGGGCCGGAGCGCGGCCGGGACGGTAGGGGGTCGAGTCCAGGATCGTGCCGCCGGAGCGACTGGCGGTGATCAGCTGCTGCTGTCTCGGCCCGGCACGGGCGCGACCGGCGGTGGTGCGGTCGGCGCGCAGGGCGGCAGCGGCTCGAGCGCCGAACGGGCCGTCGCCCGTGACGCAGCGTTGCGCGAGGCCCGCTCGCGGGTCACCGAACTCGAACGGAACGTCGCCGACCTGCAGAAGCTGCTCGAGCTGAAGAACCAGTCGCTCGCCGACGTCCAGCGGCAGCTCGAAGCGGCGCGATCCGGCAGCAGTCCGGTGACCGGCCAGGTCGGCTCGGCCGCGAAGCCCGAGCCGGTCAAGCCTGCGCCGCCGGCGGTGACCGAGGCACCCAAGGCGGAGGCGCCGAAGGCGGAGGCACCGAAGGCGGAGGCACCGAAGGTCGAGCCGCCGAAGGCGGACACCGCAGCACCAGCCCCCGTGCCGGTCCCCCCACCCGCTCCGGTCGCGCAGGCGCCGAAGCCGCCGCCGGTTCCCGCGGCCCCGGCGGCGTCGGGCGGATTCCTCGACGACTTGCTGGCCAACCCGTTCCTGCTGCCCGGGGTCGGAGGCGTCGCGCTGCTGGGTGCCGGATACGGCTGGTACGCGCTGCGGCGACGCCGGAAGGTCGAGAAATTCGAGGACAGCCTGATTGCCGCAGACGGGTTCGCGTCGAATTCCTTGTTCGGCTCCACCGGCGGGCAGAGCGTCGATACGTCCAGCAGCGCGTTCACTGCGGCCGCGGGCGCCACCGGCGACGTGCAGACCACCGAGGTCGACCCGATCGCCGAGGCGGACGTCTACATCGCGTACGGTCGCGAGGCTCAGGCCGAGGAGATCCTGAAGGAGGCGCTGAAGCGCCAGCCCGAGCGGCAGGCCATCCGGGCGAAGCTCCTCGACATCTACGCGGGTCGCAAGGACGTGAAGGCGTTCGGGTCACTGGCGCGCGAGATGCACGACATGACCGACGGTCGCAACGAGGAGTGGCCGAAGGTCGCGACCCTGGGCGCGTCGATCGACCCCGGCAACCCGCTGTACGGCGGCGCCGCTCCGCCGGTCGCGGGGGCGGCCGCCGCGGCCGCAGCAGGGCTGGCGGCAGCGATGCCCGCCGACGCTGGCGCGGCGCGCGCTGACGCCGCACCGTCGCGGACCGCGGTGCCCCAGCCAGCGAAGCCGACTGCGGACGACATGCCGAGTCTGGACTTCGACCTGAATCTGGACACCCGCATCGATCGGGACGCAGGCTCGGATGGCGGCGCGGCCGCGGGGCTTGGTGCCGCGCCAGGCCGTCAGGACGACCCGGCTGCGGGGCTGGACGAGCGGTTCGACCTGCCCTCGCTCGATCTGGGCAACAAGACCGCTTCGGCACCGGAGGCCAGCCCGCTCGATCTGGATCT
>JBIKMO010000288.1:0-5507 GCA_044359175.1 Burkholderiaceae bacterium | reverse complement strand
GGCACCCGCACCCACCCCTCCATCAGCACGCGCGCGCTGCGGCTCATGATCGCCTTCTTCACGACCCACTCGCCGCGCGCCGCACGGCCCGTTCGCGTCGCGTGCCGCGGCGCCGGACCGGCGAAACTCCGGGCTGCTCCCCGACACGCCCGAGCCATGAGACGACCCGCCAATCCGTTCGTCACCACCCTGATCGGCGGGGTGGTGTTCCTGCTGCCGATGGTGGTGGTGCTCCTCGTGGTGGGCCAGGGCCTGGCGCTGACGACCCGGGTGGCACAGCCCATGATCGCGTCGCTGCCGTACTCGAGCGTCGGCAGCGTGGCGCTGGTGGCGCCCGAGCGCATCGAACCGCTGGAGGTCGACCCCGTGGCGCTGACCCGGTCGCTGCAGCGGCTCGGCCAGGGCACCGCGGACGTGCTGAACCCGGGCGTGGCGCCCCGGCCCGGGCCGGCGGCGCAGGCGCGCTGAGGTCGCGCGCCGCGGCAACTCGGCCCGCAGGGGCCGGATCAGAGCCGCTTCATCGCGCCCAGCAGCAGCGCCGTCTGCGCGGTGAGCGCCGTCAGCACCCACCGGATCACGTCGGACTTCGCGTGCGCGACGCGGGCGGTCGTGGTCGCGTCGAGCGCGGCGATGCGGGCGGACAGGTGCGCGTCGACCTCGGTGATGCGCGCCGAGAGGCCGGCGTTCACCTCGGCGACGCGGGCGTTCAGCTCGGCCACGTCGCGCTTCGTCGCGAGCACCTGCGCGTGCAGCGAGTACCGCTCGTCGATGCGCCGGTCCAGCAGGTCGATGACCGCGCGCGCCCGCTCGGCCGGCACGCCGATCGCGAGCAGCGCCTCGAGCAGGGCGGCGTCGAAGGTCCCCTTGCGGTGCAGGATCGTCGTGCGGCGGACCCCGGACAATCGGCCGGCCGGCCTACGACGGTCGTCGGCGGTCGTACGAACGGGCGGCGGACTTCTCCTGCGCCAGCGGGCTGCCGCGGGTGATCGAGGCCAGCCGCGACAACGCCGTCTCCCCGCCGGCTCGCCTGCAGGCCGCCAGCACCGTGAACCCCGGCGGGACCTTCCGGGGGTCCTGCCGCAACCCGCGGCCCGTCCTCGTGCAGACCCTGGGCGTCTACCGCTGCGAGACGCGGCCGGCGCCATGACCCGGCGATGCGGGCGACGACCCCGGGGCCGCCGCGGACCCGTCGTCACCCGTACAGGCGCAGCGGCGCCTGCGAGCGGATGCGCCGCGCGCGCGCCGCGCCGAGCACCGCCAACACCGGCTCCCACAGCGATGCATAGTCCGGCGACGCATCGGGCGGGAAGCTCGTGTGCGGCCAGTCGGAGCCCCACACCAGGCGGTCGCCGAACCGGCGCGCCACCTCCTCGAGGTGCCCGACGAGCCGCAGGTACGGTGCATCGTCGCCCAGCCGGTACCAGCCCGACAGCTTCACCCATGCGCCCGCGTCGGCGAGCGCCGCGAGGGCCGTCCACGCCGGGTGCCGCCGCGGCAGGTCGGCGCGCAGGCCGGCGAGGTGGTCGAGCACGAAGGGCGGCGCGGCATCGCCCAGCGCGCGCCGCGCGTCGGCGACCGCCGGCAGTGCGTCGGCGCCCACGTACCACTGCAGGTGCCAGCCCCGCTCGCGCAGCCGCGGCGACAGCCGCGGCACCTCGGCCAGCACCTGCGCGGTGGCGCCCACCGGCGACACCAGGTTGAGCCGCACGCCGCGCACGCCGGCGGCGTGCATCGCATCGAGGCCGGCATCGTCGATGCCCGGGTCGAACGCGGCCACGCCGCGGTGCGCGTCGCCACCGGCTCGCAGCGCCTGCAGCAGCACCTCGTGGTCGGTGCCGTAGACGCTGGGCTGCACCAGCACCAGGCGCCCGACGCCGTGCGCACGCGCCAGCGCCTGCACCTCGGCCAGCGGCCGATGCGCCGGCTCGTAGTGCCCCGGCCGTACGGGCCGGCCGGCGTCGAACACGTGGACGTGGCAGTCCCAGCCGTCGGCGGCAGCGACGCGGGTCGCCGATGTCCGGGTCCGGATGCCTCGCTCGGGGGAGCTCACCCCTGCTGGATGTTCCGCTCGCGCACGATCCGCCCCCACTGGGCGGTCTGCGCCTGCAGGAAGCGCTCCACCGCGCCGTCGCCGCCCATCGGGAACACGTCGCCCCCGAGCGCGCGCACGCGGCCGAGCACCTCGGGGTCGTCCATCGCGCGGCGGATCGCGCCGACCAGCGTGGCCTTCACCGGCGCGGGCAGGCCGGCCGGCGCCAGGATCGGGTTCCATTCGTGCACCTCCACGCCGCGCAGCCCGGCTTCGGCCATCGTGGGCACGCCGGGCAGCGCCCGCGAGCGCACCGCGGCCGTGACCGCGAGCGGCCGCAGCCGGCCGCCCTGGACGTGCACCAGCCCCGAGGCCACGTTCGCGAAGAACAGCGGCACCTGGCCGCCCATCACGTCGGTCATCGCGGGGCCGCCGCCGCGGTAGGGCACGTGGGTGAGCTCCACGCGCGCCACGTCCTCGAACAGCGCCCCCGCCAGGTGCTGCGCCGAGCCGTTGCCCGACGACGCATAGGCGAGCCCCCTGGGCCGGGCCCGCGCGAGGCGCACGACGTCGGCCACCGTCCTGGCCTCGAACGAGGGGGTGCAGACCAGCACGTTCGGGTACAGCGCGAGCACCGCCAGCGGCGTGAACGCGGTGGCCGGGTCGTACGGCAGCCTGGGGAACAGCGCCGGGTTCACCGCGAACGATGAGGCATCGAGCAGCAGCGTGGCGCCGTCGGGGGCGGCGCGCGCCACCCCCTGCGCGGCGATCGTGCCGCTGGCGCCCGGGCGGTTCTCGACCACCACCGGCTGGCCCAGCGCCTCGGCCATGCGGGGCGCCACCAGCCGCGCCATCAGGTCGGCGCCACCGCCCGCCGGGTAGCTGACGACCAGGGTGACCGGCTTGCCGCCGGCGATCGGTGACGACGCGCGCGCGGCCGGCCACGGGGCGATCGCGGCCGCGCCAGCGGTGCCGGCGGCGGCCCGCAGCAGGCGGCGACGCCAGGCCACGGGCGGCCGGCGGGTCGATTCGGGGAGGTCGGGCAGCGCGGGCCGGTCGGACGGGTTCATCGGGGCTCCGTGGGAGGGGTTCAGGTGAGCGTGACGCTGTAGTGGAAGGCGTGGGCGTCGCCGCGCGTCACGCGGTGTTCCACGCAGCGACCCGCCAGGTCGAACGCGCGGCGCGTGACCACCACGCACGGATGACCGGCGGGCAGGGCCAGTGCGCGGGCCGCGCCGGCGGGCATCGAGCCGAAGGCCACCGTGTCGAGCGCGCGGTGCACGTGCACCCCGCAGCGGGCGGCGAACATCGGGTACAGCAGGTCGCCCCAGCCCGAGGAGTCGTCGCCGGCGAGCGCGGCGAACCGCGGCAGCGGCAGCCAGAGCTCCTCGTGCAGCACCGGCTGGCCGCCGAGGACGCGCACGCGCCGCAGGCGCAGGCCGTCGCTGCGCGGCGCCACGCCCAGCGAAGCGGCGGCCTCCGGCGGCAGCGGCGCCTCGCGCCGCTCGAGGATGCGCGAGGCCGGCACCTCGGTGCCGTCGCCGAAGCGGAAGAAGCGCAGCATCGACGCGCCGCCCAGCGCCGACTTCACGAAGGTGCCGCGGCCGTGCCGGCGCTCGACCAGGCCGGCCTGCGCCAGCACCGACAGCGCCTGCCGCAGCGTGCCCAGCGCCACGCCGTGCTCGCCGGCGAGCGTCTGCTCGGCGGGCAGTGCGCTGCCTGGCGGCCACTCCCCCGCCACGATGCGCGCCCGCAGCGCGTCGGCCAGCGCACCGTAGGTGGTCTGGCCGACCGGGCGCCGCAGGGCGACCACGGCGGGCCTGCCCGAGGGCTGCGGGACGATGCCCGGTCGCGGTGCAACGACTTGGCGATTCATGCCGACATCCTACAGACCTCTAGAGGACCAGTCATCCACCCTGAGTTCGGACCTGCCTGCAACGGGGGCGCGTGCGCCGCGCCCCATCGACGGGCGGCCCGCCACGCATCGTGGCGGACCGCCCCGGGCGATCGCTGCAGCACGCCGTCGACGACCCGCACCGTGGCGCCCTGCTTCAGCGCCGGCGGCGCGTCGACCGAAAAGGCGCGGTCGATGCCGTCGTCGGACCGCACCAGCACCTCGTAGCGCGTCTGAACGCCGAGCCAGCGCGCCAGCACCGCGCCGCCCGCCACCGACACACCGAGGCGGCGGCCACCTGTCCGCTGCCGCCGCCGATGTTGGCGTCGGCGACGGCGGCGTGCCGCCGCGGCGATCGACCGCGCGAGCGACGGCTTCGCGCCCCGCTCGGCGGGCCACCACGACCTCGCGGCGTTCAGATCGGCGCCATCCCCTGCCGGCGCTTGGCGTCGTCGGCCTCGGGCGACGCCATGAAGCCGATGCAGCGCGCGGCGTCCTCGACGAGCGCGCTGCGCGCGCCGATGCCGGCGGCGAACACGGTCTCGATCTGGATCGACGCCGGCAGCGGCCCGACGACGTCGATGCCCTCGACGTGGATCAGTTCGCTCAGCTGCTGGAATCCGAGCGTCACCTCGCCGCGCGCGAGCAGCGCGCCCACCGGCACGCCGGGCGGCGCCTGCACCAGCCGGGGCTGCAGCGTCCCGGCGATGCCCCAGCGCTCGAACAGCCGCAGCAACTGCACGCCGCTCGGTCCGGTGGACACGCCGACGCGGCGCGCGGCCAGCACCGCCGCGCGCACCGCGTCCTCGGTCGACAGGTCGGGGCGGGGCGCACCGGCCGGCACGGCCACGGCCACGCCGGATCGCACGAGCGCCACGGTACTGCCCGCGCGCAGGTGGCCCTGTGCGGCGAGCGCGTCGATCGCGTCCTGCGCGAGCACGACCAGGTCGAAGGGCTCGCCGGCCTCGACGCGACGCACCGCCACCACGCCGCCCACCGACTCGAAGCGCACCGCGCACCCGCTGCGCGCGCGCCAGGCCTGCGCCAGCTCGCCGAGCAGCGCCTGCGTGGCCATCGATGAGATGCCGGAGATCGTCGTCATAGGTCGGGTCGAGAGGTGGTCTGGGGCGGCCCGCGATGCCGGGCAGGCGGACCGGCGCACGCCTAGAACGCGTCTCCCGGCACCCGCACCCAGCCCTCCATCAGCACGCGCGCGCTGCGGCTCATGATCGCCTTCTTCACGACCCACTCGCCGCCCTCCTGCACCGCCTCGGCGCCCACGCGCAGCGTGCCCGACGGATGCCCGAAGCGCACCGCGCCGCGCGCACCGCCGCCCGCGGCGAGGTTCACCAGCGTGCCGGGGATGGCCGCGGCGGTGCCGATCGCGACCGCCGCCGTGCCCATCATCGCGTGGTGCAGCTTGCCCATCGACAGCGCGCGCACCAGCAGGTCGACGTCGGACGCGGCCACGCGCTTCCCGCTGGAGGCGACGTAGTCCTTCGGCGGCGCGACGAACGCCACCTTGGGCGTGTGCTGGCGCCGCGCGGCCTCCTCGGCCTTCGCGATCAGGCCCATCCGCAGCGC
>JBIKMO010000071.1:0-18231 GCA_044359175.1 Burkholderiaceae bacterium | reverse complement strand
ACACCGCGTTCTCGGTCTCGATGCGAGCCGACCTCAACGTACGGCTGGCCGAGCCCGGCGACGACGCGGTGCGCCACGAACTCGCCCGGCTGCCCGGCGTGATCGCAGTCGAGTCCGGACGAGATGTCGCCGTGCGCTTCGTCGCGGGTCACCGCACGGTGCGCGGTGCGATCCAGGGCCTGGAGGCGGACGCGACGCTGCGCCGGGTGGTCGACATCGACGCCCGCCCGGTACCGCTGCCCGAGGACGGCCTGCTGATGACCGACCGGCTCGCGGCCAAGCTCGGGCTGCGGGTTGGCGACACGGTCCGGGTCGAGGTGATCGAAGGCCGGCAGCGCACGGTGTCGGTCCTGGTCGCCGCCACCGTGCGCGAGATGATGGGGCTGAACGCGTACATCGAGCGGCGCACGCTGAACCGCCTGCTCGGCGAGTCGGACGTGGCCTCCGGCTACGCGCTCGCACTCGAGCGCGGCGCCGAGCCGGCCACGCTCGCGGCGATCCGGTCGATGCCGCGCCTGGTGGGCACCTTCAGCAAGTCGACCCTGGAGCGCAACATGAACGAGGTGAGCGCGCGCAACATCCGCATCATGAGCACGATCATGACGGTGTTCGCGATCGTGATCGCCGTGGGCGTCGTCTACAACCACGCGCGGATCGCGCTCGCCGAGCGGACCTGGGAGCTCGCCAGCCTGCGCGTGCTCGGCTTCACGCGCGGCGAGGTCTCGACGCTGCTGCTGGGCGAGCAGGCGCTGCTGATCGCGCTGTCGCTGCCGCTGGGCATGCTGCTGGGCGAGGCGCTCGTGCGCGGCATCGTGTCGCTGCTGGCCTCGGACCAGTTCGCGTTTCCGGTGTCGCTGCAGCCGCGGACGTACGCGTGGGCCGCGCTGTGCGTGGTGGGCGCGGGTACGGCGAGCGCTCTGGTGGTACGACGGCGGGTCGATCGGCTGGATCTGGTGGGCGCGCTGAAGACGCGTGAGTGAACGCCGGCCCGGTGCCGGCTCGAGGACCCTTCGGGAACGACATGAAACGCAGCACGCTCCTCCTCGGCATCGGCGCCGCCGCCGCGGCCGCGGCGTTGCTCGCCTGGGCCTTCGCGCCGCGGCCGGTGCCGATCGAGGTCGCGCGGTCCGACCGGGGCCGCTTCGAGATCACGATCGACGAGGACGCGCGCACGCGGCTGCGCGAGCGCTTCACCGTGTCGGCGCCGCTCGCGGGCCGGCTGGCGCGCATCGCGCTGCGAGAGGGCGATGCGGTGGCTGCCGGCACCGTGGTCGCGCGGCTGTCGCCCGCGCTGTCGCCGCTGCTCGACGAGCGGACGGTACGCAGCCAGCAGGCGCGGGTGCAGGCCGCCGAGGCCGCGGTGCTGCGGGCTGCCGCGCGGCTCGACCGTGCGCGGGTCGGCCTGCAGCAGGCCGAGAACGACCGGGTCCGCAGCGAGCAGCTCGCCGCTCGCGGGTTCGTCGCCCCGACCAAGCTCGAGGACGACCGGCTCGCGGTGGCGGCGGCGCGCAAGGAGATCGAGGCGAGCGAACAGGAGCGACATGTCGCCGAGCACGACTTGGAGCAGGCGCGTGCGGCGCTCGGCGCGGTCCGGCAGGCCGGCGCCGGGGGCACGCCGTTCGAGGTCCGCTCGCCGGTCGAGGGCCGGGTGCTGAAGGTGGTGCAGGCCAACGAGGCGGTCGTGGCGCTCGGCGCCCCGCTGCTGGAGCTCGGCGACACGCGTCGTCTGGAGATCGTCGCCGAGCTGCTCACCACCGACGCGCTGCGCACGCGGCCGGGAGACCGCGTGCGGATCGAGCGCTGGGGCGGGCCGGACGCCCTCGAGGGTACGGTACGGCGGGTCGAGCCATCGGCCTTCACCAAGGTGTCGGCGCTGGGGGTCGAGGAGCAGCGGGTCAACGTGCTCGTCGACCTGATCAGCCCGCACGAGCGCTGGGCCGCGCTCGGCGACGGCTACCGCGTGTCGGTGCGCATCGTCGTGCTGTCGGTCGACGACGCGGTGCGGGTGCCGGTGAGTGCGGTGTTTCCGCTGCCCGCGCCGGCCGGCGACGCGTCCGCACCCGCGCGTACGGCGGTCTTCGCGGTCCGCGACGGCCGCGCGCGGCAGGTGCCGGTCGAACTCGGCGGGCGCAACGGCGTGCACGCATGGATCCGCTCGGGGCTGCAGGCGGGCGAGCGGGTGATCGTCTATCCGCCGTCCGCGGTGATGGACGGGGTTCGGGTGCGGCCGCGCGGCGACTGAGCGGTGCGCCGCGCCGCACGCACGTCCGACGGCGCTCGTTCAGGGCACCGTGGGTCCTGCCGCCGCGAGCGCCGCGATCACCGCGTCGTCGTCGACCTGGCGGAAGTCGACGTAGTGGCAGCCGACCGCCCCGAACGGCTCGGGCCGGGCGAGGCAGACCAGGTCGTCGACGTCGGCGCGCAGTGCGTCGATCACCTCCGGCGGCGCCACCGGCACGGCCAGGATCACCCGCGCAGGCGCGCGCCGGCGCAGCGCGCGCAGCGCCGCGCGCACCGTGGTGCCGGTGGCGACGCCGTCGTCGACCAGCACCACGGTCGCGTCGGTCACCGGGAGCGGCGCACGCCCGGCGAGGTAGCGTTCTCGACGCCGGGCGATCTCGCGCAGCTCGTGCGCGGCCTGCCGCTCGATCCACGCACGGGGGACCCGCAGCGCGGCGCGGATGGATTCGTCGACCACGAGATCCGGCGGATCGCCCTCGACGATCGCGGCGACCGCCAGTTCGGGCTGCCCTGGGGCGCCGATCTTGCGCACGATCAGCAGGTCCAGCGGCGCGCGAAGCGCGCGCGCGACCTCGGCGGCCACCGGCACGCCGCCGCGCGGCAGCGCAAGGACCACGACCGCAGCCGCCGGCGGACGGTCGCGCAGCGCCTCGGCGAGCGCGCGTCCGGCGGCGCGCCGGTCTTCGAAGGGCACGGGCGCGTTCATCGCGGCGGCGTGCGACGTGCGCCGCCGACCCGACCGGTCTGGACCGGGCTCATGCGCGCAGCACACATTTCTCGTACAGCCCGAGCAGCCGGCGCTGCGGGTCGTAGCGCGCCTTGAGCGCGTCGAACGCATCGAGCCGGTACGCGCGTGCGAAGACCTCGCGGGTGAAGTAGGCGTCCGAGTACAGCGACTTGATCCCGCCGTCGGCGATCACCCGCTGCTCGATGAGCCGGTTGAAGTGCCCGGGCTCGAACGGCTCGTGCCGCTCGATCACGTCCCAGAAGCCGAAGTTCAGGTACCGGGTGTCGGTCGCCAGCGGGTACAGCGTGAACGGGAGCGTCGGGTCGCCGGCGCGGATCGGGCACAGCCAGATCGGCACGATGCCGATCTCCCGCAGCAGGAAGCGCAGGAAATCGGCGGCCCGCCCGAACGGCAGGTCGACGTCCTGGATCACCGACTCGACGTGCACGCCGCGCCAGCGTGCCAGCTGCCGGCTGACGCCGTGCCGCGCGTTCCAGCGCATCCATCGCGACCAGGTGCGCGAGTTCAGCCGGCGTCGGCCGAGCAGCAGCCGCAGCGGACCGTACTCGGCCCCGAAGTTGCGCGAGCACCAGAACCAGTCGGTGTCCCATCGCCAGAGCCAGTCGCGGGTGCGCAGGTGATCGACCGCTCGGGCGTGCAGCGAGCGGTGGTAGATCCGCAGCCAGCCGTAGTCGCTCGTCTCGGGCGCGGTCTGGACGAACCTGCCGACGCTCAGCACGAAGTCCTCGGGTCCGAACGCAACGCCCTCGACGAAGTCCGCCTGCGGCCGGTCGCAGGCCGCCTGCAGCGCGGCGACGCACTCGTCCGGTTCACGCAGTCGCCGGTGTTCGACCCGGACGAACGGACGCACCGGCACGGTCGCCAGTCGCAGCCGCAGCAGGTAGCCGAGCGTTCCGTACGAATTGGCCAGACCGAGGAACAGGTCTCGGTGCGCGTTGTCGGGGCGGGCCGTGACCACCGTACCGTCGGCCAGCAGCACGTCCGCCTCGAGCAGCGTGTCGTGCACCAGGCCGTGCCGAAACGACGTGGCCTCGATGCCCACGCCGGCGACCGCACCGCCGGCGGTGATCGACTTCAGCTGCGGCACCACCGCGGGCATGCAGCCGTGCGCGAGGGTCGCGTCGACCAGCGCCTCGTATTCGATGCGGGCCTCGGCGTCCACCCAGCCGGCGGCCGCGTCGACTTCGATCACGTGGTCGAAGCCGCTCAGGTCGAGCCGGTGCTTCGGCGGCTCGTCGCGGTCTCGGAACAGGTTCGAGGAGCGCCGCGACAGGCCGAGCGGCGCATCGCTCGCAGCCTGCCGTAGCGCCGCCGAGGCGGCGTCGGCCCGCGCCCGGTACGCGGCGCGCGGATCATCCGCCATAGAGGAACGCGCGGCTCATCGGATAGCCGTCGCCGCTCAGGTTGCCCTTGCTGAAGACGATCTGGAACAGGTGCGTGTAGCCGGCCGGCGAGCGGAACATCTCGGCGCAGCCGACCAGGTAGGTACGCCAGATCCTGTGGAAGCGCTCGTCGAATCGCACCGGATCGATTGCGCGGATCGCCTCCCAGTTCGCCTCGAAGCGGGCGGCCCACGCGTCGAGCGTGAGCGCGTAGTGCCGGCGAAGGTTCTCGATGTCGACCACCTCCAGGCCGCAGCGCTCCAGCTCGACGATCACGTCGGCGAGCGACGGGATCCAGCCGCCCGGAAACACGTGCTTGCGGATGAACAGCTCGGTGTTGTAACGGCCGACGTGGCCGATGAAGTGCACCATGCCGAGCCCGCCCGGACGCAGGAACTGCGCGTGCGCGCGGATCACCTCGGCGAGCTGGTCGCGACCGGCGTGCTCGAGCACCCCGATCGACACCACCTTGTCGTACGGGCCGTCGACCTCGCGGAAGTCGGCCTCGCGGACCGACAGCCGCTCACGCAGGCCGCGCTGCGCGATCGCCTCGCGCAGCCAGACCACCTGTTCGGTGGTGGTGTTGACGCCCACCCCGTACGCGCCGATCTGCTCGGCGGCGCGGAACATGAAGCCGCCGAAACCGCATCCGATGTCGACGAACCGGTCGCCGGGCGCGAGCCGGATCTTGCGGATCACGTGGTCGATCTTGTTGTGCTGCGCCTGTTCGAGGCTGGTCGTGCCCTCGGACCAGTATGCGCAGGTGTACATCTTCAGCGGATCGTCCAGCCACAGCCGGTAGAACGCCTCGGGCAGACCGTAGTGCGCGCGGGCGTTCGCCTTGGCCTGGCTCGGGCTGCGGTTGGAGAAGCGCAGCTCGTGCAGCCGGTTCTCGGCGCGGCCGATCGGATCGAACGCCGGGTCCACGCTCACGGTCTGGCCGGCGGCGAGCGCGGCGCCCAGATCGCCCTCGAGATCGAGGTGCTGGGCGAAGTAGGCCTCCAGCAGCGCCATGTGGCCGCGCGCGAACACCTCCAGCAGCGCCGCGTCGGTCCGGAACCGCAGCGTGAAGCGCGGCGCGCCGTCGCCGCCTGCCACCACGGTGCCGTCGGGCAGCGCGAGCGCGAAGGGCACGCCGCTGCGTTCGGCGAGCGAGGCGACCAGACGGTCGAGCAGCGGCGGATGCATCGGCACATGGTGCGCCGCGCGCGCGCGCTCGGGTTGATCCTGCGCAAGACCGGATGCCGGGCGCGGCCGTTACAGTCGCCGCATGCGTCCCCGCCCATCGTCCGACTCGCCTGCCCGGCCCGCCGCACGCGGCGCACCGTCTCGCGCCGTCGCACCGCCCGATCCGGCCGATGGGTCGCCCGAGGGCCCGCCCGACCTGCCGGATGCGCGCGCGTTTCCCGAGCTGCAGTCGGTCCCGGGGCCCTCGCCCATGCCGGGCAGGGTGAGCGAGGAATCGGCCGCGACCGACGGGTCGGGCGACGGCGAGCAGGGCGTGCACGAGCCGTCGTCCGACGACCCGGTCGACGCGGACCGCGGCCCGGGGCCCGGATGGTGACCGCACGGGGTGCGGTCGGCCGCGCGCCCCGGGGCCGCCCGCCCGCCGCGTCCTCGGGTGCGCGGTCGGTGCCCGTGCCGCCGTCCGCCGGGCCACCGGATCAGGCGGCGCGCCTGCGCTTCCTGCGCTCGCCGGCGGCCTACCGGTCGATCGCCCGCGTACCGGGGTCGGTGACCGTCGTCGAGACGCACATGGCTTGGGTCTTCCTCGCCGGCGAGCGGGTGTGGAAGCTGAAGAAGCCGGTGCGGTTCCCGTACCTGGACTTCACGAGTCTGGAAGCGCGTGAGCACGCGTGCCGTGAGGAGCTGCGGCTGAACGCCCGCCTCGCGCCCGGGGTGGTCCTCGGCTTGGACGCACTGCGCTGGGACGGCAGGCGGCTGTCGCTGGTGCCGGAGACCGCGCCGGCCTCAGGTGCCCGGACGCTCGACTGGCTGGTGCGCATGCGCCGCCTGCCGAGCGAGCGGATGCTCGATCGGCTGGCCGCCGGGCACGCGGTGAGCGGCGCCGACGTCGATGCGCTGGCCGACCTGCTGGTCGCGTTCTACCGGCGCGCCGAGCGCCCGCCGCCGGACCCCGAAGGCTTCGTCGAGCGGTTCCGGCGCGAACACCGCACCAACCGGCTCACGCTCGCCGATCCGCGCTTCGGGTTCGCCGAGGCCGGGCCGGTGCTCGAGCGCTTCGAGCATGCGCTCGAGCGCGCCGCGCCGCGGCTGCGCGAGCGCTGTCTGCTCGGGCGGGTGGTCGACGGCCATGGCGACCTGCGGCCCGAGCACGTGTGCCTGTTGCGACCGCCCCGGGTGATCGATGCGCTCGAGTTCGATGCCAGGTTGCGCCAGGTCGACCCGTTCGAGGAGGTGGCGCTGCTGTGGGTCGAGTGCGACCTCGCCGGCGCGGGCTGGGTCGGTGCCCGACTCGCGCGCGCGCTCGCGGGGGCGCTCGCCGATCCGCAGGGTGTCGCGCTGCTGCCGCTGTACCGTGCCTATCGGGCGCTGCTGCGCGCGCGCCTGGCGGTCGCGCATCTGTTCGAGCCGGAACCGCGGCGGGCGGCGCACTGGCTGCCGCTGGCGCGTCGGTTCGTCGCGCTCGTGCTGCGCGAGTGTCCCGCTCTCGAGTTCGGGAACGACTGAGGTCCGCGTGCCGCGGTCGTCAGCGGACCGAGTCGCGCCGGCAGTGCTCGATCGCGCGCGCGATCAGCGGCGCCACGGTCACGGTCCGCAGCCGTGTCGCGAGCGCGCCGTCCGGTGGCACTCGGAACGCGGGCACGCCGTCGCAGACCGCGACCATCGCGAGCAGCGCCGGGTCGCCCAGGGCCTCGGCCGCCGGCGGCAGGAACAGACCGTGGGCAGCGAAGGCGGCGACCTCGAGCGCGCCCGCCCCACGCAGCGCCTGCGCCGCCCGGCGGATCGTGCCGCCGCTGGCGATCAGGTCATCGAGCACCAGGGCATACGCGCCCGCGACGTCGCCCGCGACCAGGTCGAAGCCGCTGACCCGACCGCCGCTGCGCCGCTTGTCGATCATCGCGAAGCCGACCGGCCGCGCCAGGCGGGCTTCGAGGTGCTCGCGCCACAGCTGCGCGCGCTTGACGCCGCCCGGATCCGGGGAGACCACGGCGAGCGGCCCGCGCGCCGCCCACTCGTCGACGATCGCGTCGAACGCCTCGTGCGCGCTCAGGTGAAGCACCGGAATGCGGAAGGCGTTCTGCAGCGCCGACAGGTTGTGCACCTCGAGCACGATCAGCGCGTCGGTGCCGACCGCCTCGAGCAGCAGCGCGACGTGCCGCGAGGCGACCGGGTCGTACGGCTGCGTGGTGCGGTCCTTGCGCGCGTACGCGAGGTAGGGCACGACCGCGGTCACGCGCGCCGCGCCATGGTCGCGCAGCGTCGCCACGAACATCAGCAGCCTCACCAGCTTGTCGTGGGGCCCGTCGACCGGCCCGCCGTGCAGGCTCGCGAGCACGAACACGTCGGCGCCGCGCGGGTCCGCCAGCGGGCGCAGCTTGCGCTCGCCGTCCTCGAACACGCGTTCCTCGTGCGGCGCGAGCGGCTCGCCGAGCAGCCGTGCGACCGCGGGCGCGAGCGTGCATCCGGGGTCCAGAGCGAAGATCAGCATGCGGGGGGCCGTCTCATCGCCAGGTGTTCGTGAACGCGGCAACGAACCGATCGAGCTGCGTGGACGGCAGCCGGTCGATCCCGGCAGCCGCCGCCCGCCCGGCCCCGCCGAAGGCTGCGCACAGCGCGTTGGCGCCGTGCGGCGCCGTTCGCGGCGCGCGCACGCTCACCCGGTAGTCGCCCGCGGCGTCGGCGGCGAGCACCGCCTGCGCACGGCGTGGGTCGGCGTTGGCGAGCGCGTTGGCGAGTTCGCCGACCACGCGACGAGCCCACCGCGCATGCGGCAGCGTCCACACGCAGCCGCCGGCGCCGCGCCAGTGCGGTGCGAGCGCTCGCGCATGCCGCAGGTCGTCGCGGCGCCGCCGCGCGATCGCGGCCACCACCGGGTCCTCGCGTGCGAAGCGAAGCGGGTCGGTGTATCGCGTCATTCGCTCGAGCAGGCGCGCCGGCGCGATGCAGACGTCCGATTCATGCTCACCATAGGCGTTGTAGTTGAGCGCTTCGCCCAGGCGTCGCAGCGCCGCGCGCCGGCCGGGGTCGAACCCCGAGGCGCTCGCGAGCGCATCGGCCACCGGCGCGAGGTTGTCGCCGTAGGCGCCGACCAGCGCCCAGGCTCGGTGCCGGCCCCCGAGGGCCCGGTCCACCAGCAGGCTGGTGCACGCGGCCGGATCGTGATCGATCGAAGCCTGCAGCCGCGGGTTGGCCGGCCGCTGCGGCGCGGCATGGTGGTCGAACCAGCGCACCCGCACCCCGGCGGCGAGCAGCCGCAGCAGCGCGTCATGATTGCGCAGCATCGACAGATCGAACACGCAGATCTCGTCGAACGCGTCGGGCGGCACCCGCTGCAGCAGTTCGATCTCGCGCTTCAGGCCCGTGACCAACCCAGCCGGGCCCGGGTGGGCGAAGCGCCACTGCAGCGTCGCGCACAGCCCGTCGGCGTCACCATTGCACACGTCGCAGCGGCGCGGCGCAGCGTCCTGCCTCGGGGCGGGCGGTGTCGGCCCGGCGGTCATCGCGGCGCGCGGCGAGGCCGCGCCCCACGGCCGCGCACGGTCACGGTCAGGTGTCTCATCGCACCGGTGGGCCCGCGCTGGACCGGTAAGGCGGCAGCGACTCCAGGCGCTGGCCGGTCGCTCGGGCGTACAGCGGCAGCACCTTGGGCAGCGCCGCGCTCAGCGTGTCGATCCGCGTCGCGTGCGACGGGTGGGTCGACAGGAATTCGGGCGGCTGGCCGCGGGCGGCCTCGGCCATCTTGCGCCACAGCGAGACGGCGGCCCGCGGGTCGAACCCCGCCCGGGCGGCGATGTCCATGCCGACCAGGTCGGCCTCGCTCTCGTCGCCCCGGCTGAACGTGAGCAGCGTCAGCTGTGCGGCGCCGGAGGCGAGCTGTCCGCCCAGGTCGCCATAGCCGAGCACCTGCGACACCACCGACGCGACCAGCGTGCCCACCTGCGCGATCATGGTCTTGCCCGCGCGCTCGCGGCCGTGCTCGAGCAGCGCGTGGGCCATCTCGTGGCCCATGATCATCGCGATCTCGTCGTCGGTGAGCTGCAGCCGCTCGATGATTGCGCTGTAGAACACGATCTTGCCGCCAGGCATCACGAACGCGTTGACCTGGCGCGAGCCGATCAGGTTCACCTCCCAGCGCCAGCCTTCGGCCCGATCGCTGAAGCGGCGGGTGTGCGGGATCAGCCGGTTCGCGATCGTCTGCAGGCGCGCGAGCGTCGGGTGGCCGCCCGGTGCGAGCGCGCGCTGCGCCGAGGCCTGCCGCAGCAGCTGCGCGTACTCGGCCTGGGCGCGGCGCTCGAGCGCTTCGGAGGAGGCGAGGCCGGCGGCGATGCTGCGCCGGGGCACGGCAATGCCCTCGTCCTGCGCCATCGCCTCGCGGGCACGCCGCTCGGCGTCGTCCTCGGCGCCGGCCGAGCAGCCGGTGAGCGCGATCGCGAGCGCGAGCGCGCCGACGCGGGCGGCTCGGGCGGCCGCGCCGCGGCGCGGAGCCGGCTGCGCAGGGTGCATGGCGAGGAGCTTAACGCGAGCGGCGCCGCTGCTACACTGCCCGACCGCCCGGTCCGACCCGATGTCCACCGCCGACGCAGCCCCGCCGCCGATCAGCCGGCTGTTCGCCTCGCGCCGCATGGCCGCGATGCTCGCACTGGGCTTCGCGAGCGGCCTGCCGCTCGCGCTGTCGTCCGGCACGCTGCAGGCGTGGCTGACGGTCGAGGGCATCGACCTCAAGACCATCGGCTTCTTCGCGCTGGCCGGTCTGCCGTACACGTTCAAGTTCGTCTGGGCGCCTCTGCTCGATCGGTTCGAGCCGCGCTGGCTGGGCCGGCGACGCGGCTGGCTGCTGATCACCCAGCTGCTGCTGGCCGCTGCCTGCTGGGCGATGGCCTCGTTCGAGCCGAAGGCGTCCATCGGCATGCTCGGGTTGCTGGCGGTCGCGGTCGCGTTCCTGTCGGCGTCGCAGGACATCGTGTTCGACGCCTACCGAACCGACCTGCTCGATGCCCACGAGCGCGGTGCGGGCGCCGCGGTGTCGGTGCTCGGCTACCGGCTGGCGATGCTGGTCTCGGGCGGGCTCGCGCTGATCGTCGCCGACCAGTGGCTGGGCTGGCCGAACACCTTCCGCGCGCTCGGCGTGCTGTTCGTCGTGATGGCGGGCGTCACGCTGCTCGCGCCGCGCACGGCCAACGACGATCTGCGGCTGGCGAGCGACGCGCGGGCCGAATGGCGCGGCTTCGTCGCGATGCTGGCCGCCGGCGGCGCGGTCTGGTGGCTTGTGGACACCGCGTTCGACGCGATGCTGCCCGAGCGGCCCGGCCGGTTCCAGAAGCTCGGCGCCGACACGCTCGCGCTGCTCGCGGCGTTCGGCGCGGCGCTCTGGGCGGCGCGGCGCGCCGGGTTCCCATCGTTCGTCGCGCCCTGGGACGCGTTCTTCGAGCGCCGCGGCGCGGTCGCGCTGCTCGCGCTGATCGTGCTGTACAAGCTCGGCGATGCGTTCGCCGGCAGCCTGTCGACCGCGTTCCTGATCCGCGGCGCCGGCTTCACGGCCACCGAGGTCGGTGCGGTCAACAAGGTGCTCGGGCTGGCGGCCACGATCGTCGGCGCATTGGCCGGCGGCGCGCTGCTCTCCCGGGTGAGCCTGTGGCGGGCGCTGATGTGGTTCGGCATCCTGCAGGCGGTGTCGAACTTCGGCTACTGGCTGATCGCGGTCTCGGCCAAGTCCTACGGCCTGATGGCCACCGCGATCGCCATCGAGAACCTGTGCGGCGGGCTGGGTACCGCGGCGTTCGTCGCCTTCCTGATGGCGCTGACCGACCGCCGCTTCTCGGCCGCGCAGTACGCGCTGCTGTCGGCGCTCGCGGCGGTCGGCCGGGTCTACGTCGGCCCGGCCTCGGGCGTGCTGGTCGAGGCCTTCGGCTGGCCGACGTTCTTCCTGCTGACCGTGCTCGCCGCGCTGCCCGGCCTCGTGCTGCTGTGGTGGCTGCGCGCCCAGGTCATGGCGCTCGACCGCCCGGTCGACCTCCCGGACGGGCGCGAGCCGGCCTGATCGGCTTATCATCGACCCCGACGGGCGATGAACGCCCGCGCGGACAACGAGGAGGAGACCATGACCGTCAATCGCAGGCAATTCAACCGGGCTGGCGCCGCGGCGCTCGGCGGAGCCGTGGCCGCATCGGTCGCGCCGGCCGTCTCGCGGGCGCAGACCCGCGCGCTCAAGGTCGGCGTGCTGCTGCCGCGTTCGGGCGTGCAGGCGTTCATCGGCCAGTCGTGCCAGATGGGCGCCGACATCGCGCCGGGCATGATCAAGCAGATGCTGGGCGTCGATGTCGAGCTGATGAACGCCGACACCGAGACCAATGTCGACGTCGCCCGCTCGCGCGCCGAGAAGCTGATCAACGACGGCGCGCAGGTCCTGGTCGGTCCGTTCGATTCGGGCGCGGCGATCGCGATCGCGCAGGTCGCCGAGCAGCGACGGGTTCCGTTCATCGTGAACATCGCGGCCGCACCGCAGATCACCGAGCAGGGATTCCGCTACACGTTCCGCAACTTCCCGACCTCGGTGGATCTGGTGACCAACGGGCTGGCGCTGATGCGCGACCTGTTCCAGGCGACCAGCGCCGCGCCTCGCACCGCGGTCTTCATGCACGTGAACGACACGTTCGGCCAGGCGAACCGGCGCGCGATCGACGCGATCCTGCCCAAGCTGACGTTCCTGCCGTTCAGGCTGGTGGACACGATCTCCTACGACCCCGCCGCCCGCGACCTGTCGGTCGAGGTCGCGAAGGCGAAGGCGACCAGCGCGGACTTCATCCTGCTGGTCTCCCGGCTCAACGACGCGATCCTGCTGGTGCGCGAACTGGTCAAGCAGCGCTGGAGTCCGCAGGCGATCATCAGCCCGGGCTCGCCGGGCATGTACGAGGCGCAGTTCTACAAGGCGCTGGGCAAGTTCTCGGATCACTGCATCTCGAACGTGCCGTGGTACGACCCGAAGGCGGCGCTGTCGCAGCGGGTGGATGCCGCGTTCTCGAAGCAGTTCCCGAAAGAGAAGCTGATGTTCCACGCGCTGAACGTGGGGTTCACCTTCGAGGCGGTACTGGTCGCCGCCGACGCGTTCAAGCGGGCCGGTACGCCCGACGGCGCCGCGCTCGCCGAAGCGATCCGCCAGACCAACATCGCCGAGCGGATGATGATCGGCGGGCCGATCCGCTTCGACGCCAAGGGGCAGAACACTCAGATCGCGTCGGCCTGCATCCAGAACCGCAACGGGCAACCGACGGTCGTGCTGCCCAAGCAGGCCGCGCAGGCCGCACCGGTCTACCCCGTGCCCGGCTGGCAGCAGCGCGGCTGATCCATGCCGCTCGAGACGGTCCTCAACGTCGTCCTGAGCGGCCTGCTCGCCGGCCTGGTCTACGGGCTGATGGCGCTCGGCCTGTCGGTGATCTACGGCGTGGTCCGGATCGTGAACTTCGCGCACGGCGAGCTGATGGCGGTGGCGATGTACGCCGCGGTCGTCGCGTTCGCCGCGTGGGGGACGGACCCGCTGTGGATGCTGGTACCCGTCGGTGCCGCGTTCTTCGGGCTCGGCTACGCGCTGCAGCGCGGTCTGATCAACCCTTTCATCGAGCGGCCCGAGCATTCGCAGTTCATGCTACTGCTCGCGGTCGCACTGATCCTGGTGAACGGGCTGCTGGTGGCCTTCGGCCCCGATGCGCGTAACGTCCAGGTCGACTACGCGCTCGAGTCCTACGAGATCGGCCCGCTGTTGGTGGACAAGGTCCGCGTGATCTGCGCGGCGGTCGCGCTGGCCACCTGTGCGCTGCTGTTCGCGGTGTTCCGCTTCACCGCCTTCGGCAAGGCGATCCGCGCGTGCGCGGACAACCTGCTCGGCGCGCAGGTGGTCGGGCTGAACGTGAGCCACCTGTACGCGCTCACCTTCGCGCTGGGCACCGCGTGCGTGGGCGTGGCCGGCTGCCTGCTCGTGCTGCTGGCCGACGTGACGCCGAACTCGGGGCCGGCATTCACGTTGCTCGCCTTCGTGATCGTGATCATCGGCGGGCTCGGGTCGATGCCGGGCGCGCTCGCCGGGGGGGTGCTGATCGGCGTGTCCGAGGCGCTCGCTGGGCTGCTCATCACGCCGTCGGCCAAGAGCATGATCTCGTTCGCGCTGCTGATCGCGGTGCTCGCGCTGCGGCCGCAGGGCCTGTTCGGCCGGGCCGCGCGGTGAGCGCGCTGCGCGACCTCGGCGCGGTGTTCACCGGCTCGCCGGTGCGCTGCCGCGTGGCGCTCGCGGTGCTGCTCGCGGTGCTGATCGCGCTGCCGATGGTGCTCGACCGCTATCTGCTGTCGGTGATGATCCTGATCCTGTACTTCGCGTTCGTCGGGCAGGCGTGGAACATCATGATGGGCTTCTGCGGTCAGCTGTCGCTCGGGCACGCGCTGTACGTCGGCTTGGGCGCGTACACCGCCGCGGCGCTCTACCAGCACTTCGGGGTGATCCCGTGGGTCGGTGCCGTGGTCGCGGTCGCGGTCTGCGTCGCCGCGGCCTCGGTGATCGGCTGGCTGGCGTTTCGGTTCGGCATCTCGGGCACGTACTTCGCGTTGCTCACGATCGCGTTCGCCGAGTTCACGCGGATCGGCTTCGACCACTTCGGCTGGGTCGGCGGCTCGGGGGGCTTCTTCCTCAAGGTCGTGCAGTCCGACCGGATGGACTGGGTCAACCTGCGCGGTCACCCGGTGATGTTCTACTACCTTGCGCTGGGGCTCGCGGTGCTCGGCTTCGTCGTGAGCGCGTGGATCCTGCGCGGGCGCGCGGGCTTCTACTTCCGTGCGATCCGCGACAACGAGGACGCCGCCCGCGCCGCGGGCGTGGACACGTTCCGCTACAAGATGTTCGCGGTGCAGGTGTCCGCGGCGCTGACCGCACTGGCCGGCGTGTTCTTCGCGTTCTACTACAACAACCTGTTCCCGGAGCAGATCTTCAACATCGGGCGCTCGATCGAGATCATCCTCGCGCCGATCATCGGCGGCATCGGCACCCTCTTCGGTCCGATCCTCGGCGCGGCGGTGCTCACGCTGCTGTCCGAGGGGCTGAACGAGGCGCTCGCCGCCGCTGGCCGCGAGATCCCGGGCGTCAAGCAGATCCTGTACGGGGTCGCGCTCGGCCTGGCGATCATGTTCATGCCGCACGGCATCTGGCCGGCGATCGCGCGCAGGCTCGGCTTGGACCGCCGCGACGCCGACGCGCCGGCCGCGGGCGGGCCGCCGCCCGGTGGCGTCGCGCCGGCAGCGGCCCGGCCGGCGCGCACCGCGTCAACGGACGGGCGCGCCGCCGCGCCCCGGGGGGAGGGCGATGGCTGAGCCGCCGCTGCTCGAGGTCGTCGACGCTTCGCGCAGCTTCCGCGGCCTGAAGGCGGTGTCGAACGCGTCGCTGCAGGTGCATCGCGGCGAGGTGGTCGCGCTGATCGGCCCCAACGGCGCGGGCAAGACCACACTGTTCAACCTGATCGCCGGTGCGCTCGCGCCCGACGCCGGCCGGATCGTATTCGACGGCCGCGACATCGCCGGGCTGCGTCCCGACCGGATCTGTGCGGCCGGCATCGGGCGCACGTTCCAGATCGTCAAGCCGTTCGCGGACATGACCGTGCTCGAGAACGTCATGGTGGGCGGCTTTCGCGGTACCGGCGAGCGCGCGGTGGCCGCCGCCCGCGCGGGCCGCGCGCTTGCCGCGCTCGGCATGGATGCGCTGCGCGACCGGCTCGCCTCGAGCCTCACGCTGCCGGACCGCAAGCGACTGGAGGTCGCGCGTGCGCTGGCCACCGAGCCCAAGCTGCTGCTGCTCGACGAGGTGATGGCGGGGTTGCGGCCGAGCGAGACCGACCGGATGGTCGAGGCGTTCCGGCGCCTGGCGGCCGACACCGGCGTCACCATCCTGCTGATCGAGCACGTCATGCGCGCGGTGATGGCGCTCGCACAGCGGGTCTACGTGCTGCATCACGGCGTGATCATCGCCTCCGGCACGCCCCCGCAGGTCACCCGTGACCCGAAGGTGCTCGAGAGCTACCTGGGCGCCGAGGCCCCGCAATGACCGCGATGCTGTCGGTGCGCGGGCTGTGCGTGGCCTACGGCGACGCCCAGGCCCTCGACGCGGTCGACCTGGACGTGGGTGCGGGCGAAGTGGTCGCGATCGTCGGTGCCAACGGCGCCGGCAAGACCTCGCTGATTCGTGCGGTCGCGGGCATCCTCAAGCCGCGTGCGGGGTCGATCACGTTCGAGGGTCGCCCGATCGCGGGGCTGGACAGCCACGTCGTCTGCGACCTGGGCATCGGACAGGTGGCCGAGGGCCGTCAGGTGTTCCCGACGATGAGCGTGATCGAGAACCTCGAGGTGGGCGCGATGCTGCCGCGCGCCCGCGCCGGCGCCCGCGCGGCACTCGATCGGGTGTTCACGATGTTCCCACGGCTCGCCGAACGGCGCGACCAGCTCGCCGGCACGCTGTCCGGAGGCGAGCAGCAGATGCTCGCGATCGGCCGATGCCTGATGGGTGCGCCGCGGCTGATCATGTTCGACGAGCCGTCGCTCGGGCTGGCGCCGTCGGTGGTGACCGACGTGCTCGCGACCATCCGGCGGCTGCACGTCGAGGGCCTGACCGTGCTGCTGGTCGAGCAGAACGTCGCGGCGTCGCTCAGGCTCGCCGACCGGGCGTACGTGCTGGAGAACGGCAGCGTGGCGCTGCAGGGGCGCGGCACCGACCTGCTCGACGATCCCCGGGTACGCGAGGCGTACCTGGGATTGTGACCGGCCCGCCGCCCCGCCCCGGCCCGCCTCGCCTTGATATAGTCGACCCGATGGCCGGCGAGGCAGCCCGGCCGCACCGCCCCACCGGAGATCGCCGATGAACGACATGGCCCGACCCGCCGCCTTCGCCCCGGATGCCACCCGCTCGGTCGAGGGGCTCGAGGCGTTCTGGATGCCCTTCACCGCGAACCGCGCCTTCAAGGCGGCGCCGCGCCTGCTCGCGCGGGCGCAGGGCATGCACTACTGGACTCCCGAGGGCCGGCGCATCCTGGATGCGGTCGCAGGGCTGTGGTGCACCAACGCCGGCCACTGCCGCGAGCCGATCGTCGCCGCGATCCAGCGGCAGGCCGCGACGATGGATTTCGCGCCGACCTTCCAGATGGGCCACCCGCTCGCCTTCGAGCTGTCGAACCGGTTGCTGGAGATCCTGCCGCCCGAGTTCGGCCAGGTCTTCTACTGCAACTCCGGTTCCGAAGCGGTCGACTCGGCGCTCAAGATCGCGCTCGCCTACCACCGGATGCGCGGCGAGGGGCACCGTACCCGCCTGATCGGCCGCGAGCGCGGGTACCACGGCGTGGGCTTCGGGGGCATCTCGGTCGGTGGCATCCCGGGCAACCGCAAGCATTTCGGCGCGCTGCTCGCCGGCGTGGACCACCTGCCCCACACCCACGACCTCGCGCACAACGCCTTCAGCCGCGGCCAGCCGCAGTGGGGCGCGCATCTGGCCGACGAGCTCGAGAAGCTCCTCGCGCTGCACGATCCTTCGACCGTCGCCGCGGTGATCGTCGAACCGGTGGCCGGCTCGACCGGCGTGCTGATCCCGCCGGTCGGCTACCTGCAGCGGCTGCGCGAGATCACCGCCCGGCACGGCATCCTGCTGATCTTCGACGAGGTGATCACCGGATTCGGACGGCTGGGCTCGCCGTTCGCATCGCAGCACTTCGGCGTCGTCCCCGACCTCGCGACCGTGGCCAAGGGCATCACCAGCGGCACGGTGCCGATGGGCGCGGTGTTCGCGCGCAAGGGCATCTACGAGACCTTCATGCAGGGGCCCGACAAGCAGATCGAGCTCTTCCACGGCTACACCTACTCGGCGCACCCGCTCGCCTGCGCGGCTGCGCTCGCCACGCTCGACGTCTACGGCGACGAGGGGCTGCTGACCCGGGCGGCCGCGCTCGAGGGCCGGTGGCAGGAGGCGGTGCACTCGCTGCGCGACTGCCCGAACGTGATCGACGTGCGCAACATCGGGCTGATCGGCGCGATCGAGCTCGCCCCGCGTGCCGGAGCGCCCGGGGCGCGTGCGTTCGACGCGTTCGTCCGTGCGTTCCACGAGCAGGATCTGCTGATCCGCGTGACCGGGGACATCATCGCGCTGTCGCCGCCGCTGATCGTGCAGGAGGCGCAGATCGACGAGATCGTCACGAAGCTGCGCGCGGTGTTGGCGACGCTGGGCTGAAGCGCGCGCAGCGATCACGACGCGCCGCGGCGGGCAGCGCCGGGCGCGCCACGACGCACGCGGAGGACGACGCATGCGCATCGCGGCGATCAGCGACATCCACGGTAACGCCGCCGCGCTCGAGGCGGTGCTCGCCGACGCGCGCGCACGCGGCCACGACCTGCTCTGCCAGATCGGCGACGCGTTCTCCGGCCCGCTGTGGCCGAGCGAGACCGCGGCGATGCTGCGCGGGCTCGACTGCGTGCACGTGCGGGGCAACCACGACGTCGCGCTGGTCGATCCGGCCACGTATGCGCCCGGCCGTTCCGACACGTTCGCGCTGGCGCGGCTGGATGCGGAGACGCTCGACTGGGTCCGCGGCTGGCCGCGCACGCATGCGATCGGCGACGACGTGCTGCTGTTCCACGGCGCGCCGCACCACGAGGACTTCTACC
>JBIKMO010000070.1:0-18256 GCA_044359175.1 Burkholderiaceae bacterium | reverse complement strand
CCGGTAGGCCTGCTGCGCGGCGTCGTCGAGCTTGCCGCCCTGGAACAGGCCCCAGCCGTGGCTTGCCGGCGGATCGTCCGCCGGCACTGCGGGCGTCGATGCCAGACCGCGGACGCGGTCGAGCGCCCCGATCAGCCGAGGCAGCCCGGCCGGATCGTCGGCGCGCAGCTGCGCGAGCGCGCGACTCGCGCCCTCGACCTGGGCGTCCACCTCGGCCAGGTAGCTGCGGTTGTTGAGCCAGGACAGCGTCCAGCCGACCGTGCCCGCGACCACCAGCAGCACGGTCGCCGCGACCGCGACCCGCTTGGCGGTGCGCAGCCGCCCCTCCCAGGCGAGGTTGGTACCGGCGAGCGCGCCCTCGGCGAACACCACGTCACGCAGCAGCCGGGTGACGAAGTACGAGCGACCGCTGGGGCGCTGCGCGGGCAGCGGCTGCGACTGCAGCCCGTAGGCGCGCGACAGCGTGCCGAGCAGCCGGTCGATCGGCGAGCCCTCCTGCGTGCCGCTGGTGAAGTACACGCCGCGCACCATCGGCGGCGCGTCGAAGCGCGACGGACCGAGCGCTTCGTCGAAGAAGCGCACGAGCGGTGCACGCAGCAGCGCGAACTGCCCGGGGAATCCGAAGATCGCCGCGCGCGCCGGCAGGGAACGTTCGTGCAGCAGGCGGTCGGCGGTGCGATCCTGCAGCCGCGCGAGCAGCGCGTCCAGCTCGGGGCCGAGCGCATCGGCGGCCACCGGCGCGGGCCGATCGGGGTCCATCGGGAAGGTCGTGCCCCAGACCTGATCGCGCCGCTCGCGATCGAGGTCGTCGAAGAACTCGGTGAAGCCGGCGAGCAGGTCGCACTTCGTGACGAGCAAGTAGACCGGGAACCGCAGCCCGAGATTGCGATCGAGCTCGGCCAGCCGCGAGCGCACCGCCACTGCGTGCTGCGACGCCTCCTGCGGGGTCCACGCGAGCAGGGAGTCGGCCGACACCACGAGCAGCACGCCGTTGATCGGCTGGCGCGGGCGGAAGCGGCGCAGCAGCTTCAGGAACCCCTGCCACTCGGCCGCGTCGGCCGCCTGGTCGCTGTCCTGGGTCGTGTACCGGCCGGCGGTGTCGATCAGCACCGCCTCGTCGGTGAACCACCACTGGCAGTTGCGCGTGCCGCCCACGCCCTGCAGCGGCTCGGCGCGGTTCGCATCGCCCAGCGGAAAGCGCAGGCCCGAGTTCGCGAGCGCGGTGGTCTTGCCGCTGCCGGGCGGACCGACGAACAGGTACCAGGGCAGCTGGTAGACGTGGCGTCGTCCGGCGAGCCGGCCGCCGCCGCCGCGCACCCGGCGCAGCGTCTGCATCGCCTGCTCGAATCGGCGGCGCAACTCCGCGCCCGCGTCGTCGGCCGCGCTCTTCGTCGCCACCGGCGCGATCGCATCGAGCATCTTGCGGTCGCGCCAGGCCGCACGCAGCGACGACGCGATCCGGCGACCGAACCACAGCAGCAGCACGATCGCGATCAGCGTGAGGCGAGCCCACGCCGGGTCCAGCGGGTGCCACTGCGCGAAGGCGAGCAGCGGTCCGGCGAACCAGATCAGCAGCGCGACCGCGACCGCGCCGACGATGCGCCAGGTGGTCGGGCCGAACAGCCTGCGCAGCACCGAGCTCACCTCGTCGCGAACAGCGTGATCTCGACGCGCCGGTTGCGCGCGCGGTCCGCCGGGGTGGTTTCCGCGACCAGCGGCTCGGCGTCGGCGCGTCCTTCGGCCTGGACGCGCTGCGGCCCGACCGATTCGGCGAGGATGCGGGCCACCTCGCGTGCACGCTCCTGCGACAGGTGCCAGTTCGAGGGGAAGCGCGCGGTGCGGATCGGCTGCGAGTCGGTGTGGCCGGCCACCAGCACCGTGCCCGGGTGCTCGCGAAGCGCCGCGCCGACGCGGCGCAGCAGCGGCTCGACGCGTGCGTCGACCTGCGCGCTGCCAGGCGCGAACAGGCCATCGCCGGCGATCGACACGACGCTCTTCAGGCCGTCCTCGCGCACCGCGAGCTGGTTGCGCTGGACCTCGGGCGCGAGCGAGGCCGCGAGCCGAGGCCGTGCGGCCGGCGGCGGCGCGGGCGCCGCGACCGCGGGCGCGGCCAGCCGCAGCTGCGCGATCCGCGCGAACAGCGGATCGGAGTCGCGGCCCAGCATCACCGCGTACGCGAGGTACAGCCCGAGGGCGAGCAGCAGCGACAGTGCGCAGAACGCCCACACCGGCGTCGCGTCGACCCACGAGCGCCGGGCGGTGCGCGCGGGTGCGACCCGCGCCGACAGCGCCCCGTCACCCGCCGGGGTGTGCTGCTTGAGCAGCGCGTGCAGCCGCTCGCGCAGCGTCTCGAGCTGTGCGCGGCCGTCGTTCGCCACGCGGTAACGGCCCTCGAAGCCGAGCGACAGGCATGCGTAGAAGAGCTCGAGCAAGTCGCGGTGGGCGGCCGGGTTCTCGGCGAGCTTGGTCAGCAGCTGGAACGACTTCTCGCCACCCCAGGCCTCGTTGTGGAAGCGCGCGAGCAGCGTGTCGCGCGCCCACGCGCCGCTGCTGCCCCAGGGCGTGCCCGCGGCGGCTTCGTCGACCACGGTGCACAGCAGGTAACGCGCGCCCACGACATGCTCGCGCAAGACGCCGCCGGCGTGAGCGTCGGCTTCGAATGTACGCACCGCCTCGGACAGTTGCGTTCGCAACCGATCGGGGTCGGTCAGCGAGGCGGTCGAGCGGATGCGCGACACCAGCGCGAGCAGCGGCGAGGCCGCGCCGAGCAGGCGATTGCGGCCGGCGGCCCAGGCGCGCACGACGTCCGGCGCGGGGGCCGCCGCCGCGGCTGCGAGCGGATCGGTCGACACGCCGTCGGGCGCACGGCCGAGGCGCCCGCCCGGATTCGGGCGCACGACCGTACGACCGGGATCATCGGGCGGCACGACCGGCGCCACGGTCACCTCCGGATCGCCCAGAGCTCGAGCTCGAGCCCGGGGAAGTCATCGGTCACGTGGATCGCCATGCCCGCTGAGTTGGGCATCTCGCGCCACAGCTCGTGGCGGTTGTCGAGCTCGAAGTAGTTGAACCCGGCGTGATACGGGATCTGTCGCGGCGCGACCGGCAGCGGCTTGAGCGTGACGCCCGGCAGCAGCGAGTTGACGATGTGCCGGATCTTCTCGCCCGGCGCCACCTTGGCCTGCGACTGGAAGCGCGTGCGCACGGTTTCGGGCGGCAGCTGTGCGCCCACGGCGAGCACGAAGCTCGCGGTGGTGAACAGGCCGCGGTCGCCCACCAGCGCCTGCCGGAAGCCGTAGCCGCGGTCCTTCAGCTCGATCGCGATCGCGGTCGGCTCGAGCACGCGCCCGAGCGCGAGACGCAGCAGGTCGATCACCGGTCGGAACGTGGCCTGCAGGTCGTCGTGGTCGTATGCCGGCAGCGCGATCGCCAGCCGGCGCTCGTCGCCGAAGGTGGACAGCTCGCCGAGCAGCTCGATGCTGACCGCGTAGAGCCGCTCGGGATGCAGCACCGGCAGCACCGACAGGTGGTCCAGCACCGGCTTGTAGCGGTTAGCGACCATCAGCAGCAGGAACTCGGCGATCTCGGCGACGCCGCCCTTGCCGGGCTGGCCCATGCGCTGCGCCATCACCTCGGTGCGCTGCGCGATCAAGCCGCGCAGCTCGGCGAGCCAGCTGCGCAGAGGGGCGGCCGCGGGCACGTGCAGCGTCGGCGGCACGAAGCCCGCCTCCAGCGCGACCTGGCCGTCGGCGCGACGCTCGACGACGCGGCACAGGCCGAGCCCCGCGAACGCGCCGTCGTGCGGCCCTGCCGGCATCAGCTTGGAGCGCAGACGGGCGACCTGCATCGGCGCGGCCTCGGTGAACCCTTCGTTGCCGTCGGGCGCGTCGTACTCGGCGGCCTCGAAGCGGGCGAGCGAGCCGACCGGTACCGGCGGGAACGCGGCCGACGCGACGCCGGGCCGCTGCAGCGGCACCGCGAACAGGATGCGCTGGTCGCGCATCGCCGCCGGCACCTCGAACGGCGGCGGGGGCGGGTCGATGTCCGGGATCGAGAACGGCGTGCCATCGGGGAGCACGCCGCGCGCCACGTTCACCTGGATCACGCCGCGCGACAGTGCGCCGGTGTCGAGCTCGAGCGCACGAAAGCCCCAGCCGAACGGCTGCAGCGATTGCAGCCGCGCGTCGAGCGCATGCTCGAGGTGGCGTTCCTGCTGCTGGAAGTGCTGTGGACGCAGGAAGAGCCCTTCGGACCACAGCACGCGGTTCTTCCACATCGTCGTGTCCCCGGATCAGTTCGCGACGATGCGGACCTGGCGCCCGTCGACCTGGATGCTGATGCCCTGCGGCGGCGCGGTGGGTACCGCCAGCACCGCCTTCCAGGTCGAGCGCTCCAGATCGCGGAACGCGGCCACCGCCGCGACCACGCGCGTGCCGGCACGCAGCGGGCGCGCGAACAGAAGCCGCTCGCCCGGGCGCAGCTGGTACTCGTCGCGACCGACCAGGTCTTGGCCGAGCGCCTGCTGCTCGCGCTCGAACAGCGTGAAGAAGTCGGCCGCCTCGAAGGCCACCGGCGCGCGCAACTCGTAGACGCGCACGACCACCGGCGCGCCGCGGCCCGCGGCGTCGGGGTTCACGCGGGCGCCCGCCTCGAGCGAGATCGCGACCTGCGGTGCGGGTGGGGGTGGCGGCGGGGGCGGGGGGGGCAGGACGATCTGCGGTGCGGGCGCGGGCGGCATCTGCGCCGGCGGGGGCGGGGGAGGCTTCGAGAACATGCCGCAGCCGGCGATCCCTGCGATCAGGGCCCCGACGACCGCGACGCGCGCGCAGCGCCGCGGGCCCCTTCCCAGTCGTGCCGATCCTCCCATCGCGTACCGTTCCCGTGTGATCGACGAGGCGCGCCGACCCGCGCATCGTAGCCTCGTTGGCGTAGGCCGGACAATACGCGCGACGTGCGTCCCGGGCGATACTACCGACGCACGGCCGGGTCGCCGGCCGCCGGGAGGCGCGACTTGAAGATCCTGATCGTCGACGACCACGCGCTGATCCGCGAAGGCGCGGCCGCGATGCTGCGCGGGCTGCGTCCCGATGCGACGGTCGACGAGGCGGGCGACTGCGCCGGCGCGATCGCCGCCGCGTGCCGCACCCGCTACGACCTGATCCTGCTCGACCTGCAGCTGCCCGACCAGCCGGGCTTCGTCGCGCTCGAGCGCATCCGTGCCGAGTGCCCCGAGACCGCGGTGGCCGTGGTCTCGGGCCAGGAGGACCGCGCGACCGTGCTGCGCGCGCTCGACCTCGGCGCCAAGTCGTTCGTACCGAAATCGACCGACTCGGCGCGCATGCGCGAGGCGTTCGCGGTGGTGCTCGACGGCGGCGTCTACCTGCCGGGCAGCACCGCGCTGCTCGGCGCGCCGCCGGCCGCAGGGGCGGCACTGCCCTGGCCGCTGACCGACCGGCAGGTCGAGGTGCTCTCGCTGGTGGTCGCCGGCTTGCCGAACAAGCTGATCGCGCGCCGGCTCGACATCGCCGAGTCGACCGTCAAGATCCACGTGAGCGCGATCCTGCGCGAGCTGAAGGTCGCCTCGCGCACGCAGGCCCTGATCGCGGTCGCGAAGGCGGGCGTGCGGTTCTAGGTCGGGTGCCGTCCCGCCGCGACGGCGCTCGCCACCGTCGCCCGCAGCCGCTGCGGGTCGACCGGTTTGGGCAGCCAGTGCAGCCCGGCCTCGCGCGCTCGGCGCTCGATCGTCGGGTCGGCGTCGCCCGACAGCATCAGGACCGGCACCGGCGCGGGCAGCGTGCGCAGCACCGCGTCGGCCACCTCGAAGCCGGTCGTGCCGTCGCCGAGCGCGTGGTCGGTCAACAGCAGGTCCGGATAGCGTTCGGAGGCGTCGATGCGCGCCGTCGCCTCGGCGATGGTGCGTGCGAGCAGCGCGTGGCATCCCCATGCGGTGAGCAGCGCCTCGGTGGCGAGCAGCACGTCGAGCTCGTCGTCGACGACCAGCACCAGCAGGCCGCGCAGCGCCGCGTCGCCCGCGTCGGCGACGGTCACGGCCGGTGCGGCGGGCGGCCCTGCGCGGGGCACCGAGATCGTGAAGACGCTGCCGCGTCCGGGCCGCGAGCGCACCGTGACCGGGTGTCCGAGCGATTCCGACAGCCGCCGCACGATCGACAGGCCCAGGCCCAGCCCCCGGCGGCGGTCGCGCGAGGGGTTGTCCAACTGGACGAACTCCTCGAACACGCGATCGATCCGATCGGCGGGGATGCCCCGGCCGGTGTCCCAGACCTGCAGCAGCACCCGATCGCCGCGCGTGCGGGCGGCGAGCAGCACGCCGCCGCGGTCGGTGTAGCGCAGTGCGTTCGACAGCAGGTTCATCACCATCTCGACCAGCAGTGCGGGATCGCTGTCGACGTAGGCGTCGCGAACCGCGCGCACGCGCAGATGCAGGCCGCGCTGCGCGGCGACCGGGCCGAACCGCGCCTCCAGCGGCTGCAGCAGACCGGCCACCGCGAACCTCGAGCGGTGCGGCTCGAGCGCGCCGCCGTCGAGCCGCGAGATGTCGAGCAGCCGGTTGAACAAGTCGTCCAGCCCGACGAGCGCACGGTCGAGCCGCTCGATCAGTTGGCGCGGGCGGCCCTCGAGCGGCTCGGCCTTCAGCGCCGCCGCAAACAGCGTCACCGCGTGCACCGGTTGGCGCAGGTCGTGACTCGCCGCGGCGAGGAAGCGCGTGCGGTGCCCGGCGGCCTCTCGGGCGCGCGCCAGATCGTCGGCGGCGCGCCGCTCGGTCAGCGCCAGCGCCTCGCGCGCCTGCGCGAGTGCCGCCGTGGCCTCGTCGGCCCGTTGCCGCGCTCGCGCCGCGCGGCGCGAGAGCGCGCCCAGTCGCAGACCCGCAGCGGCGAGCCCCGCCGCCAGCACGGCGGCGACGCTCCAGGCGATCCAGTCCATCGGCCCCCCCGCGCGCGACGGCGCGCGAGGCGCCAATCTATGCGAGCCGCCGGCCGCTGCCAACGCGAGGGTGCGCACGCCGACCCCTGTGCGCGCCGCGCCGCGATGGTGCGTTCCGGGGCCGGCCGGCGGGCGTGTTGCGCGCGGTCACGGATCTTCGCTATTCTGCCCGCGCGTCCTCCACGGGACGGCCGTGGCCGGCGGGCACGGTCGACTCGGTCGCCCGGGGTCCACATGCCACGCTCCGCCGGGCCCCGCCTCGAAGGCGCCGTACCGCATCAGGCTCGTCACCGATGACCGACCCGCTCGCGCCGATCGACGACCTGTCGCCGTCCGGCCCAGATCTCGAATACGACCCCGATTTCCTGGCCCTCGAACTCGCGGCGGCCGGCCGACCCGAGCGGCAGTCGGGCGACGCGCGGCTGCCCGCGCAGGACCCCGACTGGAAGGCGGTGCAGGAGCTGGGTGAGGGTCTGCTCGCGCGCTCGAAGGACCTGCGCGTGGCCGTGCAGCTCGCACGCGCCGGCGCGGCGATCGACGGCCTGCCCGGGCTGCTGCAGGGCTGGCGCCTGGTGCGCGGCCTGCTCGAGACCTTCTGGGCCGACGTGCACCCGCGGCTCGATCCGGACGACGACGACGACCCGACGATGCGTCTGAACGCGGTGGCCGCGCTCGCGCATCCGGATCTCGGCGGGCGGGCGCTGCGCTACGCGACCTGGCTGCACGTGAAGGGCGCGCGTCTGACCGTGCGCCAGGCGCTCGCCGGGCTCGGGCTGTCGGCGGCGCTGCCCGACGGCCAGCCCTCGCCGGACGAGATCGACGGCATGGTGCGGGCGGCGGCCGAGACCGGTGCCGGCAACGTCGCGCGTGAGGCGCTGGTCGAGTTGCGCGCGATCGCCGCGGTGATCGAGCGCGAACTGGGCGCGTCGAACGTGCCCGACTTCTCCGAGCCGCGCCGGCTGCTCGGGCCGCTCGCCGAGCGCTTCGACCAGGTGGCCGGCGTCGCCGACCCGGCCGACGACGTCTCCGACGCGCCCGGGCGCGGTGACCCGCACGCCCCGGCGCAGGTCGCGGCCGGGGCCGGCGGCGTGCCCGGCGCGATCCGCAGCCGCGAGGACGCGCTGCGCGCGCTCGACCGCGTGTGCGAGTACCTCGAGCGCGCCGAGCCCGCGAACCCCGCGTCGCTGCTGATCCGGCGCGCGCAGCGGATGGTCAACATGGGCTTTCTGGATATCATGCAGGAGCTCGCCCCCGAGGCGGTCGGCACGGTGTCGCACATCCTCGGCACGCCCCGAAACGACGGTTGAACGGAGTCAGACGACATGGCCAAGGGTCAGAAGTTCATCGGGCGCAATCGTGCGCCGCGCGTGCAGATCGAATACGAGGTCGAGCTGTTCGGCGCGAAGAAGAAGGTGCAGCTGCCGTTCGTGATGGGCGTGCTCGCGGACCTGTCCGGCAAGGTCGACCCCGACAAGCCGCTGCCCGCGATCGCCGACCGAAAGTTCACCGAGTTCGACATCGACACCTTCGATGCGAAGATGAAGGCGATGAAGCCGCGCGCGCAGTTCCGCGTGAAGGACACGCTGTCGGGCGAGGCGGGCAAGGAGCTGCCGGTGGAGCTCACGTTCGAGCGGATGGAGGACTTCGCACCCGACGCGATCGCGCGCCGCGTCGAGCCGCTGAAGAAGCTGATCGAGGCGCGCGAGCAACTGCAGAACCTGGTCACCTACATGGACGGCAAGCCGCAGGCGGAGGCGCTGGTCGAGAAGCTGCTCGCCGATCCCGAGCTGCTGAAGTCGCTGTCCGCCCAGCCCAAGCCGGCCGAGGGCTGAGCCCGCGCCCGCCCGCCGACCTCCAGGAGCCCCGACGATGGCCGACAAGCAGACCCAGGACGCCGGCGCCGCCGGCGCGCAACTGTCCGACTTCGAGCAACTGCTCGAGGGCAAGTTCAAGCCCAAGACCCCCGAGGCGAAGTCGGCGGTCGAGAACGCGGTGCGCACGCTCGCCGCGCAGGCACTCGAGAACACGAAGCTGATCGGCACCGACGTGGTCGGCACCATCGAGTCGATGATCGCCGAACTCGACAAGCGGCTGTCGGCGCAGGTCAACGAGATCCTGCACCACCCGGACTTCCAGCAGCTCGAAGGCGCGTGGCGCGGTCTGCACCACCTGTGCAACAACACCGAGAACGACGAGATGCTGAAGATCCGCGTCTTCAACGTCTCGAAGAACGACCTGCGCAAGGAGCTGCGCAAGTTCCGCGGCACCAACTGGGACCAGAGCTCGATCTTCAAGCAGATCTACGAGGGTGAGTACGGCCAGTTCGGCGGCGAGCCCTTCGGCTGCCTGGTCGGCGACTACTACTTCGACCACAGCGCGCCCGACGTCGAGATGCTCGGCGAGCTCGCGAAGATCGGCTCGGCCGCGCACTGCCCGTTCATCACCGGCGCGTCACCCGCGCTGCTGCAGATGGACTCCTGGCAGGAGCTCGCCAACCCGAAGGACCTGACCCAGATCTTCACGCCGGCCGAGTACGCGGCGTGGCGCAGCCTGCGTGAGTCCGAGGACTCGCAATACCTCGGCCTCGCGATGCCGCGCTTCCTGTCGCGGCTGCCGTACGGTCCGAAGACCAACCCGGTGGAGGGCTTCGCGTTCGAGGAGGAGACCGGCGCGGGCGATCACTCGAAGTACAGCTGGTCGAACGCCGCCTACGCGATGGCCGCGAACATCACGCGCGCGTTCAAGCTCTACGGCTGGTGCACGCAGATCCGCGGCGTGAAGAACGGCGGCGTGGTCGAAGGCCTGCCGGTGCACACGTTCCCCACCGACGACGGCGGCGTGGACATGAAGTGCCCGACCGAGATCGCGATCTCGGACCGTCGCGAGGCCGAGCTCGCGAAGAACGGCTTCATGCCGCTGCTGCACAAGAAGAACTCGGACCTCGCCGCCTTCATCGGCGCGCAATCGCTGCACAAGCCGGCCGAGTACGACGATCCGGACGCCACCGCCAACGCGGCGCTCGGCGCGAGCCTGCCCTACCTGTTCGCGGTGTGCCGCTTCGCGCACTACCTGAAGTTCATGGTGCGCGAGGCGATCGGCTCGTTCCAGGAGCGCTCGGACATGGAGCGCTGGCTCAACGACTGGATCCAGCAGTACGTGGTCGGCGACCCGTCGATCGCCGGCGAGCAGACCAAGGCCGAGCGGCCGCTCGCGGGCGCCGAGGTCACGGTCGAGGAGGTCGAGGGGCGGCCGGGCTACTACACGTCGAAGTTCTATCTGCGCCCGCACTACCAGCTCGAGTCGCTGACCGTGGGGCTCAGGCTGGTCTCCAAACTGCCGTCGCAGCGCGGCGGCTGACCCGACGGCGCGTCGTGCCCGGGCGGGGCACGGCGACCGTACCGAAGCACTACGCCCTGAGCCGGATGGTGCGGCCGGGCGCCCGGCACTACAGTCTGTCCATGCGGTCCAGCCCGGACCGCTCCACCGACGGAGGACACCATGGCTCAATCCGATTACTTCCTGAAGATCGACGGCGTGCAGGGCGAGGCGACCGACGACAAGCACAAGAACGAGATCGACGTGCTGAGCTGGAGCTGGGGCGAGAGCAACGCCGCCACCTTCGGCTCCGGCGGCGGCGGCGGCGCGGGCAAGGTCCAGATGCAGGACCTGCACTTCACGATGAAGGTGAGCAAGGCCTCGCCGGTGCTGATGCTCTCGTGCGCGAGCGGCAAGCACATCGCGAAGGCCGAGCTGTTCGCCCGCAAGGCCGGCGGCGCGCAGGAGGAGTATATGAAGTTCACGCTGTCGGACGTGATGGTCTCCAGCTACCAGACCGGCGGATCCGGTGGCGACGTGGTCCCGGTCGACCAGGTGGCGCTCAGCTACTCGAAGATCGAGATGGAGTACAAGCCCCAGGACGCCAAGGGCGCGATGGGCAGCCCGGTGAAGGCCGGCTGGGACCGCGCGAAGAACGTGAAGGTGTGAGGCCCCCGCCGTGGCCGACTGCTTTCTGAAGCTCGACTCGGTTGCCGGCGAGTCGGACGACGCGGACTTCAAGGACCACATCCAGCTGGAGTCCTGGGCCTGGGGCATCGCGCAGCACGCATCGGCGGGGTGGGACCGGGCGGCCCCGGGCAAGGCGACCGTGGCCGAGCTGGTCTTCACCCACCGGGTGGACAACGCGTCACCCGCGTTGTTCGCCCACTGTGCGAAGAATCAGGTGATCCCGACCGGCACGCTGGTGATGCGCCGCGCCGGCGGCACCGCGCAGAAGTACCTGTTCATCCGGCTGCGCCGGGTGCGGGTGGTGAACGTGCAGCTGCTGCACGACGCGTCCCACGTCGTGCCGCAGGAGCGGGTCACGCTCGCCTACCAGCAGGTGGACTACGAGTACGTGCCGCAGTCGGTTGCGGGCGCCGATCGCAGCGGCAAGGCGCTGTTCTCGTTCCAGACCCAGGCCGGCGCGTGAGCGCCGCGACCGGCCGTCGCACCGGAGCGCCGAGATGATCGCAGGGCCGCTGGCCGACACCTTGTCCCGAGTGACCGCAACCTGCCGGGCGCAGCCTGCGGACGCATCGGCCCGCATGCAGCTGTTCAGGCTGCTGTGCGTGACCGGGCAGTGGGAGCGCGCGGCGGCTGCGTTGGACGTGGCCGGTCGGCTGGACGCGGAGCTGGGCTACACGGTGCTCGCGCACCGGGCGGCGCTCGCCTGCGAGCGCTTCCGTGCCGAGGTGTTCGCCGGCCGTCGCGCGCCGCTGTTCGCCGGCGAGCCGGATGCCGGCACCGCGATGCTCGCGCAGGCGCTCGCCTCCTCGCCCGAGGAGGCGGCGGGGCTGCGCGCCGCCGCCTTCGAGGCGATCGAGCCGAGCGCCGGCACGATCGACGGTCGGCCGTTCGAGTGGCTGGCCGACGCGGACGCCCGGCTCGGCCCGGTGCTCGAGGTGTTCCTCGACGGCAAGTACTACTGGGTGCCGATCTCGCGAATCGAGCGGCTGAAGCTCGAGATGCCGACCGACGTGCTCGACCTGGTGTGGTGTCCCGCGCAGCTGACGCTGCGTGGCAGCGTCGCGCAGGCGCTGCTCGTGCCCAGCCGCTATCCCGGCAGCGAGGCCTGCGACGACGACGCGCTACGCCTGGCGCGGCGCACCGACTGGCAGGAACTCGCCGACGGCCAGCACCGCGGGCTGGGTCAGCGGATGTTCGCCACCGACGACGACGACGTCGCGCTGCTCGACGTCCGGACGATCGCGTTCGGCTGACCCCACCGATGACCGACGCGTTCTCACGCGATCGTCTGCAGCCGGCGCTGCTCGACCGCCTGATCGATGACGCGCCGGGCGCCTCCGCCGAGGCGCCCGAGGCGCGCACGCTCACCCGCCAGCGGCTGCGGCAGGCGGTGCTTCGGGACCTGACCTGGCTGCTCAACTCCATGTCGATGCTCGATGCGGACGACGACGATCCGTCGCTCGAGCATGTGCGCCGGTCGACCGTGAACTTCGGATTCCCCCCGCTGTCCGGCGCGATGACCTCGAGCCTGGAACCGTACGAGATCGAGCAGCGGGTGCGCCAGTCGATCCTGGACTTCGAGCCGCGGATCCTGCCCGAGTCGCTGCAGGTGCGGGCGATCCCGCCGAAGGACCGGCTCGAGCAGCGCCAGCTGATCGAGCTCGAGATCTCCGGCGAACTGTGGGCGCAGCCGTATCCGCTCGAGCTGCTGCTGCGCACCGAGGTGCACCTGGACTCGGGTCAGGTGGAGGTCTGCGAGGGCGCCGTGCCGGTTCGGGGCGCGCGGTGAAATCCGATCGCCGGCGCTGCGGGGGCCGCGGGCCTGCCGGTGGACCCGGTCTCGCTCGGGTTCCCCTGGGTCGCGGTGCAGGTCACGTCGCCGGATGCCGGGCGCAGGCCCGGCAGCGCGGTGAAGCCCGGCTGGGGCCGCGCGAGTCCGGCGGCGGTGTGCGGGCGAGCGCCTGCTGAGCCGTCAGCGAATTCCCGATGGATCCCCGGCTGCTCGCTCTATACAACGCCGAGCTCGCGCACCTGCGGGAGACCGGCGCCGAATTCGCGCGCGAATTCCCCAAGGTGGCCGCGCGGCTGGGCATGGAGGGCTTGGACGTCGCCGATCCCTACGTCGAGCGGCTGATGGAGGGGTTCGCGTTCGTTGCGGCCCGCATCCGCCTCAAGCTCGACGCCGAGTTCCCGCGCTTCACGCAGCACCTGCTCGAGATGGTGTATCCGAACCATCTCGCGCCGACCCCAGCGGCGGCGGTGGTCGCCTTCACGCCCAACTTCGCCGACGGCGGGCTCGCCGCCGGGGTACGCGTGCCGCGCGGCTCGGCGCTGCGTGCGGCGGTGCCGCGCGGCCAGCAGACTGCCTGCGAGTTCCGTACGGCGCACGAGGTCACGCTGTGGCCGATCGAGCTGGTGGACGTGCGCTACGCGGCGTTCGCGCCCGACCTGCCGATCGCCGGCGCGGTGCCCGACGGCGCGGTCAAGGGCGTGCTGCGGCTGCGGCTGCGCCGTCACGGCGGCCCGTCGTTCGCCGAGCTCGCCTGCGATGAGCTCGCGTTCCACGTCGCGGCGCCCGACGAGACCGCACACCGTCTCATCGAGCTGCTGTTCGGCGCCGGGCTCGGCGGACTGGTCTGCGATCCGGCCGCGGACGGCGCGAGCGTCGCACGCATCCACCCGGCGCAGGTGCACGAGCTGGGCTACGACGAGCAGGACGCGTTGCTGCCGTACGCGCGCCGCGGATTCCGTGGCTACCGGCTGCTGCACGAGTACTTCGCGTTTCCGCAGCGGTTCCTGTTCTTCCGGCTCTCGGGGCTGCGGCCCGCGTTCGCGCGGCTCGCCGGCGACGAGTGCGAGATCGCGCTGCTGGTCGGGCGCAGCGAGCCGGCGCTCGAGTCCGCGGTCGACGCGTCCTCGCTTGCGCTGTACGCGACGCCTGCGGTCAACCTGTTCCGCCGACGCGCCGACCGCATCCATCTGTCGGAGGCGCGCCACGAGCACCACCTGGTGATCGACCGCGCGCGGACCGGCGACTTCGAAGTGCATTCGGTGCTGTCGGTCACCGGGCTGGGCGTCTCGCGCGAGGACGACGTCGCGTTCCTTCCGTTCTACGGCGGCCACGACGCCCTGCCCGGCGGTGATGCCGCAGCCTACTTCACCCTGCGCCGTGAGCCGCGGATGCCGACCGCCGCGCAGCGCCAGTACGGTGCGCGCAGCGGTTACCACGGCACCGAGGTCTGGTTGTCGCTGGTCGACGCCCGTGAGGCACCGTATCCCGCACGGCTGCAGCAGCTCAGCGTCGAGGTGCTCGCCACCAACCGCGATCTGCCGCTGCTGCTGCCGATCGGCTCGCTCGGGGCGATGGCGCCGACCGATGCGCTGCCGGTCACCGGCGTGCGCGTGCTGCGCGGCCCGAGCCGGCCGCGCAGCGGGCTGGCCGAGGGCGAGACCGCCTGGCGGCTGGTGAACCACCTGTCGCTGAACTACCTGTCGATCCTGGATGCGGCCGATGGCGGCGGCGTGGCTGCGCTGCGCGAGTTGCTGTCGCTGTACGCCGACGCGTCGGACCCGTCGTCGCGCCGTCAGGTGGAGGCGGTCACCCGGGTGACCTCGCGCCCGGTGGTGCGTCGGCTGCCGGTGCCAGGGCCGATCGCGTTCGGGCGAGGGCTCGCGATCGAGCTCGCGGTGGACGAACTCGCGTTCCCGGGCGGTGGCGCGTTCCTGTTCGGTGCGGTGATGGAGAAGTTCTTCGCGCGCTACGTGTCGATGAACACCTTCACCGAGACCACGCTGGTCTCCGAGAGCCGCGGGCGGGTGGCGGCCTTCGTTCCGCGCCAGGGCGTACGCCCGCTCGGCTGAGCCATGGACGCCGACGTCGACCGCGCCGCCGCGTTCCAGGCGCTGCTCGAGCGGATCGAGGCCGAGCCCTGGGCGTTCGACCTGTACCAGGTGCTGCGTCGGGTCGAGTCGCTGCATCCCGATCGCCCACGGCTGGGCGAGGCGAGCCGCCCGGGAGACGAGGCGGTGCGCCTGGGACAGCGTCCGGAGCTCGCTTTCGAGCCGGCGACGCTCGCCGGCCTCGCCCGCTCGCCGCATCACCCGCCGAGGCTGCAGATCCAAGTGGCCGGATTGTGGGGCCCGCACGGTCCCCTCCCGCTGCACCTCACCGAGTTCGCGCGCGACCGCGAGCGGCACCACGGCGACCCGACGCTTGCGCGCTTCGCCGACCTGTTCCATCACCGGCTGCTGCTGTTCTTCTACCGCGCGTGGCGGCAGGCACAGCCGGCGGCGAGCCGCGACCGCCCGCAGTCGGACCGGTTCCGGCTGTATGTCGGCGCGCTGATCGGCCACGGCGGTGCGCCGTGGTGGGCCGATCGCGGGCTACCGTCGTCCGCACCGCGGCACCGTGCCGGGCAGCTCGCCCGATCGGCGCGGGGCGCCGAGGCGGTCGCCGACGTGCTCGCCGACTGGTTCGGCGTGCCGGTCGAGGTGGTGCAGTTCGTACCCGACTGGTTGGAGATGCCCGAGGCGTCGCGCACCCGCCTGGGAGCGCGCGACGCGAGCGCATCGCTCGGCGCCGGCGCGGTGTGCGGCGTGCGGGTGCGCGACTGCCAGCACCAGATCGAGGTGCGGATCGGGCCGATGGACCGGGCGCGCTACGACGACTTCCTGCCCGGCGGCCGCTCGCTGCGCGCGCTGCGCGCATGGATGCGCACGCTGACCGCCGACGAATGGCGCTGGCGCGTGCGGCTGCTGCTCGCGCCGCAGGCCGTGCCTCCGGCCTCGCTCGGCGGTGCCACGCGGCTGGGCCTGTCCGGTTGGCTGCACGGCCCGCCGCGCACGCGGCCCGCGGACGACCTGCGGCTGTCCCCAGAATCCATCGACCGGACTCACTGAAGGCGGCCCGGGGCCGCGAGGAGCGAACAGATGTCGGAAATCAGTCGGAGTGCGTTGTTCGGCAAGCTCAACCCGATCCTCTACAAGGCGATCGAGGGTGCGACCGTCTTCGCGAAGCTGCGCGGCAACCCGTACGTCGAGTTCGTGCACTGGCTGCAGCAGGTGCTGCAGCTCGACGACAGCGACCTGCACCGCATCCTGCGTCACTTCGAGGTCGACGGCGGCGCGCTCTCACGCGACCTGACCGCCGCGCTCGACCGGCTGCCGCGCGGCGCGTCGTCGCTGTCGGGTCTGTCAGAGCACGTGACCGACGCGGTCGAGCGCGCGTGGGTCTACGGCACGCTGATGTTCGGCGAGACCCAGGTGCGCAGCGGGCACCTGCTGGTCGGCATGCTCGCCACCCGGCCGCTGCGTGAGCTGCTTGCGGCGATCTCGAAGCAGTTCGCGCGCATCCGGCCCGAGGCGCTGTCCGACGACTTCGCCCGCATCGTCGCCGGCTCGCCCGAGGACGGCCTGCAGGCCACCGACGGATTCGCTGCGGGTGCCCACGGCGTGCCCGGCGAGGCGAGCGGCGCGATGCCGCCGGCGGCGCTCGGCAAGCAGGAGGCGCTGCGCCGCTTCACGGTCGACCTGACCGCCAAGGCACGCGACGGCGAGATCGACCCGGTGACCGGTCGCGACGAGGAGATCCGCCAGATCGTCGACATCCTGATGCGTCGGCGCCAGAACAACCCGATCCTCACCGGCGAGGCGGGCGTGGGCAAGACCGCCGTGGTCGAGGGCTTCGCGCTGCGCATCGTGCGCGGCGACGTGCCGCCGTCGCTGCGCGAGGTGTCGCTGCTGTCGCTCGACATCGGCCTGCTGCAGGCCGGCGCAAGCATGAAGGGCGAGTTCGAGAACCGGCTGCGGCAGGTGATCGACGAGGTGCAGGCCTCACCCAAGCCGATCGTGCTGTTCATCGACGAGGCGCACACGCTGGTCGGCGCGGGCGGCGCGGCCGGCACCGGCGACGCGGCCAACCTGCTCAAGCCCGCGCTCGCGCGCGGCACGCTGCGCACGATCGGCGCGACCACCTGGGCCGAGTACAAGAAGTACTTCGAGAAGGACCCGGCGCTCACCCGCCGCTTCCAGGTGGTGCAGGTGCCCGAGCCCGACGAGGCCAAGGCCATCCGCATGATGCGCGGCATTGCCAGTCCACTCGAGAAGCACCACCGCGTGCAGTTGCTCGACAGCGCGATCGAGGCCGCGGTGCGACTGTCGCACCGCTACATTCCGGCGCGCCAGTTGCCCGACAAGGCGGTGAGCCTGCTCGACACCGCCTGCGCGCGGGTGGCGGTGAGCCAGCACGCGACGCCGCCCGAGGTGGAGGACTGCGCGCGCGTGATCGATGCGCTCGAGGTCGAGCGCCGGATCATCGAGCGCGAGCGCGCGATCGGCGAGGACGTCGGGCGGAGGATGGACGACGTGGACGCGGCACTCGCGATCGAGCGGCGCCGGCTCGGCGAGCTGCAGGCGCGCTGGCAGCGCGAGAAGGGGGTGGTGGACCGCATCCTCGCGCTGCGCGCCGAGCTGCGCGGGCGCGACGCACCGGTGGACGCGCCGGCCGGGGGCGGGGCCGGTGCGGCCGCGGGCGGGACGGCCGGGGGCGCCGTGCCCGGGGACGCGGGCGCCGCCGCGGCCGGCAGCGCCGCTGCCGTGTCGCCCGCGCCCGAGGACGCCGCCGCGCGCGAGGCGAAGCTCGCCGAGCTGCGCGGTTTGCAGGGCGAGCTCGCGACGCTGCAGGGCGACGCGCCGCTGATCCTGCCCTCGGTCGACGAGCAGGCGGTGGCGGGCGTGGTGGCCGACTGGACCGGCATCCCGGTGGGCCGGATGGTCAAGAACGAGATCCAGGCGGTGCTCAAGCTCGCCGACACGCTGAACGACCGGGTGATCGGCCAGAAGCACGCACTGGAGATGATCGCGCGGCGCATCGAGACTTCCCGCGCGAAGCTCGACAACCCGAGCAAGCCGATCGGCGTGTTCATGCTGGTCGGCCCCTCCGGCGTGGGCAAGACCGAGACCGCGCTCGCGCTCGCCGAGGCGCTGTACGGCGGCGAGCAGAACGTGATCACGATCAACATGAGCGAGTACCAGGAGGCGCACACGGTCTCCACGCTGAAGGGCGCGCCCCCGGGCTACGTCGGCTACGGCGAGGGCGGCGTGCTGACCGAGGCGGTGCGGCGCCGGCCGTACAGCGTGGTGCTGCTCGACGAGGTCGAGAAGGCGCACGCCGACGTGCACGAGATCTTCTTCCAGGTCTTCGACAAGGGCTTCATGGAGGACGGCGAGGGGCGCTTCATCGACTTCCGCAACACGATCATCCTGCTCACGAGCAACGTCGGCAGCGACCTGATCATGTCGATGTGCCAGG
>JBIKMO010000069.1:0-18302 GCA_044359175.1 Burkholderiaceae bacterium | reverse complement strand
GTGAGCGAACGATCGTGGAGCCGCAGATCCAGGCCGCCGTCCCGCGGCACGAGCCGCACCTCGTCGAGCCGATCTTCCGGCGCGCCGGCCAACCGCGCGAGCCGCCGGCGCAGGTCGACACCCGCCGCGCGCGCGGCATTGCCCGACACGAAGGTCTGCCGGGACGCCGAACTCTTGCCGGCATCCTCGGTGAGCGCGGTATCCGCGCGCACCTGCTCGATGCAGCCGACCGGCACGCCGAGCGCATCGGCCACGATCTGGGGCAGGATCGTGTAGGTGCCCTGCCCGATGTCGACCGCGCCGTTGAACAGCACGAATCGACCGTCGCGGCGCAGACCGACGGTCATCGTCGACGGGTTCGCGATCACCGTGTTGCCGATCCCGTACCACAGACACGCGATGCCCGCGCCGCAGCGCAGGTGCGGCTCGCGCGGGGAGCGGTTGAAGCGTGCCGCGGACTCGCGCGCGCTGCGCCACGCCGGGCGCAACGCAGCCAGGCATTGTCGCAAGCCGACGCTCGCCTGCAGCCGCTGTCCGGTCGGCGTGGTGTCGCCGGCGCGCAGCGCGTGCTCGAATCGCCACTCGAGCGGGTCGTCGCCGGTGGCGATCAGCAGCTCATCGATCAGCGCCTCGACCAGCGCGGTCGACTGGGGCACGCCGAAGCCGCGGAATGCGCCCGAGACCGGTCCGTGCGTGTGCACCGCGCGGGTCCGCGCTCGCACGGCGTCGATCCGATACGGCCCGCTCGCGTGGATCGGCACGCGGTTGGCCACCGTCGGCCCCCAGGACGCGTACGGCCCGGTGTCGAAATCCGCGATGAAATCGTAGGCGACCGGCCGGCCTGTTGGGTCGAGCCCGAGCGTGGCGGTCATGTCGGCCGGATGCCGCTTGGTGGTCGACGCCATCGACTCCGGTCGGCTGAACACGATGCGGGCCGGGCGCCCGAAGCGGCGCGCGGCCGCGACCAGCAACGGCTGGACCGACAGGTCGAGCTTGCCGCCGAACCCGCCGCCGACCGCCGAGGGCATGATGCGCACCCGCTCGGGCGCCAGCGCGAACATGTATGCGATCTCATCGCGATCCATGTACGGCGTCTGAGTGCACGCGAAGACCTCGACCGACGGCCCGTCGGGGGTTTCGGTCCAGCGCGCCCAGCCCGCCTCGGGCTCGACGTACGCGTGCTCGACGTGCGACGTGGTCATTCTGAGGGTCTGCCGACGTACCGCGCCGGCGAGCGCGGCGTCGACGTCGCCGAGCACCACCCGACCGCGGCACAGCACGTTGTCCGGGGACCGGGGCTGAATCGGCGGCGTGCCCTCGGCGAGGGCCTCGGCGGGCACGCGCAACGGTGCCAGCGGCTCGAAACGCACCGGCAGCTCGCGCGGATCGATCGCCTCGAGCGCGTCGCGCTCGCCGGCGAGCACGAGCACCGCCTCACCGACGAAGCGGGCGACGCCGTCGGCGATCGCGGGCTGATCCCGAAGTTCCGGAAAGATCGCGAAGCGGTTGTTCGGAACGTCCTGCGCACGCACCACTCCGGCGATCCCCGGATGCGTTGCGACGAACGCGTCGAGGTCGGCGAACTGAATTGCGGCGTGCGGATACGGCGAGCGCACGACGCGCAGCCACAGCGCGTCGGCCGGCGCCCGATCGGCACCGAACGCCTCGGTCCCGTCCACCTTGGCGGGCGCATCCAGCCGAGGCAGGCGCGCGCCGACCGCGCGTCCAGCCTCGGGGGCGGCCTGCGCGCTCGCGTCGGGCTCGCCGCGCGCGGCCGCGAGCACCGCGGCTACGATCATCCGGTAGCCGGTGCAGCGGCACAGCACGCCGGCGAGCGCGTCCAGCACCTGCGCCTCGGTGGGTGCGGGGCAGCGCTGCAGCAGATCGGTGGCGGCCATCAGCATGCCCGGCGTGCAGATGCCGCACTGAGCGGCGCCATGGGCGACGAACGCACGCTGCAGCGGAGTCGGGACGCCACCGCGCGCCAGCCCCTCGACGGTGGTCACTTCGACCCCGTCGCATTGGCCCACCGGAACGATGCACGCGCAGGCTTGCGCGCCGTCGAGCAGCACCGTGCAGGCGCCGCAGTCACCCGCGTTGCAGCCGAGCTTCGTGCCGGTGAGGCCCAGGTCGTCGCGCAGCCAGTCGGCGAGCCGGCGAGCCGGCCGCAACGGCATCGGACGGGCGACGCCGTTGACGGACACCCAAGCCGCGCGGACGGGTGCCGATGGTCGCGCGGCGCCGCCGGTGGCGGTCGCGACGCCGGTGCCGACCGGCTCGCTCGGCGCGCTCACGCCGCGGCCTCGCGCAGCGCCCGCACGACCAGGGTGGCCACCGCGTCGCGACGGTACGCGGCCGTGCCGCGCACGTCGTCGATCGGCGACAGCGGCGACAGCAGCCGATCGGCTTCGTTCGAGAGCGCGTCGCCTGCGAGCGCTGCGACCTCCGTGCGCGGCGCACCCGCCAGAAGCTCCTCGAGCGCGTGCAGACGCCGCGCCACCGGCGAGCACGCCCCCACCGCCACGGCCGCCGAAGCGACCCGCCCCGACCCGTCCAGGTCGAGCACCGCCGCCACCATCGCGACCGAAATCACCAGATAGCGCCGGTGCCCGAGCTTGACGAACGCCGAGCGCGCGCCCGCCGGCCGGTCGGGCAGGTGCACCGCGACCAGCAGCTCGTCCGCCGCGCGCGCCGTGCACCTCGGCCCGAGGACGAAGTCGGCAAGCCGCAGCGTGCGCCGGCTGGCGGATGCGGCGAGTTCCACCTGCGCATCCAGCGCGAGCAGCACCGGGACGCCGTCGGCCGCAGGCGAGGCGTTGCACAGGTTGCCGCCCAGCGTGCCGCGGTTCTGGGTCTGCGGCCCGCCGACCTCGCGCGCGGCCCGCTGCAGCGCCGCCATCCAGGGCGGCAACGCCGCGGTCGCGACCTCGGTCCAGGTGGCGAGGGCACCGATCCGCCATCCGGACGGTACGCGAGCGATCCCTCGCATCTCGGCGATCCGGCTGAGATCGAGCACCTGCGGCTCGGCCGGCCGGTCGACCCGTGCGGGATAGAAATCGGTACCGCCGGCGAGGACCGCGGGGTGCTCGACGGCGAGCCACCGCAACGCTTCGCCCAGGTCGTCGGGACGTCGGTACACCCTCCCCCCAATGAAGCGAACGCTTCATTCAACGTTGAGGGGCACGCTACTCCACGCTAGAATCCCGGTCAATCCGGCCGCTCGCGCGGCCCGTACCCAATGGGTTCGTCCGGACGCGACATGCCACACATCGTCACCGAGTCCTGTATCCGCTGCAAGTACACCGACTGCGTCGACGTCTGTCCGGTCGACTGCTTCCGTGAAGGGCCGAACATGTTGGTGATCGACCCGGACGAGTGCATCGACTGCGCGGTCTGCATTCCGGAGTGCCCGGTCGAGGCCATCAAAGCGGAAGAGGACGTGCCGGCGCACCAGCAGCACTTCGTGGCGCTGAACGCGGAACTGTGCAAGTCCTGGCCGAGCATCACCCGTACGAAGCCCGCTCCCGCGGACGCGGACGACTGGAAGGACGTCAAGGACAAGCTGCAGCAGCTGCAGCGCTGATCCGCGATGGCTGGCGTCGAGCCCGCGTGCACCGTCGATCCAGGCGGTGAACTGACGCTCGCCGACGGCCTGTCGTTCGAGGACCTGCACCGCAGAGAGGGGCTGGCCGCCCTGGATGCCGGCTGGCTCAGGTTCCTTGATGCGAGCAACCCGGCGCTCAGCGCGCGATTCCGCGCTGCGCGGACGTCGCCCGAGTCGCTTGACGCCAAGGGCGAGGCTGAGCTCCTGATCGCGTGCGCACCCGCGCTCGAGGCGTTCGTCGCGCGTCTGTTCGGCATCGAGGACGAACTGATGGCGCTGCGCACGGCGCACACCGCGCTCGAGCCGCTCTATCGCGCGAAGTGGAAGTTCGTCAAGCGCCAGGCGCTGCTGCGCGTCGGGCCGCAGGCGCTCGAGACGTTCGACGCGGACGCGGCGCGCCTGCGGCTGTGCACGGCGCTGCGATCCCTCGGCGAGCGGGTCGCGCAGGACGATTTCGACGAACTCGCCTTTGCGCGCGGGGTGCTCGCCTGGCAGGCCGACGAGGACGCGAACCGGTCGACGCTGGACGACGCCCTGCACTACTCGGCCTGGGCGGCGCTCACCGACGCGGGCCGGAGACGGCACGGCGACGGCGTGCTGTTCCGGCAGCCCGGCAAGGTCGACCCGGCCGATCTGCTGCAGCACGCGCGGGCCACGACCACCGCCGACGGCGTTCGCGTGACCACGATCCGCCCCGATCACATCCGCAGACGGCTGGACCACACCCGCGCACCGTTCGCGCTCACCGACCCGGGCACCGACCTGCGCGGAGCCCTCGATCAGACGCACTACTGCATCCTGTGCCACAAGCAGGGCAAGGACTCGTGCTCCAAGGGTTTCCGTGAGCGCGACGGTGACGACGGCACGCCGCGGTTCAAGCCCTCGCCCTTCGGTGCGCCCCTGACCGGCTGCCCGCTGTCGGAGCGCATCTCGGAGTTCCACACGCTGAAGAACGACGGTCTCGCGGTGTCCGCGCTCGCGATGATCGTCGTCGACAACCCGATGGTCGCGGCCACCGGCCACCGGATCTGCAACGACTGCATGAAGGGCTGCATCTACCAGAAGCAGACGCCGGTGGACATCCCGCAGGCCGAGACCCGCACGCTGAAGGACGTGCTCGGCCTGCCCTGGGGGTTCGAGATCTACTCGCTGCTCACGCGCTGGAACCCGATGAACCTGCGCCGCCCGCTGCCCGCACCGCACACCGGACGCAAGGTGCTGGTGGTCGGCGCCGGGCCGGCCGGCTTCACGCTCGCCCACCACCTGCTCAACGACGGTCACACGGTGGTTGCGATCGACGGCCTGAAGATCGAGCCGCTGCCGGGCCCGCTCGCGGGGGTGTCGGCCAACGGCGGACGCTGCGCCTTCGCGCCGGTGCGCGACGTCACCAGCCTCGCCGAGCCGCTGGACGACCGCGCGATGGCCGGCTTCGGCGGCGTAGCCGAATACGGCATCACCGTGCGGTGGGACAAGAACTTCCTGAAGCTCGTGCGGCTGCTGCTCGAGCGCCGCGAGACGTTCTCGCTGATCGGCGGCGTGCGCTTCGGCGGCACGCTGACGGTCGAGGACGCGTGGGCGCTCGGCTTCGACCACGTGGCGCTCGCGATCGGCGCCGGGCGGCCGACGACGCTGGACGTGCCGAACGGCCTGGCGCGCGGCGTGCGAACCGCGAGCGACTTCCTGATGGCGCTGCAGCTGACCGGCGCCGCGCGTACCGAGTCGGTCGCGAACATGCAGGTACGCCTGCCGGTGGTCGTCGTGGGCGGCGGGCTGACCGCGGTCGACACCGCGACCGAATCGCTCGCCTACTACGTCGTGCAGGTCGAGAAGTTCCTTGCGCGCCACGAAGCACTCGCCGCGTCGATCGGCGAGGCGGCGGTGCGCGACCGCTGGAGCGACGAGGATCGCGAGATCGCAGACGAGTTCCTCGCGCATGCCCGCGCGATCCGCGCCGAGCGGAACGCCGCTCGCGACGAGGCGCGGCCCGCGCGGATCCTCGAGCTGCTCGACGGCTGGGGCGGCTCGACGATCGCTTACCGGAGACGGCTGGTCGACAGCCCGTCGTACACGCTGAACCACGAGGAGCTGGAGCGAGCCCTCGAGGAGGGCATCCGCTTCGCGGAGTGCTTGGGACCGTCGCGGGTCGAGGTCGACACCCACGGCGCAGTGCGTGCGGTCGCGTTCGCCCGGCTGCGCCGTACCGACGACGGCACCTTCGTCGCCGAAGGCGAGGTGGTCCTGGCGGCCCGCACGGTGTTCGTCGCAGCCGGCACCCAGCCGAACACGGTGCTCGCCCGCGAGTCGCCGGAGCACGCGGTGCTCGACGGCAAGTGGTTCCGCGCGCTCGACGACTCCGGGCGTCCGGTGCGCCCGCCCCAGGGGCTCGCCAAGCCCGGGGAGCCGCGCGTGCTGATGCACGGCGAGCCCGGCGGGCGCTGGATCTCGTTCTTCGGCGACGTCCACCCGAGCTGGGCGGGTAACGTGGTCAAGGCGATGGCCTCGGCCAAGCAGGGCTGGCCCGTGGTGTCGCGGGTGCTGGCGGGCCGGGCGCCGGCGGATCCGACGCCCACCGCCGAGTTCTTCGCGCGACTCGATTCGCTGCTTCGCGCCCGGGTGGTTCGGGTCGAGCGCCTCGCGCCGACGATCGTCGACGTGGTGGTGCACGCGCCGATGGCCGCGCGACGCTTCGAGCCGGGCCAGTTCTACCGGCTGCAGAACCTGGAGTCCGAGGCGGCCCGGGTCACGGGCCCGGGGGGCCTGCCGACCCATCTGGTGATGGAGAACCTCGCTCTGACCGGCGCCTGGGTCGACCGCGAGCGGGGTCTGGTGTCGACCATCGTGCTCGAGATGGGCGGCTCATCGGACCTGTGCCGGCTGCTGCGGCCCGGTGAGCCCGTGGTGCTGATGGGTCCGACCGGGGCACCCACCGAGATCCCGTCGGCCGAGACCGTGGTCCTGGCCGGGGGCGGACTGGGCAATGCGGTGCTGTTCTCGATCGGCGCGGCGATGCGAGCCCGCGGGTGCCAGGTCCTGTACTTCGCGGGCTACCGTCAGGCGATCGATCGCTACAAGGTTGCCGACATCGAGGCGGCCGCGGACGTGGTCGTCTGGTGCTGCGACCAGTCGCCGGGGTTCGTGCCCGGGCGCCCGCAGGACCGCGCGTTCGTCGGCAACATCGTCGAGGCGATGCGAGCCTGGGCCGAGGGCGCGCCGCTCGTGGCGCCGCCCGGGCGGATCGACTCGCCCGATCGTCCGCTGCGCCTGGCCGACGCCGACCGGCTGGTCGCGATCGGCTCGGACCGAATGATGGGCGCGGTCGCCCGCGCCCGCCACGGCGTCCTCGCAGCCCATCTGAAGCCCGGGCACGTGGCGATCGGTTCGATCAACTCGCCGATGCAGTGCATGATGAAGGAGATCTGCGCCCAGTGCCTGCAGCCGCAGCGCGACCCGCTCACCGGCCGGACCCGGCTCGTGTTCTCCTGCGTGAACCAGGACCAGCCGCTCGACTGGGTCGACTTCGACGCGCTCGATGCGCGGCTGCGGCAGAACGGGCTTCAGGAACGGCTGACCGCAGCCTGGGTGCGCGCCTGCCTGCCCGCGGCGGGCGCATCCTGAGGCCGGCCGGACGGGCCACCGACCGGCGCCCGGGCCGATCGCGTCGTGCCGGGTTCACGGTTTCGCCACCGCCCGACGTCTCGGACGGCCCGATCGGAACACGTCCGGGGATGGTGCGTTGCACAATCGGCAGGCGACCCCGATAATCGGGGCGTTGCCAGATTCGCCGGAGAGCCCCCGTGCTCTATCAGGTCCGTGAAGCCCAGCGTGCGGTGCTCAATCCGCTGTCGAACTGGGCCGATGCGATGAGCCAGCTGTACAGCAACCCGTACAGCCCGTACGCCTACGCGCCGTTCGCGCAGCGCGTGGCGGCGGGATTCGAACTGCTGCACCGGCTGGGCAAGGAATACGAAAAGCCGCCATGGGGCCTGACCAGCACGACGATCGACGGCCACGAGGTGTCGGTCCTCGAGCGCATCGAGCTCTCCAAGCCGTTTTGCCGGCTGCTGAAGTTCGAGCGTCTGATGCCGCGCGCCCTCGCCGGCAGGCCGGCCGACCCGGTGGTGCTGGTGTTCGCGCCGTTGTCCGGGCACCATGCGACGCTGCTGCGCGACACCGTCCGGACGCTGCTGCCCGATCACGAGGTCTACGTGACCGAATGGCTGGACGCGCGGATGGTGCCGCTCGCCCAGGGCCCGTTTCACCTGCACGACTACGTCGCCTACGCGGTCGAGTTCATCCGCCACCTCGGACCGAAGGTCCACCTGATCTCGGTGTGCCAGCCGACGGTCCCGGTCCTCGCGGCGGTCTCGCTGATGGCGAGCCTGGACGATCCCAAGCAGCCGCGGACCATGACCATGATGGGCGGGCCGATCGACCCGCGCTGCAGCCCGACCCAGGTCAACACGCTGGCGGTGCAGAAGACCTTCAGCTGGTTCGAACGCACGGTCGTCCATCGCGTGCCCGGGAAGTACCCGGGCGCAGGGCGGCTGGTCTACCCGGGCTTCCTGCAGCACGCGGGATTCGTCGCCATGAACCCGAACCGTCACGCCGAGTCCCACTGGGACTTCTACATGAACCTGGTGCGCGGCGACGACGAAGACGCAGAGAGCCATCGCCGCTTCTACGACGAGTACAACGCGGTGCTCGACCTTCCGGCCGAGTACTACCTCGAGACCATCCGGACGGTGTTCCAGGAGTTCCGCCTGCCGCTGGGCACGTGGACGATGCCGTTCGAAGGCCGCGAAATGCGGGTCGCCCCGCAGGACATCCGCCGGGTGCCGCTGTTCACGATCGAGGGGGAACTCGACGACATCTCGGGCGTCGGTCAGACGAGCGCCGCGCTCGACCTGTGCAGCCGGTTGCCTGGCTCGATGAAGCGGCAGATGGTCGCTCAGGGCGCCGGCCACTATGGCATCTTCAGCGGGCGTCGCTGGCGGGAGATCATCGCCCCGAAGATCCGCGCGTTCATTCGCGAATACGCCTGAGCCCGACCGCAGCACCGTTCCGCCCGGCCGCCCCCGGGGACGAGGCGCGCCGCGAAGACCCCCGAGTCGAGGCGGTCGATGCGCTGCTGCCGCAGACCCAGTGCACGAAGTGCGGCCACAACGGCTGCCGGCCGTATGCGCGGGCGATCGTGCTCGACGGCGCACCGATCAACCGCTGTCCGCCCGGGGGGCGCGCCGGGATCGCCCTGCTCGCCGACCTCACCGGCCGCGCGGTCCGCCCGCTCGACCCGAGCTGCGGTGCCGAGGTGCCGCGCCGCATCGCGCGCATCATCGGCGACCTGTGCATCGGCTGCACGAAGTGCATCGCGGCGTGCCCGGTGGACGCGATCGCGGGCGCACCGAAGCGGCTTCACGCGGTGATCCCGGAGCTGTGTACCGGATGCGATCTGTGCATCGCACCCTGCCCGGTTGACTGTATCGTGATGGAGCCACCGCCGATGGTGCTGGCCGGCTGGAGCCGCGCCGATGCCGACGCGGCGCGCGCCCGGCATGAGGCGCGGGCGCGGCGCCTCGAGCGCCTGGCACAGACCGGGCGCGAGCCGGCCCCTTCCGATCCGCAGCCGGCAGCGCCGCAGGTCCACGATGCGGTCGCCGCGCCTGCGGACCACGCGTCGGCTGCGCACGCCGGTGCCGCGACCGATCCGGATCCGGTCGCGGCACGCCGGCGGGCGACGGTCGCGGCGGCGATCGCTCGGGCACGCGCGCGGCGCGAGGCGGGGCGATGAAGCGAGCCGACCGGATCGAGCTGTTCAGCCGACTGCGAGCGGCCAATCCCGCGCCCACCACCGAGCTCGAGTACACGACGGCGTTCGAGCTGCTCGCAGCGGTGCTGCTGTCAGCGCAGGCGACCGACCGCAGCGTCAACGCGGCGACCCGCCGGCTGTTTCCGGTCGCCAACACCCCGCAGAGGATCCTGGCGCTCGGCGCCGACGGGCTCGAGCCGTACCTGCGCCACATCGGCCTGTACCGCTCCAAGGCCAAGCACCTGGTCGCGGCGTGCCGGATCCTGGTCGACGAGCACGGAGGCGAGGTGCCGCGCGAGCGCGCCGCGCTCGAGCGGCTGCCCGGCGTCGGCCGCAAGACCGCGAACGTGGTGCTCAACACCGCGTTCGGTGAGCCGACCATCGCGGTGGACACGCATATCTTCCGGGTCTCGAACCGCCTGAAGCTCGCCCCGGGCCGCACGCCGCTCGCGGTCGAGACCGGGCTGGCGAAAGCGGTGCCCGAGCCGTTCATGAAGGACGCGCACCACTGGCTGATCCTGCACGGTCGCTACGTGTGCAAGGCCCGCTCGCCGGAATGCTGGCGCTGCCCGGTCGCCGATCTGTGCCCGTATCGCCCCAAGACCCCCGCCCCGGGCACGGCCCCGGCCCGCGGCAAACCGGCCGGACGGCGGCGTGTTCAACCCGGGTCGTGACGAGGTTCGTCGCTTCTTCTGCGACGCGCGCGCCCGCCGCCGCGACGGCCAGCCGCTGGAGCCGCTGCAGGCGATCGCGGCGGAATGGATCGACCGGCACCCCGAGTACCATGCGCTGCTCGACGACCCGGAGTCGGCGCTGGAGGCGGAGTTCCCGCCGCAGGCCGGGCGGACCAATCCCTTCCTGCACCTCGCGCTTCACCTGTCGCTGGTCGAGCAGCTGCAGATCGACCAGCCTCCAGGCATTCGCGACGCCTGGGCCGCGCTGCTGCGCGCGACCGGCGACGAGCACGACGCCGCGCACCGAGCGATGGATGCGCTCGCCGAGACGGTCTGGGAGGCGCAGCGCGACGGCCGGCCGCCGTCGAACGAGCGCTATCTGAAGCGGCTGCGACGCGCTGCGCAGCCCCGCTGAGCACCCGCCGGCGGCGTACGGTTCTCTGCTACGCTCGTCGCTCCAGTTTCCGTCCGGTCGCCATGCTCGGTCGCCTGATGCCCCGCGAGGGCCGGTTCTTCGACCTGTTCAATCAGCACGCCGACCGGATCGTCGACGGGGCCCACCATCTGCTGCACCTGATGCAGCACTACGACGACTCGAAGACCCGACAGCGCGAGCTGGATGCGATCGACGAGATCGAGACCTCGGCGGACCGGGTCACGCACGAGACCCTTGCGCTGCTGCACAAGACCTTCGTCACCCCCTTCGACCGCGAGGACATCCACCAGCTGATCTCCCGGATGGACGATGTGCTCGACCTCACGCAGGACATCGCCGAGTGCGTGATGCTCTATGACATCCGCACGGTCACTCAGGAAGCGATCCAGCTCGCTTCGCTCAACCAGATGTGCTGCGAGCGCGTGCGCGCGGCGGTGGCGATGCTGTCGGACATGGAGAACGGCGGGGCGATCCTCAAGCTGTGCGAGGAGATCGACGAGCTCGAGTCCGATGCCGACCGGGTGATGCGCGCGGCGATGTCCAAGCTGTTCCGCGACGAGTCCGACGTGCGGCAGCTCATCAAGCTGAAGGCGATCTACGAGCAGCTCGAGACCCTGACCGACACCTGCAAGGACGTCGCGAAGATCCTCGAGGGCGTGGTGCTTGAGAACGCCTGACGGCCGGCGCGCATCGCGATGGAGACGGCGACGGTCGACGCGGGCGTGCTCTGGTTGCTGGTGGGAATCGCGCTGCTGTACGGCTTTCTGAACGGCTACAGCGACGCGGCCGGAGCGATCGGGCCGCTGGTGTCGACCGGCGTGATGCGCCCGACGCAGGCGGTGCTGTGGGTGGCGTCCTTCGTCGTGCTCGCGCAGGCCACGTTCGGGCTCGCCGTGGCCGAGACCGTTGCGCGCGGCCTGGTCGACCCCGGCGCGGTGGATCTCGCGGTCGTGCTCGGTGCGCTGCTCGCGGCGCTGCTCTGGAACCTGGGCACGGGCTGGTTCGGGCTGCCGTCGAGCGCGTCTCACGCGCTGATCGGCGGACTCGCGGGGGCGGCGGTCGCCCACTCCGGGGTGTCGGCGCTGGTGGGCCCCGGGGTGCTGGCCGCCGCCGCCGCGGTCGCGCTCGCGCCGCTGGCCGCCGCAGCCGCGGGTATCGTGCTGCTGCTCGCGGTGTCCTGGGCGTTTGCGCGGACCTCGCCGCGGCGCGTCGAACGCGGGTTCGGGCGGATGCAGCTGCTGTCCTCGGCAGCGCGTGCGCTCGGCCACGGCGCGGCGGACGCGCAGAAAACCGTCGGGATGCTGTGGCTGCTGCTGGCGGCAGGAGGCGCAGCAACCTGGGACCGGATGCCCGGCTGGGTGGTGCCGGCGGCCCATCTGGCGCTGGGTCTGGGCACGCTGTACGGCGGCTGGCGGATGATCCGCATGATGAGCCTGAGGCTCACCCCGCTGCGTCCGCCCGCCGGGTTCTCGGCCGAGGCGGGGACCGCCGCGGTGCTGGCGGCCGCGGCGGTCGCGGGCATTCCGGTGTCGGCCAGCCAGACCACCACCGGCGGCGTGGTGGGCGTGACCTCGGTGCGCAAGTTCTCGGCGGCGCGCTGGGGGCTGGCGGGTCGCCTCGTGTGGACCTGGGTGTTCACGATGCCGGCCGCCGCGGCGATCGCCGCGGCGCTCTACGTGGCCGCTCGACGGGTACTCTAGCCGGATGACCGACCCGTCCGGCCGCCAGCTGTGGCTCGAACTGCCGCCGATCTCGCCCGCGGCTCCGCGCCGCCTGCTGGTCTTCCTGCACGATGCCGGCTCGTCGCCGGAGTACCTGCTCCCGCTCGCCCTGGGCTGGCAGCTGCGGTTCCCGGGCGCGATCGCAGTGCTGCTGCAGGGGCCACTCGGATGGGGGGGGTCGAGCGACTGGTTCGATCCGGGCGCGCGCGACGCCCGCGGCGCGTGGCGGACCGCCGACGCGGTCGACGGCGTGGCGCGGCGGATCGGGCAGCTGCAGCGCACCCACGGGCTCGCGCCGCAGCGTACGGTGGTGGTGGGCGTCGGCCAGGGCGCGACCGTGGCGCTGCAGCTCGCCCGGGCCCAGCCCGCTGCGGCCACGATCGTGGTCGGCTACGCAGCGCGCCTCGCGTCGCCGATCCGCGACTCGGAATGCGTGACCGCGACCGTGCACCTGATCCACGGCGCGTTCGACAGCGTGGTGCCCGCGGTGCACGCCGAGCGCGCATTCCGCGGGTTGCGCGCGATCGGTGCCGACGTCACGCTGGACATCGTCGAGGACGAGTCGCACGTGCTCAGCCAGGGCCTGGTCAACCTCGGCACCACCCGCGTGATGCAGACCGTCTTCCGGGGTCGCCGCCCTGCACACCGACCCACGCTTCACTGACCGGCGAACGGCCGCAGCCGCAGCCCGCGGGGGTCAGGCGGGACGCGCGGCCGGTTCGGCGAGCGGCCGCTCGCGGATCGGCGCGTGCACGATCGCGGCGACGAAGCCGAACACCACCATCAGCGCCCAGGCGGCATCGTACGACCCGGTCGCATCGAAGATGCGACCGCCGAGCCACGCGCCGAGGAAGCTGCCGATCTGGTGCCCGAAGAAGACCGCGCCGCCGAGCAGCCCGAGGTGCCGAACGCCGTAGATCTGGCCGACCAGCCCGTTGGTGAGCGGCACGGTCGACAGCCACAGCAACCCCATCGCGGCGGAGAACAGCCACACCGACGCGACCGACAGCGGCGCGACGAGGAAGGCGATCATCACGACCGACCGGGCCACGTAGATGCCCGCCAACAGCCACTTCTTCGACCAACGCACCCCGAGCCAGCCCGCAGCGAGCGAGCCGATCACATTGAACAGGCCGACGATCGCGATCGCCTGCGCGCCCAGCGCGAGCGGCAGTCCCGCGTCGGCCAGATAGGCGGGCAGGTGCAGCCCAATGAACACCACTTGCAGCCCGCAGGTGAAGAAGCCCCAGAACAGCAGGTGGAAGCTGCGGTCGCGGACCGCCTCGCGCAGCGCCTGCGCGACGGTCGCCGACCCGGAGGCGGTCGCGGCGGCCTGCCGGTCGCCCCGTACACCGAGCGCCAGCGGCAGAATCAGCGCAACCGCGAGCGCGTGCGCGAATACGGCCCCCTGCCAGCCCAGCCAGTGGATCAGCTCGGCGGTAGCGGGCAGGAACAGGAACTGCCCGAACGAGCCGAACGCCGTGCACACGCCGAATGCCCAGGTGCGCCGCTCGGGCGGCACCATCTTGCCGAGCGCGGCGAACACCACGCCGAAGGCGGTGCCGCCGATCCCCAGTCCGATGAGCACGCCGCCGCTCATGGCCAACTCCAGGGCTGAGGTGGCCCAGGCCAACCCAAGGAAACCGCCCGCATACAGCATCGCACCGAGCATCAGCGTGCGCATCGCGCCGAACCGGTCGGCGAATGCGCCCAGCACCATCGCACCCGCGCCCCAGACCAGGTTCTGGATCGCGACCGCGAGGCTGAAGGTCTCGCGCGACCAGCCGCGCGCAACCGTCATCTCGGGCAGGAACAGCCCCCAGGACGATCGGGCGCCGTTGGCGATCAGCAGGATCGCGCAGCCGAAGGCGAGCGCGGTACCCCACGCGGGTGCCGCAGCGCCTCGGGGTTCAGAGCCCACGGAACGCCTCGGCCGCGCGCGCGATCGTGAAGTCGACGTCCTCCTCCGAATGCACCGAGGAGAAGAAGAACGCCTCGACCGGAGACGGCGGGAAGTACACCCCGGCCTCGAGCATCCGGTGATAGAAGCGCTTGAAGCGCTCGACGTCCTGGGTCATCACCTCGGCGAAACTGCCCGGCGGCTCGGGCATCATGTACATGCCGGCCATCGTTCCGCAGTGCTGCGCGGAGAAGGTCACGCCCGACGCGCGCGCGGTCTCGCGCAGCCCGGCGACCAGCCGCCCCAGCCGGGCCGCCACCCGCTCGTGGAACCCGGGCTCCGAGATCAGCTCCAGAGTGGCCAGGCCCGCCGCCATCGCGATCGGGTTGCCCGACAGCGTCCCGGCCTGATACACGTCGCCCAGCGGCGCCATGCGTTCCATCATCGCGGCCGGCCCGCCGATCGCACCCACCGGCATGCCACCGCCGATCACCTTGCCGAACGCGGTCAGATCGGGGGTCACGCCGCTGACCTGCTGCATCCCGCCGAGCGCAACCCGGAACCCGGTCATCACTTCGTCGAAGATCAGCAGCGTGCCGTGGCTCGAGCACAGCGCTCGCAGACCCTCGAGGAATCCGGGCCGCGGCAGGATCAGGTTCATGTTGCCCGCTGCGGGCTCGATCATCACGCAGGCGATCTCGCCCGGGTGGGCGTCGAACAGCGCCCGGACGCTGGCCAGGTCGTTGAACTGCGCGACCAGCGTGTGCCGGGCGAGGTCCGCGGGCACGCCGGCCGAACTCGGCGTACCGAACGCGAGCGCGCCGCTGCCCGCCTTCACGAGCAGGCTGTCGGCGGTGCCGTGATAGCAGCCCTCGAACTTCAGGATCTTCGTGCGGCCGGTGCACCCTCGCGCCAGCCGGAGCGCCGACATCGCCGCCTCGGTGCCGGAGCTGGTGAAGCGCACCCGCTCGACGTGCGGGTAGAGCGTGCAGATCCGCTCGGCGAGCTCGGTCTCCATCACGTTCGGCGCGCCGTAGGACAGGCCGCGCGTCGCCGCGGCGCGCACCCGCTCCAGCACGAGCGGATGGGCGTGTCCGACGATCAGCGGTCCCCACGAGCCGAGGTAGTCGACGTAGCGCCGGCCCTCGACGTCCCACAGGTACGGGCCCTCACCGCGCGCGATGAAGCGCGGCGTGCCGCCCACGGCGCGGAACGCGCGCACCGCCGAGTTGACGCCGCCGACGAGCACACGCCGGGCGCGCTCGAACTCCTCTTGGTTGGTCGCCATGGCGAACGGGCTCGTGCGTGAACGGGACGGGTATGGTAACCGGCGACCGTAGCCCGGACGCCGCCGCGGCCGCGCAGCTAGCGCGCGAACAGTCGCGTGGGGTCGGCGAAGGCCTTGAATTCGAGCGCATTGCCCGAGGGGTCCAGGAAGAACATCGTCGCCTGCTCGCCGACCTCGCCGGCGAACCGCACATGCGGCTCGATCACGAAACTCACACCCGCGGCCCTCAGCCGCTCGGCGAGCGCCCGCCACGCCGCCATGTCGAGCACCACCCCGAAGTGGCGCACCGGCACGTCGTCGCCGTCCACCGCGCTGGTCGTGCGGTGCCCCGCTTCGTCCGGAGCCAGGTGGGCGACGATCTGGTGACCGCAGAGGTCGAAGTCCACCCACGCCTCCGAGCTGCGCCCCTCGGGGCACCCGAGCAGCCCGCCGTAGAACGCGCGCGCGGCTTGCAGGTCGTGGACCGGGAAGGCGAGATGGAACGGTTGGGTGACGGCATAACCGGACACGGACGGGCTCCTCGGGCGGACGCGCTCATTCTAGCGTCGCGGTGTCCGGAACCCGGGTCACCCGGACCGCGCAGTACTTGAGTTCCGGGATCCGCGCGACCGGGTCGAGCGCCGGGTTGGTCAGCAGGTTCGCTGCCGCCTCGGCGTAGGCGAACGGAACGAACACCGTGCCGTCGGCGATGCCGTCGTCGAGCCGGGCGGCGAGCTCGATGTGACCCCGCCGCGACTCGACCCGGACCCGATCGCCCGGCGCGACGCCGAGGCGCGCGAGCTCGCGCCGGTTCATCGATGCGGACGGCCCCGGCTCGATCGCGGCCAGTACCGTGGCCCGGCGCGTCATCGCCCCGGTATGCCAGTGCTCGAGCTGACGGCCGGTGACCAGCACCATCGGCCACTGCGGGTCCGGCAGCTCGTCGGCGGGCCCGGGCTGCGCCGGTACGAACCGCGCACGGCCATTCGACGTCGGGAAGCGGTCGACGAACACCACCGGCTCGCCGGCGCGGTCGGATGCGTCGCACGGATAGGTGACCGAACCCTCGCGCTCGAGCCGCTCCCAGCTCAGACCGCGGATCGAGTCCATCAGCTCGCGCATCTCGGTGAACACCTCGGACGGATGGGCGTAGCTCCAGGGCAGTCCGAGGCGCCGCGCGATCGCCACGATCAGCTCCAGGTCCTGGCGCGCGCGCCCGGGTGGCGCCACCGCGCGACGGGCGAGCTGGACCATCCGGTCGGTGTTCGTGAACGTGCCGGTCTTCTCCGGAAAGGCCGAGGCCGGCAGGATCACGTCGGCGAGCCATGCAGTCTCGGTCGGGAAGATGTCCTGCACGACCAGGTGATCGAGGTTTGCGAGCGCGGCCCGCGCGTGCGTCAGATCCGGGTCCGACATCGCCGGGTTCTCGCCCATCACGTACATGCCGCGAATCCGCCCGGCTGCGGCCGCGCCGACGATCTCGACCACGGTCAGCCCGGGCGTACGGTCCAGCCGCGCGCCCCACAACCGTTCGGCCCGCTCGACCGACTCGGCATCGCCAACCCGCCGATAGTCCGGAAGCATCATCGGGATCAGGCCGGCGTCGGACGCGCCCTGGACGTTGTTCTGCCCGCGCAGCGGATGCAGCCCGGTGCCGGGGCGCCCGATCTGGCCGGTCAGCAGCGACAGCGCGATCAGGCATCGCGCGTTGTCGGTGCCATGAACATGCTGCGACACCCCCATGCCCCACAGGATCATCGACGCCCGCGACCGCGCGAACCGGCGTGCGACCGCTCTCAGCGTCGATGCCGCAATGCCACAGACCGGCGCCATGAGCTCGGGACTGAACGGCCGCACCGCAGTGGCGAGCGCATCGAACTCGTCGGTGCGGCTGAGCACGAACTGCCGGTCGACCAGGTCCTCCTCGACGATCGTGTGCAGCATCGCGTTGAGCATCGCGACGTCGGTGTCCGCGCGGAACTGCAGCACGTGCGTGGCATGACGCGCGAGCTCGGTGCGCCGCGGGTCGGCGACGATCAGCGTTGCGCCGCGTCGCGCCGCATTCTTGATCCAGGTCGCCGCCACCGGATGGTTGACCGTCGGGTTCGCCCCGATCACCAGGATCACCTCGGCCTGGGCAACGTCCGAGACTGGGTTCGATACCGCTCCGGACCCGATGCCTTCGAGGAGCGCAGCCACCGACGAGGCGTGGCACAGCCGGGTGCAGTGATCGACGTTGTTGGTGCCGAAGCCGGTGCGTACCAGCTTCTGGAACAGGTACGCCTCCTCGTTGCTCCCCTTCGCGGAACCGAAGCCGGCGAGCGCCTGCGGACCGACCGTGTCGCGGATCCGCGCGAGCCCGCCGGCCGCGCGGTCGAGCGCCTCGTCCCAGTCCACTTCGCGGAACGCATCGCGCCAGTCGGCCGGGACCCGATCGAAGGACGGCTCCTTCGCGACCCCGTCGCGACGGACCAGCGGCACGGTCAGCCGCTCCGGACTGGCCGCATAGTCGAAGCCGAACCGGCCCTTCACGCACAGTCGGCCGCGGTTCGCCGGGCCGTTGCGGCCCTCGACCCAGTCGATCCGCCCGTCGCGCACGTGATAGGTGAGCTGGCAGCCGACGCCGCAGAACGGGCACAGCGAGTCGACCCGGCGCTGCGTCGCGGTGGGGTCGACCTTCGGTGCACCGGGCACCGACAGGCGGCGCGGCAACAGCGCGCCGGTCGGGCAGGCCTGCACGCACTCGCCGCAGCCGACGCAGGTGGACGCGCCCATTGGGTCGTCCTGGTCGAACACGATGCGCGCGGCGTCGCCGCGCCACGCGTAGCCGATCACGTCGTTGGCCTGCTCCTCACGGCAGGCCCGGACGCACCGTCCGCACTGGATGCAGGCGT
>JBIKMO010000287.1:0-5556 GCA_044359175.1 Burkholderiaceae bacterium | reverse complement strand
CGGCGCTGATGCCCGGGGTCGAGGGTCTGAAGGGCCCGTTCACCTGTCTGAACAGCGCCCGCTACGGGATCGCCTGGGGCGCGCTCGGCGCGGCCGAGGACTGCTGGTTCCGCGCCCGCCGCTACGTACTCGATCGCAAGCAGTTCGGCCGCCCGCTCGCCGCGAACCAACTGGTGCAGCGCAAGCTCGCCGACATGCAGACCGAGATCACCCTCGGCCTGCAGGGCTGCCTGAGGCTGGGCCGCATGAAGGACGAGGGCACGGCGGCGGTCGAGATCACCTCGATCATGAAGCGAAACAGTTGCGGCAAGGCGCTCGACGTCGCCCGGACCGCGCGCGACATGATGGGTGGCAACGGGATCTCGGCCGAGTACGGCGTGGCCCGTCACCTGGTCAACCTCGAGGTGGTCAACACCTACGAGGGTACGCACGACATCCACGCGCTGATCCTGGGCCGGGCGCAGACCGGCATCCAGGCGTTCTCCTGAGCACGCGCTTGGGCGCATCGTTCTCGTTCTCAGGCCGCCGCGTGCTGGTGGCCGGCGCGAGCCGCGGGATCGGCCGCGCGATCGCCGAGGGCTTCGCGCGCTCGGGGGCTGGGGTGTCGATCTGCGCGCGGGGCGCGGGCGGGCTCGAGGCCGCGCGCGTCGCGCTCGCCGCGCACGGCGGGCCGGTCCACGCGGCGGCGTGCGACCTCGCCGACGCCGCGCAGATCGCGCGATGGATCGACGAGGCCGCGACGCAGCTCGGCGGCGTCGACGTGCTGGTCAACAACGCGTCCGGGTTCGGTGCCGGCGACGGCGAGGAAGGCTGGGCGTCCAGCCTGACGGTCGACGTGCTGGCGGTGGTCCGAGCGAGCCGCTGCGCGCTGCCGCACCTCGAGCGCGGCACCGCTCCGTGCGTGATCAACGTGTCGTCGATCTCGGCGCTGCGACCCTCCACGCGCACGCCCGCCTATGGCGCGGCCAAGGCCGCCGTGGTCCACTACACCGCCAGCCAGGCCGCGAGCTGGGCGCGCCGCGGCATCCGCGTCAACTGCGTCGCCCCCGGTTCGATCGAGTTCCCCGGTGGCACCTGGGAGCAGCGCCGGACGTCGGATCCTGCGCTCTACGGGCGGGTCCACGCGAGCATCCCGTTCGGGCGGCTCGGCCGCGTCGAGGAGGTCGCCGACGTCGTGCTCTTCCTCGCGTCGGACGCGGCACGATGGGTCACCGGTCAGACGATCGCGGTCGACGGCGGCCAACTGCTCGGCGCCTGACGTGACAACCCACCGGGCGCGACGGCGAGCCGGCTGCGCGTCCGACCGGATGTCGGCGTGAGTGCGCCGCAGACCGGCGCCGCGCCCGCGCACCGGGTGGTCGCGGGGCTGATGCCCGCGATCTTCCTCGGGGCGATCGACGGTTCGATGCTGCCGGCCGCGCTGCTGACCATCGGCCGCGCGCTGGGCGACGCGTCGCTGATCGCGTGGGTGATGACCGGCTACCTGGTCGCGGCGACGGTCGCCACGCCGGTCTACGGCAAGCTGTCCGACCTGTACGGCAGGCGTCCGATGCTGATCGCCGCGCTCGCGATGGCCGTGTTCGGTTCGGTGCTGTCGGCGGCCGCGCAGTCGATGCCGATGCTGATCGGCGCCCGCGTGCTGCAAGGCCTGGGCAGCGGCGTGCTGTTCGCGCTCGCGCAGGCGGCGATGGCCGACGTGGTGTCCGGACCCGAGCGCGGGCGCTATCAGGGCTGGTTCTCGTCGGTGTTCGCCACCGCCGCGCTCGCCGCGCCGCTCGCCGGCGGGCTGCTGACCGAGCACGTGACCTGGCGCGCCGTGTTCCTGCTGAACCTGCCGCTCGCGCTGCTTGCGCTCTGGTCGGTGCGGCGCGTCGTGCCGCATCGCGCCCGGGGGCATGGCGATGCGGCCGCGATCGACTGGGTGGGCGCCGGGCTGCTCGCCGCCGGCCTGGGCATCGCGCTGGTGGCGATCTCTCGGGTCGGACACGGCGCGGGCTGGCTGGACCGCGACACGCTGGCACTGGCGGCGCTCGGCGTGCTGCTGCTGGCCGGCTGGGTCGGGCGGGAGTCCGGCGCGCGTGAACCGATCGTGCCGCTGTCGCTGTTCGGCAACCGCGTCGTGCTCGCCGGATGCCTCGCGACGCTGTCGAACTTCTTCGTACTGCTCGGCTGCACGGTGCTGCTGCCGCTGTCGATGCAGGCGCTCGGGGGCTATCGGCCCGACGAGGTCGCCGCGCGCCTGATCGCGCTCACCCTGTCGGTGCCCGCAGGCGCGTTCTGCGGCGGGCGCATCATGCTGCGCACGCCGCAGGTCGGCCGGCTCACGGCGGCCGGGCTGATGCTCGCCACGCTCGCGCTGGCCGCGACCGTCGCACTCCCACCGGGCACGACCGCGCTGCAGACCGCGCTGATGGTGCCGCTGGGCATCGGCCTGGGGCTGACGCTGCCGGCGACGATCGTCGGCGTGCAGATGGCGGTCGGCCCGTCGATGGTCGGCGTCGCGACCTCGCTGGTGGCGTTCTTCCGTTCCCTCGGCGGCGTGCTCGGCGTCGCGGTGCTGACGTCGCTCGTGCTCGGTGCCGGCGACCGGCTGACCGGCACCGACCCCGCGGCGCTGCAGCGGGCGTTCGACGCGGCGTTCACCTGCGCAGCCGCGGTCGCGCTGCTCGGTTCGGCGGTGGCCCTGCGCCTGGGTCCGGTCAGGACCGGGGCGCGAGCCGGGAGCGGCGCCGTACGATCGTGACCGTGGGCGCGGCGGGCGGGCGCGGCTCGGGGGGCGTCGCGTCGGCCTCGCGCGACTCGTCTGCCTCGTCGGCGGGCGCGCGCCGCGGCGGCCCGTCGCGCCGGCCGCCGGACTCGCCATCGTGGCGGGGCCCGCCCTCGGTACGGCGCCCGACCCCGGGCCCGCCGGGTCTGCGACCGCGAACGCCGGTGGCCGGTTCGATCGTGCTCACCGCATGGCCGTAGATCACCATTTCGCCATGCTGCGTCTCCAGCAGCATCGTGTGCACGTCGAAGGACCGGATCCTGCCGGTGAACCGGGTCCCCGACAGCAGGTACACGTGCACCGCCGTCCGCTCGCGTCGATAGCGGTTCAGTTGCAGGAACTGACGGTTCTTGGGATCGGCCGGGATCTTCAATCGATGCAGCCCGCGGGAGCGGGGTTCGTGGGGAGGCACGCCGCCCGGAGTGTATCCGGCTTCGTGGGGTTTGTTCACCTCGCCCCGTCGTCGCGCGCCGCCGGCGGCGGGCGCAGCACGTCGAGCGGATGCGCGATCAGACGCACGCCGAAGGCCCGCCACATCGCGCCCACGCCGGCACCGGTGAGCCTGCGGGCGCGCAAGGCGAGCATCAGCGACAGCGTGAAGCTGACCGCGAGATTGACCGCGGCGATGAGGACCACGCCGATCACGCCGACGAGCAGCGCGCCCAGCGTCAGCTGCGGCCACAGCACGGTGCCGGCCACCCCCAGATTCGCCGAGGCGAACGCAACGTGGCGGATGTCCAGCGGCAGCCCGGTGAGCGTGCCGAGCACACTGACACCGCCCAGCATGCAGCCGAACAGGAAGTTGCCGGCGAGCGCACCAAAATTGTGCTCGACATACGCACCGACCGCCGCCGCGCGCTCGCGTCCCGCCCAGCGGACCAGCAGCGGCATCGACGCGACCCGCCGCGGCAGCCGGTGGAAGACCGTGAGGTTGTCGCAGTAGCCCGAGACGATGCCGGCGAGGAACAGGCACACGCCGGCGATCGCGGCGTAGAGCAGCGTGAGGCCGAGCGGATCGAGCTGGCCGAGCAGCGCCGCCGCCTTCTGCGGGGACGCCGGCGCCGCACCGGTGAGCCACAGCGCAACCAGAGTGACCGCCACGGCAACCGGCAGCGCCACGCCGACATTGCCTGCGACCGCGACCAGCTGGCTGCGGACCACCTGCACCAGCAGCTCGGTGACCCGGGGCAGCCAAGACGCCGGCCCGCCGCCCGACTGAGCGTCGCCGATCTCGGCGGCGATCCGCGCCGCGGTCATCGCCGGCTGCTTGGTCGCAACCGTGCCGTGCAGCAGGTGGATCAGCACGAAGCCCAGCCCGTAGTTCAGCGATACCAGCACACCCTCGACCAGCGGCGGCGCGTGCATCCGGGCGATCAGGATCTTGGCGATCGCCATCAGGCCGATCACCGCCCCACCGATCGCCGCCGATCGCAGCATCGCCCACCATGCGTCGCGGCTGGATGCGATGTAGTGGTCGCCAGTGCGCCCCGCGTGCTCGGTGACCTCGAGCGCGGCGAGCTGCGTCGAGCGTCGCCAGAACGCCCGCAGGCTGGTCTCCTCGCCGCAGGCACGGACCTGGGCGCACACCAGCCGGTGCCACGCCGCGTGCCGGTCCGACGGCGCCGAGGTGTGATCGCACAGGTCGAGCAGCAGCTCCAGACGATCGATGATCTCGGCGAGCCGCTGCAGCTGCACGGTCAGATCCACGGTCACGCCGGTGCGGCCGGTATTGCGGTGGATGCGCCGAAGCACCTCGCGGCACTGGTCGAGCAGCACGCGGATCGGGCGGTCGTCCTCGGACGGATGCGCACCCCGCTGCGCCCACACCGCGAGCCATGCATCGACGTGCGCACGAACCGCCGCCTGCTGCTCGAGGAACGGCGACGCGGAGCGCTGCGCGTCCGGGTGCACGCGCGCGACCCGCGGGTCGACGCCGATCGCGGCGATGCGCGCCGACAGGATCTTCATCGACTCGAAGAGCTCGGTACCGAACTGCACGCGTGCCGGCTCGTCCGGGTCGTCCAGACGCAGCACCCGAGCGAGCCGGGCCCAGCGATCGGCCGGGATCGACTCGGCCCACGACGCGGCGCGCGGGCGGCCGAACAGCAGCCGCATCCAGTCCTTCAGCTCACTCGGGTCGTGATCGGCCGGCAGCACCTTGTGCAGCAGACGCTCGGCCAGCTCGGCCCCGAAGCCGTGCGGCGGTGCGACGCCCAGGTCGGCGAAGAACCCCACCTGGCGCGTCGACGCGACGATCGACCCGAGCCCCTCGCGCAGCTGCGAGCGCAGCGCGTCATCGGCCTCGACCGCATCCAGCCAGCCGTCGAAGCGGACGGCAGCCGCCGGGGTCCAGGTCCGCTCGCCGCCGCGCAGCCGCCGCACCAGGGCGATCAGCGGAGCCGGGTCTGCGGTCGGCGGATCGGTCGAAGTCACGGTGCGGGCTCCGGGGCGGATGCGCGGGGGTCGGACGCGCAGGTCCGCCCGGTACTGTCACGCCCGAACACCGGCAGGCTCGGGCGCGCGCGGGACGCCGGGCGGCCCGCCCTCGGTCGCGCCCGAGCGGCGGGATCAGCGCCGCGGGGCGAACAAGGTGTTGCGGACGACCGTCATGCACAGCGGCGGCACGACGCCGCCGTGGTAGTTGGCGAGCTGCTGCGGCGTCGCGTTCGCCGGGGGCAGCGCGGCCGCGAACGCGGGCACCTGCTCGACGTCGACCACCTCCACCGAACCGCCGAGCTGCGCGATGCTCTGCGCCGATCGGATCGTGTTCCGGAACAGCACCACCGGAT
>JBIKMO010000286.1:0-5601 GCA_044359175.1 Burkholderiaceae bacterium | reverse complement strand
GCGCTGCTGCCGGCCAAGGCCGGGGACGCCGCCGGTGACTCGGTCACGCTGCGCGAGCTCGCCGGCATGACCCTGCTGATGCTCTCGAGCGCGACCGCGTTCCGCGACCACATGGACCGCACGCTGCGCGAGCTCGGCCTCTCGCCCCGCGCGAACTACGAGTTCATGCAGGTCGCCACGCTGGTCGCGATGGCCGAGGCCGGGCTCGGGGTCGCGCTGCTGCCGCGGGTCGCGGTGCCGGCCGACGTGCGGCTGCGCGTGGTCCGGATCGCGGGCGACGACATGTACCGCACGATCGCCGTGGTCACGCTGCGCGGCCATGCACCGTCGCCCTCCGCCGCCCGCTTCGTCGAGCTGCTGCACGCGTCGCTCGGGTCCGGCGACGCGTCGGCCTGAACAATTGCTCAGAACATCTGACTTGTCCGCACCGCGGGTCGTGCCTACGATCACCGCGTTCGAAGGAGACCGGATGCGGGTCGTGAAGGTGGCCGGGGCGCTGGGTGCGGAGGTGTCCGGCGTCGACCTCGGCCGGGGGGTGGCGAGCGGCGAGCTGCGCGCCGCGTTCCTCGAGCACGGGGTGCTCTTCTTCCGCGACCAGCCGCTGACGCTCGAGCAGTTCACCGCGTTCGCGAGGACGCTCGGCGAGCCGGTCGAGTACCCGTTCGTGCGGGGCCTCGACGCCTACCCGTGGGTGATCGAGGTGAAGAAGCTCGAGCACGAGCGAACGAACTTCGGTGGCGTGTGGCACTCGGACACGACCTACCTGGCGCAGCCGCCGATGGCGACGCTGCTTCTCGCACGCGAGGTGCCGCCCCACGGCGGCGACACGCTGTTCGCCAGCCAGACGCAGGCGTACGACGCCCTGTCGGACACCATGAAGCGGATGCTGCACGGGCTGCGGGCCGTTTCGAGCTCGGCCAAGGCCGACGTGTCGCGCACGCGCGAGGACCGGATCCGCAGCGACGGGCGTGCCGACGTGCCGCGCGAGTACCGTGCCACCCACCCGCTGGTGCGCACGCACCCGGAGACCGGCCGTCCGGCGCTGTTCGTGAACGTCGCGCACACGGTGGGCATCGAGGGGCTGACCGACGCGGAGGGCGCCGGGCTGCTGCAGTTCCTGTTCGCGCACCAGGTGCGTCCGGAGTTCACCTGCCGGTTCGCGTGGCGCCCGGGCTCGTTGGCGCTGTGGGACAACCGGTGCACGCTGCACAACCCGGTCAACGACTACCACGGATACCGCCGCGTGATGCACCGGATCACGCTGCGGGGCGACACGCCCGCATGAGCGACGCCGACGCTGTCCGCGAAGTCCTGCCGGCACCGGGTGCCGCGCGGCCGCTCGCCGGGGTGCGCGTGCTGGACCTCTCGCGGATCATCGCCGGGCCGCTGGCGGCGCAGTACCTGGCCGATCTGGGGGCCGACGTCGTCAAGGTCGAGCGGCCGGGGACCGGCGACGACGCGCGAGGCTACGTGTTCCCGTCGACCTGGCGTGGCGAGAGCACGATGTTCCTGTCGTTCAACCGCGGCAAGCGCAGCGTCGTGCTCGACCTCGACGACGCGGGCGACCGCGCGGCGATCGAGACGCTCCTCGGCGATGCCGACGTGCTGGTCGAGAACTTCCGGCCGGGCGTGATGGAGCGCCTCGGCCTGGGTTGGGACGCGCTGTCGGCGCGCTTCCCGCGGCTGGTGATGTGCAGCGTGTCCGGGTTCGGCGCGGACGGGCCGGCGGCCGAAACCGGCGCGAACGACCTGGTCGCGCAGGCCTCGTGCGGACTGATGGCGCTGAACGCGGGCGACGACGGGCGGCCGCGCAAGGTCGCGCCGGCGGTGGTGGATCTGTTCACCGCGGCGAACGCCGCGCTCGCGATCGTCGCCGCGCTCCGTGCACGCGACGCGAGCGGCCGCGGCAGCCGCGTGACGACCTCGTTGTTCGAGTGCGGCGTGGCGCTGCAGTCGTACTTCGCCACCGGGGCGTTCGCCGAGCGCGCCGCGGGGCGCACACCCGACATGTCGGCCGCGGCGTCGGCGACCGTCACCGTGCCGAACCAGGCGTTCCGGTGCCGAGACGGCTGGATCGTCGTGGCCTGCAGTAATGATGCGATGTTCGCGCGGCTCGCGACCGCGCTAGACGCCCCGGCGCTCGCCGCCGACGCGCGCTTCGCCACCAACGCGGCACGGACCGCGCACCGCGATGCGCTGGTCTCGCGCCTGGACGCCGCCTTCGCCGAGGGCACGCGCGAGGTCTGGGTCGCGCGGCTCGGTGCGAACAAGGTGTCGGTGTCCGGGGTGATGAAGCCCGAGGAGGCGCTCGCGCATCCCCAGGCGGCCCACCTCGGAATGGCGGCGACCTCGCCGCACGCGCGCATCGACGGACTGCGCACGCCGGCGGTGCCGTTCTCGATCGACGGCGTGCGCCCGCAGGCGCCGATCGGCCCGCCGCTGCTCGGCGAGCACGACGCGGGGCTGCGCGCTCGGCAGGCGAGCCGTTCAACACGCAACGCAGGGGAGTCCTCGGAATGAAGCGCACGAAGACCTGGCGCACCGGCCTGTCCCGGTTCGACGCGGACGGGGTCGAGATCGCCGGCTACGCGATCGAGGACCTGATGCGCCGGCTCGACTTCGCCAGCTGCATGTTCCTGCTGTTCCAGCAGAAGCTGCCCACGCCGCAGCAGGGCCGGCTGCTCAACGCGATGCTGGTGTCGGTGATCGACCACTCCATCGTCGCGACCTCCGCGGTGACGCGCATCGTGTCGGCCTCGGGCGTGCCGATCCAGGCCTGCGTCGCCGCCGGGATCATGACCGTCGGCGACATCCACGGCGGCGCGGGCGCCGACCTGTCGCGCCGGCTCGAGGGCTGGGTGCAGGAGGCGCGGGCCGCGGGGCAGTCGATCGACGACAAGGCGCGCGAGGTCGCCGCCGGGCTGCGCGAGCGCGGCGAGCGGCTCGACGGGCTCGGCCATCCGCTGCATCCGAAGGGCGACGTGCGCGTGGACACGCTGGTGGCGATGGCGCGCGAGCTCGGGCTCGAGGGACCGCACCTCGGGCTGGCGCTCGGGCTGTCGCGGCTGCTCGGCGAGGCCGCCGGCCGAGCGCTGCCGCTGAACATCGACGGCGTGATCGCCGCGCTCGCCTCCGACCTCGGCTTCGACTGGCGCCTTGGCCGTGCGCTGATCTTCGTGCCGCGCTCGGCCGGGCTGGCCGCGCACGCGGTCGAGGAGGCGCAGCGCGAGCGCGGCTGGCGCAAGGTCGCCGACCCGGACGACATCGACTACGACGGACCGTCGAGCCGCGCGTTCGACGGATGAGCTCGCGCACGCCGTGCCGCGCGTCCCGCGCGCGCCCCGATCTCTTGGAGACACCGATGAACGCAACCGATCGAAGCACTTGGCGGGCCGGCCGCCGGCGCCTGCTGCACGGCGCGATCGCCGGTGCTGGCGCGCTCGCGCTGCCCGGCGCGGTCCGCGCGCAGGCGGCCGCGTATCCCACCCGGCCGATCCGGATGGTCGTGCCGTTCTCCGCCGGCGGACCGGCCGACTCGATCGGGCGGCTCGCCGCGGGGGGCCTGCAGCAGGCCCTCGGCCAACCGGTGGTCGTCGAGAACCGGCTCGGCGCCGGCGGGATCGTCGGCGCGGAGGCGGTCGCGACGTCCCCGCCCGACGGCTACACGCTGCTGCTGTGCAACGTGGGCGACACGATGGCGGTGTCGCTCTACCGCAGCCTGCCGTACGACTTCGCGCGCGACCTCCGCGGCGTGTCGCTGATGGCCTCGACGCCGTTCATCGTGACCGTCCACCCCGCCGTGCCGGCGCGGACGCTGTCCGAGCTCATCGCGCTGGCGCGGGCCAGGCCCGGCACGGTCACCTACGGTTCGGCCGGGCTGGGCGTGTCGTCGCACCTCGCAGGCGAGGCGCTGGGGCTCGCCGCGGGCGTGCGCTTCCTGCACGTGCCGTACAAGGGTCAGGCGCCTGCGGTGACGGACCTGCTGGGCGGACAGATCCAGTTCATGTTCGGTAACCCGGTGATCATGCTGCCGCACATCGCGTCCGGGAAGGTGCGCGCGCTCGCGGTCACCGGGACCACGCGGCTGCCGCAGGCGCCCGACATCCCAACCGCCGCGGAGGCGGGCGTGCCGGGCTTCGAGGCCGACACCTGGTTCGGCATCGCGGTGCCGTCGAAGACGCCCGACCCGATCGTCGAGCGCCTGTCGTCGGCGCTCGCCGCGCACCTGAACGCTCCCGACACCCGCAGGGGGCTCGAGGCGCAGGGTGCGGTCGTCGTGGCCAGCACGCCCACCGACTTCGGGCGTCGCATCGGGCAGGACATCGAGCGCTGGCGCAAGGTGATCACCACCGCGGGCATCAAGCTCGACTGAAGCCGGAGGACGGAATGAAGATCTCTCGATGGATGAAGGCGGCGCTCGGCGCCGCGATCGTGGCGACGTCGGGCGCGGCGTTCGCGCAGGCCACCGAATGGCCGGCGCGGCCGGTCCGGCTGCTCGTCGGCTTCCCTCCCGGTGGGCCGGTGGATCTCACCGCGCGCGCGGTCGCCGACAAGCTCGCCGAGAGCCTGAAGCAGCCGGTGCTCGTCGAGCACCAGCCCGGCGCCAACGGCACGATCGCGGCTGCCGCGCTCGCGAAGGCGGCGCCCGATGGCTACACGCTGATGATGGGCGCCAGCACGATGCCGATCCAGGCCACGCTGATGAAGCTGCCTTATGACCTGGAGAAGGACATCGAGCCGATCGCGCTCGTCGGTCGCGCGCCGCTGGTGCTGGTGGTCAATCCCAGGTCGCCCGCGAACTCGGTCGCCGAGCTGGTCTCGCTCGCCAAGTCGCAGCCCGGCAGGCACTCGTACGCGAATCCGTCCAACGGTAGCGCCAACCAGCTCGCGGCCGAGCTGTTCAAGTCGTCCAGCGGCACCGACTTCCTCAACGTCGCCTACAAGGGTGGCGCACCGGCCGAGACCGACCTGATGGGCGGGCACGTGACGATGATGTTCGGCGCGGCGCCGTCGACGCTGCCGCACGTGCGGGCCGGTCGCATGCGCGCGCTCGCGGTCACGTCCGCCGAGCGCGCGCCGATCGCACCCGAGATCCCGACGCTCGCCGAGTCGGGCTACCCCGGCTTCGACGTGACCACCTGGTACGGCGTGATGGGCCCGGCCGGCACGCCGCGCGCGGTGGTCGAGCGGATCAACGCCGAGATCAATCGTGTGCTCGGCCACCCCGACGTGCAGGAGCGGCTCGCGAGGCTCGCGCTGTCCCCGGCGCCGGGCACGTCGCAAGGCTTCCGCGACTTCATGCGCCGCGAGCAGACCCGGTGGGCGAAGGTGATCAAGGACGCGAACATCACGGCGGACCCGTGACCGGGACCGACGCCGACACCGCGCGCGGCGCGCTCGCCGGGCTGCTGGAGGGCGCGGGCGTGCCGATCGACGCCGGCGCGGTCGCGTTCACCGGGGCCGACGGCGCGCTGGCCGGCCCGCACAGGCTGGCCGCGGCGATGGCGGCGGCGGTGGCGGCGGTCGCCGCGGCGGTGACCGAAGTCTGGCGGATGCGGACCGGGCGCTCGCAGCGTGTCGCGGTCGGTCTGCAGGATGCGG
>JBIKMO010000285.1:0-5607 GCA_044359175.1 Burkholderiaceae bacterium | reverse complement strand
GGGCCGCACGCTCGCGGCCATCCCCTCGCGGATGCGACCGAAGCGGCTGGCGGGCACTACGACCTCGACGCGCAGCCGGTCGATCGCGACCAGCCGCAGGATCGGGCGGCCGTCCGCGCGCTCGCCCGGGTTCAGCAAGCGGTCGGCGACGACGCCGTCGATCGGGCTGCGGACTTGCCGCAGTTCGAGCTGACGCAGCGCGAGGTCGGACTCGCGCCGCGCGACCTCGTGGGCCTCGCGCGCCTGGTGCAGCCGGTGATCGGCGATCTCGAATTCGGCCGCCGCGGTCTCGAGCTCGAGGCGCGCGCCGTACTCGAGGCGAGCCAGTTCGTGCATCCGCCGCAGCCGGGTCCGCGCGAGGTCGCGCGCGGCGGCGAGCGCAGCCATCTCCGACTCCGACGCGGCGCGGGCGCGGGCCGCGTCCAGCGCCGCCCGCTCGACCTCGGACTGCAGCGTAGCGACCACCTCGCCGCGGCGCACCACCGCGCCGCGGTCGACCCGGACCGATTCGAGCACCCCCGAGGCGGCCGCGGCGACTTCGGCGGTGGTCGTCGGCTCGATCACGCACCCGAGCGTGGCAGCCGGCGCCGTGGCCGCGGGCGCCGCCGTGCCGGGCGAGGACGCGGCAACCGGGCCGCAGACGGCCAGCACGCCCAGCAGCACCAGCGCGCCACCCACCCCGGCGACCGGTCGGGAGCCCCGGGGTGACGCCGACGAAGAGTTGATTCGAATCAGCAAGATAGGACCGACTACTCGAGTCGAGTCTTTGAAGTGCCGATCGTAGCGAAATGCAGTCGCCTTGACCAGCGACGATCGTGGCCGAGCGCGGTCGCCCGCGCGGTCGCGTCGTCCTGGCGCCACCAGAGCCGGCACAGCCACCACAGGCAGACGGCGGCGAGCCGCTCGCCCGGCGGCCGGGCGTTGCCCGACCCGCGGCGCGCGAACGGCCGAGCGGCGCGCAGCACCCAGCGCAGCGGCGGCGGCAGCCGGGGATCCTGCAGCGCGCCGCCGGACAGCCGCGGCCAGTGCTCGGTGCTGCCCGGATCGGCCTGGCGCGCCGCCCGCCCGGCCACCTGACGGTCGATGCGGCGGCTGCGGTTGTGCTGCAGGCTAAGCACGTGCAGGCCGCCAGCGGCGGCCGCCGCCGGCTCGAGCCGGATGTCGGTGCCGCGGCCGGCCATCTGCGTGCTGATCGTGATCCGGCCGGCGGCGCCCGCCTGCGCCACGCGCGCGTGCTCGTCGCGGTCGTGCCGTGCATCCAGCACCGCGACCTCGCGGCCGGCGGCGGCGAAGGCCGCAGCGAGCGCGGCCGACTCCTCGACCGAGTCGGTGGCGACCAGCACGCAGCGCCCCGCGTCCGCGAGCGCGCCGGCACGCGCGACCGCCGCGCCGAACTGCCCGTCCCGATCCCGGTACAGCCGCATCGGGCCGTGCGCGCGGCGGCACGGATGCATGCGCTCCACGCGCTCCACGCGCAGCCCGTAGTCGCGGCGGAACTCGCGCCGCCCCTCGGCGAGCGTGCCGCTCGTGCCGCACAGGTGGTGGTAGCGGGCGAACAGCCGCGGGTAGGTGACGCTGGCGCGCACCTGCGTGCCCGGCGGCGGCGGCAGCCCCTCCTTCAACGCGACCAGCGCGTGCAGTTCGCGCGACAGCCTGCGCTGCGGCGACGCGCGCCCGGTGGCCGCGTCGACCAGCACGATCGCCCGGTCGGCCACCAGGTAGTCGACGTCGCGCCGCAGCAGGTGCAGCGCGGCCAGCGCCTGCGGCACGAGATCGGCGAGCCGCCGCGCGACCAGACCGTGCGCGGACCGATCGCGCGCCGCATCCGCGGGCGCAGGTTCGGCCTGCGCCGCCATCGCCGCCCGGCCCGCGTCGGTCAGCCGCAGGCCGCCGGCGGCGTCCGGCTCGAAGTCCCGTCCCGGATGCAGCCGACGGGCGACCTCGAGCGCCTGCCAGGCGCGCGCCCGGTGCTGCGGGTCGTCGTGCGCCTCGGCGATCACCAGCGGCGTGCGCGCCTCGTCGAGCAGGATCGAGTCGGCCTCGTCGACGATCGCAACGCACAGCCCGCGCAGCAGCGGCTGCCCGCCCGCGGCGTCGGCCAGCCCGTCGCGCAGGTCGTCGAAGCCGAGCGTGCGGGCGGCCGCATAGGCGACGTCGGCGGACCACGCGGCGCGCCGCGCCGGCTCGTCGGCCTGCTCGTCGACCGCGGCCACGCTCAGGCCGAGCCGAGCGTAGTAGCGCTCGAACGCCTGCGCGTCGCGCGCGGCGAGGTACGGGTTCGCGGTCAGCACGTGGACCGGCGCGCCGCCGAGCGCCGCGACGCCGGCGGCGAGCGCCACCGCCACGCTCTTGCCTTCGCCGGTATCCATCTCGACCAGCCGCTCGCCCAGCAGCAGCGCCGCGCAGGCGTACTGGTTCGTGCGCGGCACCAGACCGGTCGCGCGCGCCATCAGCGCGCCGGCCACGCCGAGCGCGGCGACCAGCGCCGGCGCGGTCAGCCCGTGGGCTGCGAGGCGCGCCTGCGCGCGCCCGAGCGCGGCCCGCGCCCCTGCGCCTTCGAGCCGCCGCGCGAGCGCCTCGGCCGCGGCGGCGATCGAACCGGCGTCCGCGCCGCGGCGCCGCGCGCGCAGCCGCGCCCAGGGGCCGCCCGGCCCGCCGCGCCGAGGCGCGGGCGTCGCACCGCCGGGCGGCTCCAGGAGCTCGGGCCGACGGGGCCGCTCGCCCCAGACCGGCCCCGGCACCGCCAGCCGCGCGCCGGCGCTCACCAGGCGTCGGGCGCGAAGCGCCCGCGGACGGTCTGTCGCACCCAGCGGGCCGCCTGTGCGGCCGCGCTCGCCTGTCCCAGGTCCAGCCGGACCCAGGCGCGTCCGCCCAGCCGCGGCGCCGACACCAGCGGATCGTCGATGCGCACGTCGATCACGTAGGTCGGGCGCGCGGGCTTCAGGCCGTCGCGGTCCTCGGGATCGATCGGCACCGGCCCGCCGGCGGGCTCGCCGAGCGCGGCACCCGGCAGCCGCTCGAGCGCCGCGGGCGACTCGCGCAGCAGCCGTCCGCGCAGCACGGTGCCCGGCAGCTCGGCCAGGCGCACGTCGACCGCGTGCACCCGGTCCCGCAGCCGCGCGGCGTCGTCCTGCCCGAGCGCCACCCGCAGCACCGGCGGGCCGTCGTCCAGCACCCAACCGAGCGCATCGCCCTCGCGGACGAACCGCCCGGGCAGATCCTGCGGGCGGTCGACCGCGAAGCGGCCGGCCACCGGCGCGCCGACCTCGAGCCGCGCGAGCCGCGCGTCCACTTCGGCGAGTTCGGCACGCGCCCGGGCGAGCGCCTCCTCGGCCTGCCGCGCGCGCGCCGGGTCGGTGCGCAGGTGCGCGAACAGCTCCGCGCTCAGGCCGGGCTGCGCCTGCAGCAGCCGCTCGCGCTCGCGCCGCAGCGCCGGGTCGTCGAGCCGCACGACCGGCGCGCCGCGGGCGACCGCATCCTCGGCGGCCACCGACACGACGAAGCCGTCCACCCCAGCGCGCACCCGGGCTTCGTCCGGCGCCCAGACCAGGGCCGGCGCGATCACGCGGTCGGGCAGCGGCAGCAGCAGCACGAGCGCGAGCAGTCCCCCGCCGGCGGCGACCAGCCGCATGCGGGCCGCGGCCCGCGTCGCGAGGGGCTGTCCCGACTCGGACGGCGCGCGCACGAGCCGCCACAGCGGCAGGCCGACCAGCCACAGCAGGGCCGCGAGCACGACCGCCGCCCCCAGGCCACGGTGGACCGCACCCGCCCAGACCGCGAGCGCCGCCAGCAGCGACACGCGCCAGAGCCACGAGAGCGGCGCGTAGGCCTCGAGCCAGCCGCGCTCGCCCGGCGCCGGATCCGGACCGCGGGCATCGCGCAGGCCCAGCACGCGACGCTGCCAGCGCGCGTGCCACCACTGGCCGCTGCGGCTCGCCAGGTTCGGCAGGCCGAACGCGTCGCACAGCACGAAGTACGCGTCCATCCGCAGCAGCGGATTGCCGTTGAACAGCAGCGTGGACACCGTGCCCACCACCGCGACCACGAAGGCGGTGTCGTTGACCCAGCCCGGGCCGGTGCCCGCCCACACCAGCAGCGCCGCGGCGGCCAGCCCGGTCTCCGCGACGATGCCCGCGGCACCGACGAGCGCGCGGTGTCCGGCGTGCGCGAACCGGTGCGCGGCCGAGGCGTCGACGTAGGGCGCGGGCCACAGCAGCATCAGCCCGATGCCGGCCTCGTGCACCTCCCCGCCCCAGCGGCGCACCGAGAGCCCATGCGCCAGCTCGTGCACCGCCTTCATCGGCACCCACACCAGCCAGGCGAGCAGCAGGTAGCGCGGCGTGTCCATCCAGTGCGCCGCATGCCGCGCGATCGCCTCCCACTCGGTCAGCGCGATCAGCGCGGCGGCCGCCAGCAGCGCGACCCACACGCCCGCGCCCAGCGGCGAGAACGCGCGCCGGCCGAACGGCGCGAGCGGCCGCAGCAGCGCGGAGGGATCACCGAGCCGCAGCCGCGGCGCGAGCGGATTGAGCCGGCCGCGCAGCGCCCGGGCGGCGCGGCGCCGATCGTCGTCGAGCAGCACGTCGACGTCCGGCAGCCCGTCGCATTCGAGCACCCGGGCATCGACCAGCCGTGCGATCAGCGCGATCGCCTCGTCCTGCGTCGGCGCGCCCTGGGGGTCGGCGGCGAGCGCCTCGTCCCAGAGCGCCGCCACCGTGCGCTCGCCGTCGCAGCGACCCGCGATCGCCCAGGCCGCGGCGTCGAGCCGCAGTGCGTCGGTGCGGCCGTCGCCGACCACGACATGCCAGGTGGCGCCCCGCACCGACTGCGGATCGGCCCGCGCATGGATCCGCCAGCGCGGTCGCAGCGCCGCGACCCGGTGCCACAGCGGGCTGTGCAGCGGCCGATCGTCGGCGTTCACGGCAGCCAGCGCCAGGCGACGCGGGCGGCCGCCTCGGCGACCCGCCGCCCCCATTCGCGCAGCGGCGGCGCCCGCCCGGCCTGAAGGTGGGCGACGCCGCGCAGGCCCGGGCGCAGGCCGCCGTCCGGCTCGGTGAGCCTCGCCTCGAGCTCGAACACGTTGCGGCCGTCGAGTGAGGCCGCCGCCGGGGCGATGCGCTCGATCGACACCGGCAGCGCGTCCCACGGCAGCGCCGACAGCGCGAGACGGCCCGGCTGGCCGGCGTACACCCGGCGCAGGTCGCGTTCGTCGAGTTCGACCACCACGCGGTGGCGGTGCACCGGCGCGACCACGAACAGCGACTGGCCGCGGTCCACCGGTGCGCCGAGTTGCTGCCACAGGTCGCCTTGGATCAGCACGCCGTCGATCGGCGCGCGCAGCCGGATCTGCTCGAGCTGGTGCTCGACCAGCCCCAGCCGCGACCGCGTCTCCTCGACCTTCGACTGCGCGACCGCCATCGCCGCGCGCTCGCCGCGCGCCATCGCCGCCGCGGCCGCGCCCTCGTGCTGGGCGAGCTCGCTGCGCAGGCGCGTGCGGTCGAGCTCCAGGTCGCGGTCGCCGAGCTCGGCGAGCAGGTCGCCCGCGCGCACCGCGTCGCCCGGACGCGCGTGCACCGCCTTCAGGTACCCGCGGATCGGCGCGGCCAC
>JBIKMO010000284.1:0-5613 GCA_044359175.1 Burkholderiaceae bacterium | reverse complement strand
CGGACCAGAGCGCTCGAGGAGATCGGGCCGCCGGAACGGGACGAACTCAAAGGATGTCAACCAGCCAGGTTGGATGCGGGATGATACTCGTGCCCCGTGGTGGTTCGCCTTCGACCCCGCCCGCGCAATGCCTGCTGGTGCGGCTAACCAACGGCCCTTGACGCCATGCACGGAGCATGTTCCGCGATCGACGTGCGCCGCGCAATGTGCACTTCGGGTGGCCCGCTCCCGACGAGTTCGCGGCGCCCCGGGCACGTCCGGCCGACCGCGGCCAGGCGGCCACGACGATCGAGTGTTCGCCTCGGGGTGCGGCTCGGGTCGGTGCCCGCGCCGTCGGTGCCAGGCCACGGCCCGTAGGCAGGCCGCGGGCCGGCGGGTAGCATCGGCCGTCCGACCGCTTTCACTCCATCGCCCATGCGCTCTTCCGGTGCCGGTCGTCTGCAGTCGATCCTGCGCAGGCGCGCGCCGCTCGCGCTCGCGACGTGCGTCGCCTGCGTGGCGATCACCGCGGTGGCCGCAGCGATCGCGCCCGCCCGCTACACCGCCCGCGTGTCGGTGCTGGTCGACGCCGCCTCGGCGTCGGCGCCCGCGGGCGGCCCGATGGCGGGACGTGACGCGTCGCTGGCGACCCAGGTCGACGTGGTCACCAGCGGCCGGGTCGCGCTGAAGGCGCTCGACACGCTGCGGCCGTACGAGCCGGGCCGATCGTTGGGCGGCGGGCTGCCGGCTGCGGGTGCCGTGACCCGTCACGAACTCGCGGACCGGCTGCTCGAGCGGCTGACGGTACGCGCCGCGCCGAGCTCCGGAGTGCTCGAGATCGCCTACACGGCGGACGATCCGGGCACTGCGGTGCGGACCGCCGATGCGTTCGCGCGGGCCTACGTCGACACCCTCGCGGAGATCCGTGCCGACGCGACGCGCAGGGCGCTGCAGGAGGGACTCGATCCGCGTGCGACGCGGCGGGTGGGCTGGGACGCGACCGTGCTGGACGTGGCGCGACCGCCGTCGTCCCCCGACGGCCCGGGTGCAGGGCGAGCCGCGTTGCTCGCGCTGCCGCTGGGCCTGCTCGCGGCGCTGCTCGCTGTCGTGGTTGCCGAGGTCCGACGGCCACGGGTGCACACCTGCGCGGACTTGGCCAGGCTCGTGCCCGAGGCGCAGGCGGACACGCTCAGTGCTTCGGTCGGGGCGCGGTCGCCGCCGCTGCCGGCTCGGGCGTCGTCCCCGCCTGCCGGCGTCGAGACCGGGATCTTCGCGCCGCCGCTCGATCGGTCGCCGCCGCGGTCGGAGGGACCGGCGCGCGGCGGCGCCGGGCCGGCGGACCGCGGCGGGGTCGGGCACGAGCCGAGCCGTACCGACCGCGCGGGTGCCGAGGCGACCGCGGTGCACACCGAACCCGAGGTCTCGGCGACCGCCGCGGCACGGACGAGCGCCGCGGCGGGATCGGCGGGATCGGCGGGATCGGCGGGATCGGCGGGATCGGCGGGATCGGCGGGATCGGCGGGATCGGCGGACGCGGGCGTGGCGACGCCTTCGGCCCGCGCGATCCCGACGCCGCCACTGTCGCTCGGTCGCCTGCTGGTGCAGTCCGGTCTGGTGCACCCGCCGGAGGTCGAGCGCACGCTCGCCTGGGCGCGCCAGGAAGGGCTGCGCCTGGGCGAAGCCGCGGTCGCTCGGCGGCTGGTCACGTCCGAGCAGGTCGAGCGGCTCCTCGCGGCGCAGTTCGACTACCCGATGCTGCAGGCCGGCCGCAGCGCGGTGCGCCCTCAGGTGGTGGCCGCCTACGACGTGCGCAGCCCGATCGCCGCCGACCTGCGCCGGCTGCGCGCCCGCCTGGACGGTACGGTGCTCGCGCCCGGTGCCCGGCGCTGCATCGCGGTCGCCGGCGTGGGGCCGGCCTGCGGACGCAGCTTCGTCGCCGCCAACCTCGCGGTGTGCATCGCGCAGACCGGACGGCGCACGCTGCTGATCGACGCCGACCTGCGCGACGGTCGGCTGCATACGCTGTTCGGCCTGCACGACCGCAGCGGTTTGGCCTCGATGCTGAACCGGCGCGTCGAACCGGGCGCGCTGCAGCCGGTCGGCGGGCTGCCGACGCTGACGCTGCTCGCGAGCGGACCGCGGCCGCCCAACCCCGCCGAGCTGCTGTCGCGCGACGCGTTCGGCCAGCTGCTCGCCTCCTTCCTGCGGGCGTTCGACGCGGTGGTGCTGGACAGCGGAGTTGCCGAGGACGAGCCGGACGCGCGGCTGGTCGCGCGCGCGGCCGGTGCCGTGGTGCTGGTCGTGAGGCGCGGTGCGGTCACGCGGGAGCAGCTCACCGCGCGGGTACGCGAGCTGCGCGACGACCGCGCCGCGGTGTCGGCGACGCTGCTGAACCTGCACTGAGCGACCCGGCCGGGCGCAGTGTTCCCGTCGGGCGTGATCCGGGTCACGCGCGGCGGCCCGGCGCGCCGCCAGAATCGACCGATCGCGCGCCGTCGCGCCCGTTCCGCCGACTCGCCGTGTCCGCCTTCGCGCGTCCCCTGCAGCCCACCGTCGCCCGCGCGCCGCTTCGCGCGGCGGCTCGTGTCGACTGGGTGGACGGTGCCCGCGCGATCGGCATCCTGCTGGTGATGGTCGGGCACCTGCAGGCGCTGCCGACCTGGCTCGGCCAGCTGATCTTCAGCCTGCACGTGCCGCTGTTCTTCTGGCTGTCGGGGTGGCTGTGCGATCCGGCCGCGGGTGCCGGCTCGGCGCGGACCGGGGTCGGTACGACGCTGCGGCGGCTCGCCGTGCCGTACGCGCTGTTCTTCGGGTTGTCGTGGGCGTACTGGATGCTGACCCGCGGCCATCCGTCGCGTTCGGTCGACCATGGCGCGCTGCATTGGTCCGAGCCGTGGGTGGGGTTCGTGCTCGGCATCGGCCCGCAGATGATCGTGAACCCGACCCTGTGGTTCTTCCCGTGCCTGATCGCGACCACGATCCTCTTCGGCCTGCTCGCGCGATCGGCCGCGCGGCTCGGCGCGGGGTCGGCGGCGGCGACCGCCGCCATCGCCGTGCTCGCCGCGGCGCTGCTCGCGATCCTACCGGCGCCTTCGGCGCGCTGGCCCTGGGGGCTGGACATCGTGCCGTCGGCGCTGCTGCTGTTCGCGCTAGGCCACGCGTGCCGGATCGTCTGGCCGGTCCTCGCCCCGGGGTTGGCGCGCACCGGCGTGGCGGCGACGCTCGGCTGGAGCGTCGTTACGGCCGCATGGGGCGCGGCCGCGCTCGCCCGCGGGCCGGTCGATCTTCAGGCCCTGGCGTACGGCGGTTCGCCGTGGGCGTTCGTCGTCGTGGCGCTGCTCGGCATCGCCGCGGTGCTCCGAGTTGCGCATCACCTGCCGGTGGGACCGACGGTGCGTTGGCTGTCGCGCAACACGCTGATCCTGTTCCCGACGCACGTGATCCTCTACAGCCTGCTCACCGGGATCGGTAAGGTGGTCATCGGCTGGGATGCGGCCACGCTGCACTCGGCGGTTGGGCAGCTTGCGATCCTCGCGGCGACGCTGGTGCTGAGCGTGCCGACGGTCGCGGTGTGCCGGCGGCTGCTCGATGCGGCCGACGCGCGTGCGGTGCGAACGGCAGGCGCCTGACGCCCGGCGCGGGTCGCGCGGGACGTAACGGGCCGATCGCAGCGGACCGAGCGGGCGGCCGGGATCTCGCCGCAGGGACCGTGCGGATCGGTGCCGCGCAGTCAGCGCTCGGGGTCCAGCCCGGCGTGGGCGCGCGCTGCGTCCAGCGTCGACAGCAGGCGAACGAGCTGCGTGCGACGCCGGCAGCCGGTCTTCACGTAGACCGACAGCAGGTGCGTCTTGACCGTGTTCACGCTGATGCCGAGCGTTCGGGCGACCTCCTTCACGCTGTCCGCCCGCAGACAGGCGACCGCCACGCGGGCCGAGGCTTCGCCGAGGTCGAACAGGTCGTGCAGCAGACGCGGGTCGGGCACGCTCGCACGGCCGTGGTCGACCAGCAGACCGAGCACCGTGGTCGTGCGCGCGACCCGCGGGGCTGGAACGTCCGCCGGCGCCACCGCCGACAGCCGCAACGACAGGCGCGGGCGTCCCCCGCCGACATCGCCGATGGCGAACACTGCGGTGGCCTGCGCACGCCGGTCCTCGTCCGCCGCCCGTGCGGCGATCGTGCGCACCGACGACTCGATCCGGGTCTGCAGGACCGCATCGGCCAGCCGGATCCGCCCCGGGTCACCGTGCCGACCCGAGGGCGGCGGCACGACCGCCTGACCCGCGGCGCGCAGCAGGCCGCGTGCCGAGGCATTGGCAGCGACCACCGCGGCGCTCGCGTCGAACAGGAGCACGCCGGTCGACAGCGCATCGGCCGCGTGCGACAGCAGGTGCCGGTGCTCGGCGGATGCGGGGGCACGCGACCCCGGGACGGGGTCGCCCGGGGTCACCAGGGAGAGCGGTCGCTCGGACATCGCGCTGTTTTACCAGCGAGTATCGCGACTCGATACCGCCCACTTCGGTGAGACGCGCACGTTGCTGGCCGCGCGAGCGGCCCCAGGCAGCGCGCGAGGCGGATCAGCCCAGCCGGCGGCGCCCGACGGCGGGGTCGACGGCGTCGCGCGCGGTCGCGGGGCGGTCGTCCTGCAGTTCGCTCAACGCCATCAGCAGCCGCACGAGCTGCGCCTGCCGCGTGCACCCGGTCTTGTGGTACACCGCCGACAGGTGCTTCTTCACGGTGTTCGTCGAGATGCCGATCAGCCGGGCGACGTCCTTCACGGTGTCCAGCGTCAGGTAGGCTCCGGCCACGCGGGCCTCGGCCTCGGTCAGCCCGAACAGTTCGCGCAGCACCGTCGGCTCGATCCGCGGCTCGCTCGCGCGGTCGATCAGCACACCGAGAACCGCCGGCTGGCCTGGGTCGAATGCGGGCGGGTCGCGTGTCCCGACGAGCGGCGACAGGTGCAGGATCAGCCCCGGCTGCCCGTTCTCGAAGGTCAGGATCAGCGCCTGTGTTTGCCGCTCGGCGCGCGCATCGCCGAGGGGCCCGCCGAGTCGTGCCGGCACGGTGGCGCAGCAGCGCACCGCGCGCTCGAACCGCTGGTGCAGCGACGATCGCTTCAGTCGCAGCCGCATCGTCCCGTCGGCCGGGTCGCCCGGCGTCGTGAGCTCCACCTCCGCCCGCCGCTCCAGCGCCCGGCGTGCCGCGCCGTTGACGGTGAGCACGGTGCCGATCGCATCGAACAGCATCAGCCCCTGCTTCAGCGCATTGGTCGCGTGCGCCAGCATCGGATCGCCGAGCGGGACGGTGCCGAGCGGACGCGCGGACGCGTCGTCGCCCGTGAGGCGATGGGTAGCGAACATGATCTCAGCCAGGTGCGGCAAACCGATGGGGCGACGACGACTGCCGCCACCCGTTGAGGTCAGTGTGTCAGCGCTCCATGACGCGCGCATCACGCGTTCTTGCTAGAAGGACGCGCGACTCACACGATCGGATGACCCATGCGGTGCCGCGCCCGGGCAGATCGTTGCGGCTGCAACCATCGCGGGTGACGCCGCGGGTGCAGGCAGGGGTCGCAGGAAGGGGTCGCAGGAAGGGGTCGCAGGAAGGGGTCGCAGGAAGGGGTCGCAGGAAGGGGTC
>JBIKMO010000283.1:0-5650 GCA_044359175.1 Burkholderiaceae bacterium | reverse complement strand
TGACTTCGAGGACGACGACGATGACCCCTACGACCCTTCCCGGGGCCGGCACGCCTCGGGCGACCCGCCGCGGCGCGTTCGGCCGGCTGCGCCGTCTGGCTGCGGTGCTGGGCGCCTGCGCGCTGCTCGCGGCCTGTTCGGGCGCGGACCTGTACAGCCAGCTGAGCGAGAAGCAGGCCAACGAGCTGGTCGCCGCGCTGCAGTCGGCCGGGATCGTCGCCGAGAAGCGCAGCGCCGATTCGAAGGTCTGGTCCGTACGCGTCGCCCGGGCAGACTTCGCCCGCGCGGTCGACACGCTGCGCTCCGAGGGGCTGCCGCGCGACGAGTTCGAGTCGCTCGGCCGGGTCTTCCGCAAGGAGGGGTTCGTCTCCTCGCCGCTCGAGGAGCGCGCCCGGCTCATCTACGGGCTGTCGCAGGAGCTGTCCAACACCCTGTCCACGATCGACGGCGTCGTGGTGGCGCGGGTCCACCTCGCGGTCCCGGAACGCGATCCGCTCGCGGACAAGCCGCGACCGGCGTCCGCGTCGGTGATGGTCAAGCACCGGCCCGGGGTCGACATGAGCCGACACATCGGCCAGATCAAGGCGCTGGTGGTCAACAGCGTCGAGGGCCTGTCGTACGAGCACGTGACCGTGTCGCTGTTCCCCGCGCAGGAGTCCGCGGCGAGCGCGGTCCGCGAGGCTCCGCCGGCCCGACCCGCGACCGCGCTGCCCGCCGGCGGGCTGGCGGTCGGCCTCGGGGGCGTCGCGCTGGGCGCGGCGATCCTGTTCGGCGCGATGCGCGGTTCGCGGCAATGGACGCGGTGGACACGGTGGACGCGGCGGCCCGTCCGATGAACGCCGGGCACGGATCGCAGGCCGAGACTGCCAGGGTCGATCGTTTCGAGCGGGCCCTCGAGCATCGCCGCCGCTGGGCGCGCGACGCCGCGGTGCTCGGCACGGTCGAGCCCTGGCGGCTGCAGGACACCGCCGCGCTGGGCGCGATGCCCGACTGGGTCGGCGAGCCTGAGGCGATCCGTCGGGAGCGCGCGGTGCTGGCGGGCGCGGTGCTGCGCGCGCGGGCGCTGCGGCGGATCGTGTCCGGGCCGCTGCTGAGCGCGCTGGTCGCCACGATCGGCGCACCGCGGCTGGAGGCGGTCCTCGCGCTGCCGGCGCGGGTGCCGCTGCTCGATTCGACGCCGTTGCCGGCGGACCTGATCGAGCATCTGCACGCGCTGGGCGGTGAGTTGCTGGTGCGCACCCATGCTGGTCCCCCGTCGATCCGCGCCGCGATCGCGCGGCTGTTCCCGCCCTCGGACGCACTCGGCCAGGCCGATCCTGCGGCGCTTCGGCGGGTCGCCGACGACGTCGCGATGCTCTGGCGCCGCTTCGATGCGGCGCCTGTGTCGCCGCAAGTCCGTGCGTTCGATGCAGTGATCGAGACGAACGAGGCACCATGAGCCGATACCTGCTGTGCCGCGCCGGCGATCTCGAGCTTGCGGTCGTTGACGGACCGGTGCTCGACGGCGAGTCCCTGCCGGCGCTCGGTGACGCGGTGACCCTGCTGCGACGGCTGCAGACGTTGCACGAAGCCGGGGTCCGCAGCGCCGTGGCGAGCCGCGAGCGGGCGCGCGAGGAGGGGTTGGTGCAGGCGCGGACGATCGCCGAGGCGCAGGCTGCCGAGGCGGTGGCACGGATCGCCGCGACCTTCGATGACGCGCTGCGCGCCGAGCGGCTGCAACGGCGGCGCCAGGAGGTCGATCTCGCGGTCGCGATCGTCGCCCGGATCGCGGGTGATCTCGGGCCGGCGACGACGGTCGCCGCACTGGCCCGCAGCGCGATCGCGGAGCTGGACGTCGAGCGCCCGCTGCGGGTGCGGGTGGCCGCAGGGCTCGAGCCGGCGATCCGCGCGGCCCTCCTCGGGGGCGCGGCGGGCGCGTCCGACGTCACCGACGGTGCCGGCGCCGGTCCGCACCTGCCGACGACCGCGGCGATCGAGGTGATCGCCGACGAGCGGCTCGGGCCGTTCGAATGCGAGATCGATCGCGGCGACGGGCTGGTGGACGCCGGCCTGGGCGTGCAGTTGCAGGCGATCCGCGACGCGCTCGCCGCGGTCGGCGGAGCATGGTCTTGAACGGCTCGGCGCTGGGCGGTGCGGATCGCACCGATGCGCCGGACGATGCGCCGGAAACGGGGGCGGTCGCCGCCGGAGAGCCGAGCTGGCGTCGCCGGCTCGCTGCGATTCCGACGCTGCGGCGCCGCGGTCGGGTGCAGGAGGCGCTCGGGGCGACGCTGCGCGTGAGCGGGCTCGAACTGCGGGTCGGCCAGCAGTGCGAGGTGGTCGATCCCGCCGCGGGCGTGAGGATCGGCGCGGAGGTGATCGGCGTCTCGCGGGGGATGGCGGTGCTCGCGCCGCTTGCGCCGTTGCAGGGCGTGTCGACCGAGGCGATCGTGCTGCCCGGTGCGGCGCAGCCGCGGATTCCGGTGGGCGACGCGCTGCTCGGTCGGGTGCTGGACTGCAACGGCGCGCCGATCGACGGCGGGCCGCCGCTGCCGCCGGGCCTGCCGGCCTGGCCGGTGTTCGCCCAGGCGCCCGATCCGCTGAGTCGCGCCCCGGTCGATCAGGTGTTTCCGACCGGCGTGCGGGCGATCGACGCGCTGCTGACCGTCGGCGTGGGTCAGCGGGTCGGCGTGTTCGCGCCCGCGGGCGTCGGCAAGAGCACGCTGCTGGGGATGATGGCGCGGCACGGCTGCGGCGACGTCAACGTGATCGCGCTGATCGGCGAACGCGGCCGCGAGGTGCGCGAATTCATCGACGACTACCTGGGCGTCGAGGGGTTGCGGCGGTCGGTGGTCGTGGTCGCCACCTCCGACCGGCCGGCGCTCGAGCGGGTGCGCGCTGCGCACGCCGCGACCGCGATCGCCGAGGGGTTCCGTGCCCGCGGGGCGCGCGCGCTGCTGATGATGGACTCGGTCACGCGCTTCGCGCGTGCGCTGCGCGAGATCGGCCTGGCCGCCGGTGAGACCGCCGTGCGCCGCGGGTTTCCGCCGTCGGTGTTCGCCGAGCTGCCGCGGCTCTTCGAGCGGGCGGGCAACGACCACGCCGGCTCGATCACCGCGTTCTACTCGGTGCTGATCGAGGACGAGGACGTCTCCGACCCGATCGGCGAGGAGGTTCGCTCGATCCTCGACGGGCACCTGATGCTGTCGCGACCGCTGTCGCAGCAAGGCCTGTTCCCGGCGATCGACGTGCTCGCCAGCCTGAGCCGGGTGTTCCCGCGCATCGTCGACGAACGCCACCGAGACCACGCCGAGCAGGTGCGCGCGCTGCTCGCGCGGCACGCGCAGACCGAGTTCCTGCTGCAGGTGGGCGAGTACAAGGCGGGTGCCGATCCGCTGACCGATCGTGCGATCGAGCGGCTGCCCGCGATCCGCGGGCTGATCGCGCAGCGCCCGCACGATCGGGCCGACTTCGACGCGACGCTGCAGTCGCTCGCGGACGTGATCGAGTGAGTGCGCGGCTCGATCAGGTGGCGCTGGCGGTACGCCTGCGCCGCCTGCGCACGCAACTGGCCGAGCGCGTGCTGATGCAACGGCGGCTCGAGGTGCAGGAGGCGCTGGGCGAGCTGGACTCGGCGCTCGCGATGCGCCGCGCCTGGGAGGATGCCGAGCTCCGGTTCCAGACCTGGCTCGGGGGGGCCTCGACGCAGCGGCACCGCTGGACCGAGGTGGTGGACGCGCGCCACCGCGACTTCCGCCAGGGGTGCTCGGAGGCCCGCCGCTACGTCGAGTGGTGGGAAGCGCAGGTGGCGAAGGCGCGCGAGGCCGAGGATCGGGCGCGCCGCGAATGGATGGTCGAGCGCTCGCGCCTGGATGCGCTGTCGCGTCGCCATGCGCTCGAGGCGCGGCGCGAGGCGGCACGGCGGGACGAGGCGGTGTTCGAGGAGCAGGCCGATGCCGCGGGCACGCGGCGAACCGCGAGGCAACGATGATCCGAGTCGATGGCGCGAACGCGTCGCATGCCGCCGCAGGCGCGGCCGAACCCTCGAGCGGCGCCGTCGAGGCCGCCGGTCGGCGCTTCGCGCGCTGCGTGGCGAACGCGGCCAGTGCGCAGGCCGGCGATTCGCCGCCGGCAGCCGATCCGTCCGCGCGCGGTGCGAGCGCGGTACCGTGGGATCGTTCCGGCATCCCGGCCGGCACGTGCGGTGCCGGCTCGGCCCGGGCCGAGCGCGACGGTTCGCCGTTGGAGACCGAAGCGGACGCCCTCGCCGCGACGACTGCGCCCATGGGGGCCGGTCTGCCGGCTCAGGCCGGCGACCGCGTGAGCGCCGACCCGGCGGGACTCGGCGGCGACCCGGATCACCGGGCGTCCGGTGGCCGCGCCCGTGCCGAGGAGCCGGAGGCGCCGGCGCTCGACGCCGCGCGCGCCCAAGGGGCTCCGAACGCGCTCGCCGCCGCGGCGGCGCCTCGCACCGCCGATCCGCATGCGGCGCAGCTCGCGCAGTCGATGCTCGCGCAACTGCCGCTCGCCGGTTCGACGGAGCGATCGCTGACCGTGTCGTTCCCGCAGGGGGATGGCGCGGTCGAGCAGATCGTACTCACCCTCTCGGGCGGCATGGTCAGCCTGATGGTGACCGCCCGCGCGCCGGCTCGCGATCGGGTCGCGGCCGCGCTGCCGGAGCTGGCGCGGCTGCTGCGCTCGCGCGGACTGCGGGTGGGACCGATCGGGCTGAGCTGACCGGTCCGGGTGGCGCGGGAGGCGTCGGCCCGGGATCCGCCCAGGATCGGGCCGGCTCAGGCGGGCTGCGAATGCGCCGCCGCGAGCGCGCGGCGCACGATCCGCTCGGCCGGCTCGCCGGGTCGCCAATGGGTCGCGATCGCCCTCAGCATGTCGCGCGTGCGCCGGCTGAGGGTGCCCTGCAGCGGGTCGTCGGCGTGAACAGCGAGGCGGGCCGCGTACAGCTCCACCGCCGTCCGCGAGGTGCTCACCAGTTCGATCACCCGGCGCAGTGCGAAGTCGACGTCGTCGATCCGCGGCGCTGCGCGACCGGCGGGCTGCAGCAGCGCGGCGCACAGGAACTCGATCGGACCGAGCCGACGGACGCCGGACAGGCCGCCGGCACCCGGCCGCACGGAGCCGCCGCCCGCAGGCCGAAGACTCGGAGCGCCCCAGGCCGGGATCGCCCCGGCCGGAAGCCGATGGCGCTCCAGCGCGCCGGCGAGCGCGTCGGCCAGGATCGCGCGGGCCCTCGGGTCGCCGAAATGCTGGACCGCGCACAGCAGTTGCACAAAGCCCAGGTAGCCGCGGTCACCGAATCGGGCGCACACGCGTTCCAGCAGCCGACTGCGGGCGTCGTCGTCGGGCTGCCCGCGCAGGGCGGTGACCAGCCGCTGGGCCGCCGCCTCCCAGCGCGGCTCGCTCCCCGGTCGCGCGCGGGGATCGGCGGGCGGGGGCATTCGAGCCGGGCGGGGTCAGGCGATGTCGAGCAGTCGCGCGATCGCGTCGGCCACCGCGGCGGCCTCGTTCGACGCGCCCGGTTCGGCCAGGTCGCCGCGAACGGTCGCGCCCGCGGGGGACTCCGACCAACCGGAGAAGTCCAATCCCTCGGCCGCACGGCGCCCGCCCACGGCCTGTGCCACCGGCGCAGCCGGGGGCGCGGGCGACCGCCCCA
>JBIKMO010000282.1:0-5666 GCA_044359175.1 Burkholderiaceae bacterium | reverse complement strand
CCGCGGGACGACCGGGGCCGACGGGATTCGGGGCAGACGTCGGTGCGTTCATGGCGCTCTGTCGGGTCGGTCGGCGAACGGTCGTCGCGGGGGAGGGCCGCTCGCCGCTGGAATTCCGTGGCGTGAACCGCAGGATGCCGCCCGTGCGCGGTGCTCGATCTGCGGAGAAGGGGCGCTCGACCCGGCCAGTTCCCTGGTCCGACGGGTCTGTCGGATGTGCGCCGCCTCAGCGCGACATCATGCGGCGCGAGACATAGGACAGCAGGTCGACCATCGCGACGAGCGCCATCATCGCGATGAGGATCGAGCTGGTCTCGGACATCTGGAACAGGCCCATGTGGAAGGCGAGCATCTGGCCGAGGCCGCCGCCGCCGACCACCCCCAGGACCGCCGCGGCCCGGATGTTGTTCTCCCAGCGGTACAGCGTGTAGCTGAGCAGTTGCGGCAGCACCTGCACGAGCGTCGCGTGCAGGAAGATCCGGCCCTCGGGTACGCCCTGCACGCGCAGCGCGAACGCGGGTCCCGGCGGCGCGTTCTCGATCGCCTCGGCGAACAGCCGCCCGAGCACGCCGGTGGTGTGCATCGCGAGCGCGAGCGTTCCGGCGAGCGGGCCCAGACCGGCGGAGATCAGCAGCAGCGCGGCCCACACCAGCTCGGGGATCGAGCGCAGCACGTTCAGCACCAGTCGCGTGGGCGTGCGCCAGCGCGCGCGGTCGCCCTCGTGGGTGCGGCTGGCCGGGACCGCGAGCAGCAGGCCGAAGGCCGCAGCGAGCAGCGTGCCCACCGCGGACATCGCCAGCGTCTCGAGCGAGGCCTTCGCGAGCCGCGCGAGGAACGCCGGATCCCCGGTCGGCGCGAGCAGTTCGCCGACGAACTTCGCCATCCGGCCCATCGAGTCGGCGGAGAAGAACTTCGCCCACTGCAGGTCCAGCGTCGCGAAGCTCGCGACCGCGAGCGCGAACAGCCCCGCGACGAACCAGCACGCGCGGCAGCGCGCGTCGAACACCGGCGGCGGCACCCGGTAGGTCTCGTTCGCAGCGGGTGCGCGCGGGGCGTTCACGCGAGCGCCCTGCGCAACCACGCGCTCGCTGCGTCCGCGCACCAGACCAGCGCGACGAACACGATCAGCATCGTCGCGACCTCGCCGCCGGCGAACATCTTCATCGAGGTGTCCATCTGCTGCCCGAGTCCGCCCGCGCCCACGAAGCCGAGCACTGCCGACGAGCGGATCGCGCACTCCCAGCGGTAGACGGTGTAGCTGGTGAGCTCCGCAGCGCTGGTCGGCAGCAGGCCGTGGAAGAACGCCTGCAGTCGGCTGCTGCCGTTGCGCAGCAGCGCGGTGGTCGCGTGGTTGTCGTTGCTCTCCAGGATCTCGCCGTAGACCTTGCCGAGCATCCCGCCGTAGGTGAGCGCGATCGCGAGCACGCCCGCGGTCGGCCCCAGGCCGACCACCCGCACGAACACCAGCGCCCAGATCAGCTCGGGCACGCTGCGCAGCACGATCAGCAGCCAGCGCAGCACGGTGCGCACGACGAACGGCAGCGCGCCCATGCGGCCGGGCAGCGCGGACACCGACACCGCGCTGGTCGACAGCAGCGTGAGCGGTATCGCGATCACCAGCGCCAGCACGATCCCGGCGGTTGCGATCGCCACCGTGCGCCAGGTCTCGCGCGCGACCATCGCGAGGAACTCGGTGTCGGCCCGAGGCGGCAGGAAGTCGGCGAGGAACCGGCGCGTGATCTTCAGGTTGTCCGGCTCGAACAGCACCCACGGCCGGAACTCGGTGGCCACCAGCGCGGGCACGAGCAGCACCAGCGCCGCACCGCTCCAGAACACCCGGCGGGCCCAGGCGGGGTCGCGGTGCGCCGGGCTCGGGGCGGACGGGGCGCTGGCCACGGCGGCGTCAGCGGCAGTGCATGACCGCAGCGCGCGGGCCATCGAGCGCCGGGTCGGCGCCGGCCGCAGGCGCGCCCGACAGCTCGTGCTCGAACTGCGCGTACAGCGACGCGAGCCGATCCCGGCCGACCTCGCCGCTCGGCAGGTCGAAGGCGAGCTGCCCGCCGCGCAGGCCGATCACGCGCGGAAAGCGCGCGAGCGCCACATCCACCTGGTGCAGCGTGGCCACCAGCGTCACGCCGCGTTCTCGCGCGGCGGCGGTCAGCGTGTCGATCGCCAGGCGCGCGCGCGTGGGGTCGAGCGCCGACAGCGGTTCGTCCACCAGCCACAGCGCGGCCGGCGAAAGCAGCGCCCGCGCCAGCCCCACGCGCTGGCGCTCGCCGCCGGAAAGCCGGTCCACGCGGTCCCACAGCTTGTCGGCCAGGTCGAAGCCCGCGAGCGCGGCCTCGGCGCGATCGATCCCGGTGGGATAGAACAGCGAGCGCAGGCTCGCGGCGAGCGACAGCCGCGGCAGCCGTCCTGCGAGCACCGCGGTGATCACCCGCTGGCGCGGCGGCAGCGGCGGCACCTGCGGGGCGAGGAACAGCGTGCCCCGCAGCCGCTGCAGCGCGGCCACCGACAGCGTCCACGGGTCGGTGCCGTCCAGCCGCAGCCCGCCTGCGCTGGGCCGCAGCGCGCAGGCCAGCGCGTGCAGCAGCGTGGTCTTGCCGGCGCCCGACGGTCCGATCACCGCCACCTGCTCGCCGGGCCGGATCTCGAGCGACAGCGGCTGCAGCGCGGGTGCTGCGCCCGCGCGCGCGGCGGGGTGGCGCGCCGCCAGGCCGTCGAGCACCAGGTGCGTGCCCGTCCCGTCGGCCGGCGTCGACGGGGCGGCTCCGATGGCGGCCGTGGCCGCGTCCGCCGGCCGCGGTCGCGCCTCGGGATTCACTTGATGAGCCCCGCGCTCCGGCCCGCGGTCTCCAAGCCCTTGTAGTTCTCGGCCTTCGTCGGGATGTACTTGGTCGCCCGGTTCAGCGTCAGGATCTCCTTGCCCTCGGGCGTGTCCATCGACAGCTCGAGCAACGCCTTGGTCACGCGCTCGCGCAGCGCGGCCGGCATGTCGGCGTGCACCGACCAGTTGTAGTTGAAGAACGGCGGCGTGGTGAAGAACACGTCGACCTTCGAGGTGTCGACCTTCTTGTCCTCGACGAACTTGCGCCACACGGTGATGTCGAGCGCGGCGGCGTCGACCCGGCCGCTGACCACCGAGGCGATCGTCGCGTCGTGCGCGCCCGAGAACGCGACGCGCCTGAAGTCGCGCTCGGGCTCGATGCCGGCCTGCAGCAGGAAGCTGCGCGGCATCAGGTGGCCCGAGGTGCTCGACTGCGAGCCGAAGCTCACCTGCTTGCCCTTGAGGTCGGCGAGCTGGCGGATGCCCGAGTCCTTCTGCGTGATGAAGACCGAGCGGAACTGCGTGTCTTCCTCGCGCTGCGCGATCGGGACGATCTTTCCGCCCGAGCGGATCTGCGCCTGCACGTGGGTGAAGCCGCCGAACCACACCATGTCGACCTGCTTGTTGACCAGCGCCTCGACCGCAGCCGGATAGTCGTTGACCGGCGTGAACTCGACCTTCATCCCGAGCTGGCGCTCGAGGTAGCGCACGATCGGGCCGAACTTGCGCATCTGTTCGGTGGCCGCCTCCTCCGGGATCGTCGTCACCTTGAACACCTGCTGCTGGGCGACAGCGGGTGCGGTGCCGATCGAGAGGCCGAACGCGAGCGGCACGGCCGCCGCGAGCGCGAGGCGGCGACGGAGGGTTGAGACGGGCATCGGAGGCTCCTGCGGAGGGGTGTACGAGGGGAGCGGGCGATTGTAGGGCTCTGGAGTAACCCCGTACGAAGCTCGGGCATTCGGGCGATGCGGCCGACGCCGACGCCGCGAGGCCGTCCACGGTGGCTCAGTCCACCTTCGCGCCCGAGGCCTTCACGACCGGCACCCACTTCGCGAGATCGTCGCGCAGCAGGCGCGCGAACGCGTCTGGCGGCGAGTCTGCGGCGAGCTCGAAACCCTGCGCGGCGAGGCGCTCGCGCACGTCGGGTGTCGCGAGGATCCTCGCGACCTCGCGGTTCAGCCGCGTGACCACCCCGGGCGGCGTGCCCGCCGGGGCGACGAAGCCGAACCAGGTGTTGACCTCGTAGCCCTTGATGCCCTGCTCGTCGAGCGTCGGCACGCCGGGCAGCAGCGGCGAGCGCGCAAGGCTGGTCACGCCCAGCGCCTTCAGCTTGCCTTCGCGGATCTGCGACAGCACGGTGGGTGTGTTGAAGAAGCCCACCTGCACCTCGCCGCTCATCACCGCGAGGATGCCCTGCGGCGCGCCCTTGTACGGCACGTGCAGCAGTTCGGTGCCGGTCATCCGGCCGAACAGCACGCCGGACAGGTGGTGGCTGGTGCCGCTGCCGCCCGACGAGAACGTGACCTCGCCGGGCCGGGCCTTCGCGCGTGCGACCAGGTCCGCGGGGGCCCGGGACGCGTCGCCCGGAGGCACGATCATCACGTTGGACACGCCGCCCACCAGCGCGATCGGCGCGAAGTCCCGGACCGGGTCGTAGCCCGGCTTCGAGTACAGCGCGATGTTGAAGACGAGCGTGCCCTGCGAGGCGAAGGACAGCGTGTAGCCGTCGGGCGCCGAGCGGGCGAGCTCGGCCATCGCGATCGTGCCGCCGGCACCCGGCTTGTTCTCGACCACCACGGGCTGGCCGAGCGACTTCGCGAGCTCGGTGCCGATGGTGCGCGACACGATGTCGGCGGTGCTGCCCGCTGCCAGCGGCACGAGCAGCTTGACCGGTCGCGCGGGCCAGGCCTGCGCGGCTGCGATCGAGGGCAGCGCGGCGAGCGCGAGGACCGCGGCGAGCGAGCGGCGGCGTCCGGCGCCGGCGGTGCGGGCGATTCGGGCGGTGGGGGCGGTGGGGGCGGTGGGGGCGGGGGTCATCATGGGGCTCCGTGGGGTCGGGTTCCAAGACCGATCGACTCGGCGACCAGCCGTGCGAGCTCGCGGCGCAGCTTCGAAACGACCGGTGCGTGCGCTCGCGAGCGGATCAGGTTCTTCATCTCGTAGGGGTCCGCGCGCAGGTCGTACAGCTCGTCGCACTCGGTGCCCGCGAGCGACTTCTGCACCCAGTGGATGTACTTCCACCGGTCGGTGCGCACGGCCTTGTAGGTCATGCCGTGCAGCCAGGGCATCGCGTTCTCGGTGAAGTACTCGCACATGAACGACGAGCGCCAGGGCACCGGGCCGCGCGCGGCACGGCCCAGCGGCAGCAGCGAGCGCCCGTGCATGTGCCGTACGTCCGATGGCTTGCCGCCCGCCGCCTCGACGAGCGTCGGCGCGATGTCCTGCGCGATCACCATCCTCGACACCGTCCGGCCCGCGTCGAAGCCGCGCGGCCAGTACGCGAGGAACGGCGAGCGGATGCCCTCTTCGTACGCGAACCGGCGCTCCGGGCCGAGCGCGTGCTCGCCGAAGAAGTAGCCGTTGTCGCCCAGGAAGATCACCAGCGTGTCCTGCAGCCGGCCCCGCCGTTCGATCGCGTCCCACAGCTGGCCCATGCCCTCGTCGACCGAGGCCATCATCGCCGCGCGCAGCCGGATCTCCTCCTGCGAGCCGGACTTGATCCAGTCCATGACCTTGCGGCCGGCCTCGGTGTCGCGCAGGCCGAAGGCCTCGGCGAACGCCGGCTTCGTGCGTACCGCGCGGGCGGGCGTGGTCACGTTCGGGCGCGGCGGGAAGTGCT
>JBIKMO010000281.1:0-5690 GCA_044359175.1 Burkholderiaceae bacterium | reverse complement strand
CGGCGCGGCCGCCGCCCGACCCGCGGATCGCGCCCTCGGGCGACAATGGCGACCCCGAGCCGATGCAAGCGACCCCATGGACGAACTCTGGCGCTGGAGCGCCACCGAGCTGGCCCGTGCGATCCGCACCCGCCGCGTGTCGAGCCGCGACGCGGTCCAGGCGTGCCTGGATCGCACGGCCGCGGTGAACCCGGCGCTCAACGCGATCGTGCAGCCGCTGCCCGAGCAGGCGCTGGCCGAAGCCGACGCCGCCGACCGCGCGGTGGCCGAGGGCCGGCCGCTCGGGCCGTTGCACGGTGTGCCGGTGACGGTCAAGGTGAACGTCGATCAGCGCGGCTGCGCGACCACGAACGGCGTGGTCGCCTACGCCGACCAGGTCGCGACCGACGACAGCCCGGTGGTCTCGAACCTGCGGCGGGCCGGGGCCGTGATCTTCGGGCGCACCAACACGCCGGCGTTCTCGTTTCGCTGGTTCACCGAGAACGCGCTGCACGGGCGCACGCTGAACCCCTGGTCGCGCGATCGCACGCCCGGCGGTTCGAGCGGGGGCGCATCGAGCGCGGTCGCCGCCGGCCTGGGGCCGATCGCGCACGGCAACGACCTGGCCGGCTCGGTGCGTTTCCCCGCGTACTGCACCGGCGTCTACGGGCTGCGTCCCTCGTTCGGCCGCGTGCCCGCATCGCTGCCGTCGGCCCCCGGCGAGCGGCCGCCGGGAATCCAGCTGATGTCGGTGCAGGGTCCGCTCGCCCGCACGGTCGCCGACCTGCGGCGGGCCCTCGCCGCGATGGCCGCGCCCGATCACCGCGATCCGTGGTGGGTGCCGGCACCGCTCGAAGGGCCCCCGCCTGCGCGACCGATCCGGGTCGCGTTCGCGCCGCGCATCCCCGAGGTCGCGTCGCATCCGGCGGTGACCGACGCGCTGGCGCGCGCTGCGCGGCTGCTCTCGCAGGCGGGCTACCGGGTCGAGGAGATCGAGCCGCCGCACGTCGACGAGGCGACGCGGCTGTGGTCGACGATCGTCGATACCGAGGTCGCGGTGACGATGGCCGAGCCGATCGCGCGGTTCGGCGACCCAGGCATCCGCCGGGCGGCGGGCCTGATGCACCACGGCGACCCCGCGGCGCCGGCGGCCGACTACCTGCGCGCGCTCGCGCGGCGCACTGCGCTGATCCGGGACTGGGCCGCGTTCCTCGAGCAGCATCCGATCGTGCTCGGACCGGTGTGCGCCGAGCCGCCGTTCCCGTGGGGGCTGGACACCGAGTCGGCCGACTCGATGGCACGCGTGCGGCGCGCGCAGGGCCCGCAGTTCATGGTGCCCGTGCTCGGGCTGCCGGCGATGTCCGTGCCGATGGGCCTGGCCGACGGGCTGCCCACGGGCGTGCAGCTGATCGCCGCGCGCTTCCGCGAGGACCTGCTGTTGCAGGCCGCCGAGGTGCTCGAGGCGCACTGCCCGTCGCCCGCGCCGATCGATCCGCAGTGGTGAGCCGGGCGCACGAGGGTCGTCGGGGACCTCGTCGGGACCGACGATTCGGCCCACTGCGATGCATCGACGTGACGCCGTCCGACACGCACGTGCGGCTGCGCCTCGTCGACGCGCGCGCCTGAGCCCGAAGGCCGAGCCGGACCGCCGTGGACGCCAACGATCCCCGCCTCCCCCCCGTGCAGACCGGCCCTGCCGCGTGGCGCGGCCCGCAGTGGCGCGACCGTGACGACTGGGTCGTGCGGCTCGACGCGGCGGACGTCGCCGAGATCGAGGCCGCGCTCGCGGCCTGGAACGCCCGCGGCGACCGGCCGGCGCCGCTGCACGCCGACCAGTTCCCGCTGCCCGCGTTGTCGGTGCGGCTCGCGGCGATCCGCACCGAGCTGCTCGAGGGCCGCGGCTTCGTGCTGATCCGCGGCCTGCCGGTGCGGCGCTGGAGCCCGCGCGACGCGGCGATGGCCTTCATCGGCCTGGGTGCGCACCTGGGCAACGCGCGGTCGCAGAACGCCGCCGGCCACCTGCTCGGCCACGTCCGCGACCTGGGGCTGGCGAGCAGCGACCCGAACGTGCGGATCTACCAGACGCACGAGCGCCAGACCTTCCACACCGACTCCTGCGATGTGGTCGGGCTGCTGTGCCTGAGGGCCGCGCGCCGAGGCGGTGATTCGCTGCTGGTGAGCAGCGTGACCGTGTTCGAGGAGATGCGCCGGCGCCGGCCCGAGCTGGCCGCGCTGCTGTTCGAGCCGCTCGCCACCGACCGGCGCGGCGAGGTGCCCGAGGGCATGAAGCCGTACTTCGAGATCCCGGTGTTCAACTGGCACGCCGGCCGGCTCACCACGATCTACCAGCGCCAGTACATCGACAGCGCGCAGCGCTTCCCCGAGGCGCCGCGGCTGAGCGCCGCGCAGCGCGAGGCCCTGGATCTGTTCGATGCCCTCGCCGAAGATCCGGCGCTGAACTTCGCGATGCGCCTGGAGCCCGGCGACCTGCAGTTCGTGCACAACCACACCTGCCTGCACGACCGCACCGCGTTCGAGGACGCTGACGAGCCCGAGCTGCGGCGACACCTGCTGCGGCTGTGGCTCGCGGTACCGGGGGCGCGCGAGCTGCCGGCCGTGTTCGCGCAGCGCTACGGCAGCGTCGCCGTGGGCGATCGCGGCGGGATCGTCGTGAAGGGTGCGGTGCCGGTGGTGACGCTGGCTTAGGGCTCGGCCGGGTTGTATACGGACGACCTTCGGCAGCCCGGTTTCGACCCGGTCTCGGGGTTCGTGCCCGGGACGTTGTGTACAATCGAGCCCGATCGGACCGGGCCCGCCGCGTCCGCGCGACGGAGAACCCGCTCGATGAGCACGCTCGAGGACCGGCTGGTCGACTACACGCTGTCGCTGCGCTGGGAAGACCTGTCGACGCACACGCTGCACCAGGCTCAGCGCCGGATGCTGGACACGATCGGCGGCGCGCTCGCCGCGTACCTCGCGCCGCCAGTGCGCATCGCCCGGCGCCTCGCGCTGCCGGTGGCCGGCGACACCTACGCGCGCATCTGGGGCAGCCACCAGCGCGTGTCGCCCGAGATGGCCGCGTTCGTCAACGGCAGCATGCTGCGCTACCTGGACATCAACGACACCTACCGGACGGTGGACGGCAGCCATCCGTCGGACAACCTCGGCGGGCTGGTCGCGGTGGCCGAGATGCTCGACCTGGACTGCCGGGACCTGCTGCTCGCGCTGGTGCTGTCCTACGAGGTGCAGTGCCGGTTCGTCGACAGCGTGCCGTTCAACGACGCCGGCTGGGACCAGCCGGTGCCGGGCGTGCTCGCGTGCGCGCTCGCCTGCGGCCGGATGCTCGGGCTGGACGCCGCGCAGCTGCGCCACGCGATCGGGCTGGCGCTGATCCCGAACCTGTGCACCTACCAGACGCGCGCGGGCGAACTGTCGATGTGGAAGGGCTGCGCGGCGGCCAACGGTGCGCGCCAGGGCGTATTCGCCGCGATGCTGGCGGGCGAGGGCATGACCGGGCCCGACCAGGTGTTCGACGGCGTGTTCGGCGTGTGGAAGCAGACGATGGGCAAGGCGCACACGCTCAAGCCGCTCGCGTCGAAGGCGGACGACACCTTCGCCGTGGCGCAGAGCAACATCAAGAAGTACCCGGTCCGGGACTCCTGCCAGCTGCCGGTGGATACCGCGCGCGCGCTGCGAGCGAAGCTCGGCGGGCGCACGATCGAGACGCTGCGCATCGAGACCTATCGTTCCGCCTACAAGGGTGCGGTCGAGGACGAGGAGCTGTGGGCGCCGCGCACCCGCGAGACCGCCGACCACTCGATGCTGGTGGCGGTGACGGTCGCGCTGCTCGACGGCACGGTCAGTCCGCAGACCTTCGATGCCGAACGCTTCAAGGACGAGGACGTGCTGTCGCTGATCCGGCGCACGACGGTGGACGTGGTCGACGAGTTCACGAAGGCCGCGCCGGGCGTGCGCAACTGCCGGATCACGGCCACGGCGACCGACGGCACGACCCACGTCGGCCACCTGTTCTGGACTCTGGACGACATCGCGCGCGGACTCTCCGACGAGGAGGTCGACGCGAAGTTCCACGCACTGAACCGCGACTTCATGCCGGCGCGCCAGCGCGACGCGGTGATCCGAGCGGTGCGCGGCTGCCACGCCGACCGCATGCGGGTGCGCGCGCTGGTCGACCTGCTGTTCCTGTGAGGGGCGTGCAATGGCGGTGATCGATCCGGTCTCGGATGCGCGGCGCGCGTTCGACGTGATGAAGCGCGGCGGGATCGCGATCCTGCCGAACGACGTGGGCTACTCGCTGATCGCGGCCGACGGGGCCGCGCTGCGGCGCATCTTCGAGGTCAAGCGCCGCGCGCCGAGCAAGCTCAACGCGATGCTCGGCAACCGCGACCTGCACCGCGAGCTGCACGTGGTGAGCGAGCGGGGCCGCGCGATCGTCGAGGCGATCACCGAGGACTACGACCTGCCGCTCGGGCTGGTGGCGCCGTGCCGCAGCGACCACCCGCTGCTGCGCGCGCTCGATCCGGACATCTACCAGCGCAGCACCCGCGACGACACGCTGCTGATGCTGCTGAACGCGGGCCCCTTCCATGCGCAGATCACGCGCCTGAGCCTGCAGGAGCGCACGCTGTTGTTCGGTTCGTCGGCGAACCTGTCGCTGCACGGCACCAAGTTCCGGGTCGAGGACATGGAGCCCGAGATCCGCGCGGTGGCGGACATCACGATCGACTACGGGTTGATGAAGTACCACCCGTGGCAGGCGTCGTCCACGCTGCTGAACTGCGAGACCTGCGAGGTGATCCGCTTCGGCAGCTGCTACGAGAACATCCGCGACATCCTGCGGCGCCACTTCGGCGTGGCCCTGCCGGATCCGCCGCAGCGCGGCTGAGGGCCGCCGGGGGCTGACCGACGCGGATCAGGTCGTACCCTGCCAGCCCTTCTTCGAGATGTCGAAGATGATGCCGCCGGGATCCTTGAACTTGCGTTCGAAGTTCTCCTTCTCCTGGTCGTCGCCGAGGTCGAAGAAGCACGTGCCCCCCGCGGCTTCTATCCGCCGCTGAACTTCGGCGATGTCGTCGACCTGGAAGCCGTCATGACGTCAACGTCTCCCTCGCTGCGGGAACGCACCGTTCGAAGGCGATCACGCCGCGGTGCCCATCTGCTCGTGGATCGCGGTCGCAAGCCGGTGCCCGGTATCCTTGAAGGCCTCCATCAGCTCGACCTGCGCGGTGCGGTCGAGCCGTACGTTCGGATCGAGCTCGTGGTCACCGGTGACGTAGACGAGGCCGCCCAGGAACACCGGGAGATGCTGGCGGCCTTCCGCGCCGGCGACGGTCCCATCCTCGCCCGCTTGAGCCGCGAGCACGTCGATCACACCGCCCGCCGCCTGTTGGCGGGGCTGCGCGCCCGCGCAGTGGACGCGTCTTGGGCGACCCGCCGCAGCACGTTGGAATGAAGCGCCGCCCACGGCGGGACAGCCCCGATCCTCGGCTCGACCTGCGGGCGCAGCCGACCGGTTCGCGGCGGCCCCGCGGCGGCGGCCTGCGGGGCGCCGTCGGAGCAGCCCGGCCGGCCGGGTCAGTTCGTACCGCGCAGATGGTGCAGCAGGTGGGTGAGCGTGGCGCCGATTCCGGCGCCCGCGCCCAGCCCCAGGCTTGCGGAGCCCAGCCCGACCGACCACTCGTCCAGTACGC
>JBIKMO010000279.1:0-5707 GCA_044359175.1 Burkholderiaceae bacterium | reverse complement strand
AAGCACCCCGGCGCCGTCCATCAAAGGCATCTTCTATTCGGCCGAGGAGTTGCCGCGTTACGCCTACATCCCTGACTACGCCTACATGGCGACGCAGATCGATGGCTGGTCTCGCCGCTGGGAGACGGAGATCACTCCGCTCATCCGCCGCGCCTGATGAGCTTGCGTTGGGCACTGCTCGCGCCGGCCGTCCTGGCGCTGGCCATCCTGATGGGTGGCCCAGTCTTGGTACTGACGCTCCAAAGCTTCAGGCCGTTCGTTCCCGGCGGCATAGCCACCGGCGATGGTCTGACGCTGTTCCACTACAGCGAGTTACTGCAGCCAGCCTACCTCTTCTACATCTGGGAGACCTTCCGGTTCGGCCTGATCGTGGCAATGCTGTCGGTCATGGCGGGCGCGCCGCTGGCCTATGCCGCGGTGCGCAGCCCGCGCCCCTGGGTGCGGAAGGGATTGCTGTCGATGCTGGTTGGAATGCTTGTGATGAGCTTGATCGCTCGTCTCTATGCGATCGAAATGACCTGGGGCAGCCATGGGCCATTGGCGGCGGTGGGCGCGCTGACCGGAATCGAACCCCGTAGCCCGCGCTATGCCGAGGTGCAGGTAGCCATCGGCCTGCTGCATTTCACGCTGCCCATCGCGGCCCTGATGATGGTCGGAACGTTTCGTGCGCTATCGCCGCGCCTCGAGGAGGCAGCGTCCTCGCTCGGCGCCACGCGGACCGATGTCATCGTCTCGGTGGTATTGCCGCTGGCTGCGCCCGGCCTGGTCTCCGGGTTCCTAGTGGCGCTGGCCATGTGCATCAGCAATTTCATCGTGCCCCTGCTGCTGGGGCGCGGGGTCGTGGTCTTCACCACCTCGCTGATGTACACACGCTTTGCCGATGTCGGTAACTACCCCTCAGGTGCGGCGATCGGCGTCGTCATGCTCGTGCTGAGCTTTCTGGTGGTCTACGGCTTCACGGCGTTGGCCCAGCGAGCGCTCCCGAAATGAGAGCGCTTGACATTGCGGCGCGACTGGCTGTGAGGGGAGTGATGCTCGTAGCGGTGCTGTTCCTGATGCTGCCGCTGTTGGTGGCTTGCGTTCTCTCCTTCGATGCGCGCAGTTTTCTGGGGCCCTTCCCCCCGCCGACCTATTCGCTGCGGTGGTATCGCGCGTTCCTCGACAACCCGGCCTATATCGATGGGTTCTGGATCAGCCTGCAACTCGCCGTTGTCGCGGCAGCGCTCGCCACGGTGATTGGTACCGCCGCCGCACTGGCGCTGGCGGACCCGCGCCTGCGCGGGCGTGGCGCATTGGAGGCGGCTTTCCTTTCACCGAAGTTCGTCCCGACTGTGGTGGTCGGCTTTTCGCTGCTTGTGTTCACTGCTCAGCTTGGTCTGTTTGACCCATTCACTCGGCTGGTGATGGGCCACACAATCATTACCTTGCCGTTCACCTTGCGCGCGGTGCTCGCTAGCCTGGTCGATCTCAAGCGTAGTCATCTGGAAGCCGCCGTGTCGCTTGGCGCCAGCGAAGCCCGCGCTTTGTGGGATGTGGCGGTGCCGGCGGCCCGCAGCGGTATCGTGGCGGGAGCGGCCATGGCCTTTGTGCTGTCCTTCGATGAGGTTGCTGTAAGCCTCTTTCTGTCAGACGCCTTCACCCAAACCTTGCCGATCACGCTGGTGGCAGAGATGCGGGCCAATCTCAACCTGACGGTCGCCGCTGTCTCCACGGTATTCCTCGCCGCCACGTTGCTCTTGCTGGTGGTGCTTGACCGCACGTTGGGGATCGAGCGGCTGGCCGGCGATGTGGCGGCACGCAGATGACACTTGAGATCCAAAACCTGACGCGCCGATTCGGCCCGGCGCTCGCGGTTGACGGCGCCTGCCTTGATGCCGGGCCTTCGGAGGTGGTTGCGCTGCTCGGCCCATCGGGCTGTGGGAAGACGACGACCTTGCGCATCGTGGCCGGCTTCGAGTCAGCCGATTCCGGCAGTATCCATCTGGGCGGGAAGGATCTGACGAGCCTCGCTCCGCATTCGCGAGACATCGGCCTCGTGTTCCAGGACTATGCGCTGTTTCCGCACATGAGCGTTGCCGACAACGTGGGCTACGGGCTGCGCCGTAGGGGCCAAGGCGCAGCCGCCCGCTCCGAACGGGTGGGCGAAATGCTTGACCTTGTGCGCCTCACGGGACTTGATGCCCGCCGCCCGGGACAGCTTTCCGGTGGCCAACAGCAGCGCGTGGCACTGGCCCGGGCACTGGCCATCTCTCCGCGCCTTCTATTGCTTGATGAGCCGCTTTCCAATCTCGACGCCCGGCTGCGCGGCAGTCTGCAGACCGAGCTCCGAGAGATCCTGACGCGGATCGGAACCACCACCTTGATCGTCACACACGACCAGGAGGAGGCGCTCGCGCTGGCTGACCGCATCGCAATCATGAGTGCCGGCCGGGTGCTGCAGCTCGACACGCCGCGCGCCGTATACGAGCAGCCGGCTTGCCGATTCGTTGCAGAGTTTCTCGGCCGCTCGGTTTGGCTGGAGGGGCGCTTTCAGGCGGGAGTTTTCATCACGCGCGACGGCACTGCCTTTCCGTGCCCGCCTCCGGCGCGCGTTGCCTCCGCATACGGCCTGTTGCTGCGGCCCGAACACTTGGAACTGCGCTCCCCTCGCGAGGGCGAAGTGGCCCTCCCCGCCACCGTCGTGGCGCGCCGCTACCATGGCCATGCGATGCAGATGGTGCTGCTGGTGGAGGATGCGCCGCTGACCCTGGAGCTACCTCATCGGGAGGTTTGGCCCGAGCCTGGAGAGCAGGTGACGCTGGCGGTGATGGCGGGCGCAGCGAGGGCAGTGCCGATTGAGCTTTCCGTCAATGTCGACAACACCACAACTCAGCCTGAGCCCAGCAGGCGGCGATGATGGAAGGGCGCCGCTGGGCGCTCCTGAGCTTGCGGCGCCCGGGGGTGTTGAGTTCGTGGAGATTGGCCGGGCAGAAGTTGGCCAGCGCGTGGCGCTTGAGCCGGGCCCACAGGAATTCGACTGGATTGAGGTCGGGCGAGTACGGCGGCAAGAACGCCATCTGGACTTCGCCGTCGGTGGGGTCCAGGTACTCGCGCACCAGCTTGCTGCGGTGTGCTTTGAGCCCGGGCGCACCTCGCGTTCTGTCCCGAGGCGGAGCGGCGGGCGCCGCCGGAGTCGCTGCGGCCGGGCACCGCGCCCGAGCGCGAGTGGCTCGAAGAGCCCGAACTGCTGCACCGCGAGCTCGCCGCGACCCGGGCGCGGGGCTACGCGCTCCGGCTGCGGGGCACGCAGCCGCGCACCTGCAGCATCGCGGTGCCCGCGATGTAAGGCGACGCGGTGCTCGCCTGCATCAACATGCACTGGATCGCCCGGGCGCTGACGCCCGAGGTGGCGGTCGAGCGCTATCTCGAGCCGCTGCGCGGCGCGGCGCGTCAGCTCGAGGCGGGCTACGCCGCGAGCCTCGGGGCGTAGCCGCAGGAGGCCAGGTGCAAGAGGCGGACACCGAAGCCGCGGCGCCCGCCGAGTGCGAGGTCGAGACGGTCCGGGCGCGGCCGCAGCGCATCAGCTGGGCTCGGCTACTCGAGCGCTTTTTCGAGATCGACATGCAGCACTGCCCGAGGTGCTGCGCCGGGGAACTGAAGATCATCGCGGCCATCCTCGAGCGGGCGGTGATCGAGAAGATCCTGAGGCACCTGGGCCTGGACCCGCAGCCCCGCCCAGGGGCCGGGCGCGCGAGCCGGTGCAGGACTGACGCCATCCGAGCACCGTCCGGCCCGCGCCGGCCGTCATCTCTGCACCCGCAGGAGATCCATTTCAACGACATCCGCACCACGCTGCAGGCGCTGATCGCCACCTACGACAACGCCAACAGCCTGCACACCAACGCGTACGACGAGGCGATCGCCACGCCCACCGAGGAGAGCGTGCGGCGTGCGATGGAGACCTGCTACCCGCGCGGGAGAATCCAGGACGAGTCGATGCACTACGAGCACCTGAAGCACACCGGCGAGTACCCGGTGATCGGCGTGAACACCTTCAGGAACCCGCACGGAGACCCGATCCCGCAGGCGCTGGAGCTCGCGCGCTCCACCGAGGGGGAGAAGCGCTCGCAGCTCGCGCGGCTGGCGGACTTCCACGCGCGCAACGCGCAGGCCGCACCCGCGATGCTGCGCCGGCTGCAGGACACCGTGATCGCCGACGGCAACGTGTTCGAGGTGCTGATGGACGCGGTGCGGGTGTGCTCGCTGGGGCAGCACACGAACGCGCTGTTCGAGGTGGGCGGGCAGTACCGGCGGAACATGTAGCGCGGGTCCGACCCACGCCGACTTCCGATCACGCCGCCCAGTTCGCCACCGACAGTCCGGCGACGCGGTCGAACTCGCGCGTGTTGTTGCTGACCAGCGTCACGCCGAGCGCGCGGGCGTGCGCGGCAATCCACAGGTCGTTGTTGCCGATCGGCATGCCGGACTTCTCGAGATCCGCTCGAATCGTCCCGTAATGCTTGCCGACCTCGGCGGTCGGGGTCAGGACCGGGATCAGTTCCGTCAGGCGCTGCAGCACGACGAGAGATTCCGCGTTTCGGGCGCTCTTCTGCGCGCCGTAGCGCAGCTCGCCGAAGGTGATCAGGGACATCCCGACCTCGCCGGGCCTCAGTCGTGCGAACCGCGCCAGAACCTCGGGCGGGCGTCGCCTGGCGATGTAGATGCAGATGTTGGTGTCGAGCAGATAGCCTAGCGCCATCACCAGCCCTCGCGCGGCTGCGGGGGGGCGTCCTGGCGACCCTCGGCCATGAAGTCTTCCGGCAGCGACGCGAGCAGTTCGAAGGCCGCCGCCAGGCTATTCGGAACCTGCCGCAGCACGACTTCGTCGCCGCGCCGGAAGATCTCGACTTCGGAGACGTTGAACTGGAAGTCCTTGGGCAGGCGCACCGCCTGGGAATTGCCCGACTTGAACACGGTCGTCTTTCTCATGGGATCCCCAAGGGATATACGAGGAGTATATACTTTGGGGGCAAGGGAGCAAGTCCGGGGACGACGGCGGCATGTGCTCGATGGCGTGCCGCTGTATGACTCGCTCCACTGACCGGACCAGACCACGCTGTGACGGCTGGGGCAGCCGCGTGCGGTCCGCCACGTCGCGCATGTCACGAGCCGCCACCGGAGCGCGGCTGCCGCGGTTCGTCGAGGACGAGTTCGATGCGTTCCTCGGGTGCGGCATCCTGGCGCACCGCTTCCTGCGACTGCGCTGCGGCGAGTGCGGCCACGACGCGTTGCTGGCGTCCAGCTCGCCAAGCGGCGCGGTTTTTGCCGGTCGTGCGGCGCACGACGCACCTGTCTGCCGACAGGGGAAAGGGAATCCAACCCAAGAAAAGCGACGGCGTACTTTGCGAGGGATGCGCTGTGAAGTAAGCCTGGAGCGCCACAGCGACAATGCCAACCGCCTGCCGCGCGGACGCACCTACGTGCGCAATGGATCGGTGACCGACCTGCAGGTCATCTCCGGTCAAGTCGTGGCGCGGGTCAGCGGGTCGTCGATCTACCGCACCACCATCACCGTGCAACCGGTCTCCGGGACAAGGTGGCAGAGGATTTGCGTTGATCCGAGAAGCGGCAGTTGCCGAGGCGAAATTGGCGCGAGAGCCAGTGCTGGCGGGGCACGGCGGGGATGAGGCAGACTCACCCGATGGGTGAGAGCAAACGCAAGCGAGCG
>JBIKMO010000280.1:0-5707 GCA_044359175.1 Burkholderiaceae bacterium | reverse complement strand
GAGGCGGCGCGCGACGCGGGCCTGAACGCGAACTTCGACACCGACTACGCCGGTGCCACCGGCGTGCCGACGGCCATGGGGGCCGCTGGCGCCGACCGGGTGAAGCGGGTCGCGAACCGGCACCCGAACGACCCGACCGTCAAGGGCCAGGCGATCGTCGAGGGCTTCAAGAAGAAGTTCAACGACGCCGACTACACGATGCGGACCCACGCGGCGCTGCGCATGCTCGGCGAAGGCATGAAGCGCGCGAAGTCGACCGAGCCGCTGCGGGTCGCCCATGCGATGTCCGGCCTGCGCTTCACGACGCTCAACGGCGAGGTCGAGATGCGCGCGTCCGACCCCCCGCTCCAGCAGCCGGTGTCCATCGCGGTGTGGACGAAGGTCGACGGCAAGGCGGTGCGGTGCGACCAGGAGAACACCGGATTCGGCTGGAGGACCACCCAGCGGCTGGATGCCTACGTCGCCGCGCAGCCGACCTCGTGCCAGATGAATAAGCCAGCACGCCCCTGAGCCCCGGCCGGCGGCCCGGTTGCGCGGGCCGCCGCGCGGGCCGGCCCACCGCCGGTGCGATGCCTGGCCGCCCGCCGGCTCACCGCGCATCCGGGCGCGACCGCGCCGGACCCCCCCGCCCGCCCGCCCCGGGCGCGCCGCGCACTGCCCGCCGCGGAACGGTCCTTGTTCACGATCACGCTCCTGAACGGCCCCAGCCACGGGCTGCTGCTGTTCATGCTGTCGTCCGGGCTGACGCTGATCTTCAGCAGGATGGGCGTGCTGAATTCGCGCACGCGTCGTTCTACAGGCTCGGTGCGTAATTCGCGTACCAGGTGAGCACCTGGATCGGGTACTGGCCCGCGCTGTTCGTCGCGCCGCCGCTGGTCGGCGCGGTCGGGGCGCGGGTCGAGAGGTACGGACTGCGGCGGGTTCACGAGTGGGGGCACGTGCCCGAGCTGCTGTGCTCCTTCGGCCTGTCGTTCATCGTGGTCGAACGGGTGCAGATCGTGTGGAGCCGCGCCGCGGTGCCGTATCGGGTGCCCGAGTCGCTGCAGAGGCCGCTGTTCACACTGTTCACGACCAGCTTCCCCACCTACCGGGGCTTCATGATGCTGGTCGCAGTGCTGATGCCGATCGCGATCTGGCGGCTGCTCACCCGCACCCGATTCGGGTTGGTGATCCAGGCGTCGCTGACGCACCCGGGCACGGTCGAGGCGCTCGGGCACACCGTGCCAAGGGTGTTCATGCGGACCTTCGCGGGCGGCAGGGCGCTCGCCGGACTGGCCGGCGTGATCGGCGGCAATGCGTTCGTGACCGAGCCGTCGATGGCGGCGCTCGTGGGCTCGATCATCTGTGTCGTGGTCGCGGTGGGAGGCATGGGCTCGCTTGCCGGCGCCTTCGTCGCATCGCTGCTGATCGGCACGATGCAGACCTTCGCGATCGTGATCGACTCTTCGGGGCTGACGCTGCTCGAAGACATCGGGGTCGGCGTCGCTGAATCGAATCCGCTGCACGCGCTGCTCAGTTTGACGGTTGCCCAGGTCGCGCCGATCCTGCCCGACCTGCTGCGGGTGCGGGTCCTGATCTTCCGCCCCAAGGGCCTGATGGGAACCCGTGAGCGCGGAGCGAGGGTGAACCCCGCGGCCGCCCAGGGCCGCGAGATCGGATTCGAGTCGATCGACGTCGGTCGTGGGTTCGTATGGAGCGCGACCGAACTGCTGTCCGGGGTGCTGCCGACGGTCTGCACGTCGGGCTTCGGGATCACGCTGCTGCCGCAGATGGGCATCCCGATCGTGTTCGCGCTGTCCTACATCATGATCTTCGGCCCGGGCGGCATGCTCTCCTTCGGGCACGCGGTCTGCTCCAGGCTGAGGGCGTTCTTCGCGATCCACGCGATGAACTGGATCTCGGCAGGGACGCTGCCGCTGCCGATCTCGATGCTGCCGCTGGTCGGTGGCGTCTTCGGGGCGCTGTTCGGCGTGCTGAGCGGCGCCCTGACGACGAAGAAGTCCGGCACGCCGTTCGCGATGATCACGCTGGGAATCGGCGAGATGGTCTTCGCGGCCTCACTGATGTTCCCGGGGTTCTTCGGCGGTGAGGGGGCATCTCGGGGAACCGGGCGGTCGGCGAACCGTTCCTCGGAATCACCTACGGGCCCGCCATCCAGGTCGACGGCCTGATCGCGGCCTGGTGCTTCGCATCGATGGTGGCGATGTTCGCGGTTTCGCACACGCCTCTCGGTCGGATCTCCAAGGCGGTGCGCGACAACCCGGAGCGCGCCGAGTTCCTTGGGTACCACACGCAGCGCGTGTACGTGATGGGTCATGACCACATCGTCTTCGAAGGCACCTCGGCCGACCCGCGCGCGAACGCGCGGATCCGCAAGGAATGGCTCGAGGTCTGAGCCGCGCAGGCCCGCGGCCACGCGCCGGACACCATCCTCCGGTATAGTCAACGACTCCTTCGCACACGTCGGGCCGGTTCTCGCCGGCCCGTGCGTGTGACGCATAAAAGCACGATCGTTCGATTTTCGAGGAGCGCCGGCGCATGACACACGCACGTTACGCCCAGGACGGCGAGATCGCCGTCGTCACGATGGACAACCCGCCGGTCAACGGCCTGGGCCTCGAGCTTCGCACCGGCATCGCCGCCTCGATCCAGCGCGGACTCGACGACCCCTCGGTCCGGGCGATCGTGCTGACCGGCAGTCCGAAGGCGTTCTCGGGCGGAGCGGACATCCGCGAATTCAACTCGCCCAAGTCCACCGCGTCACCCAATCTGCAGGAACTCATCCTGATGATCGAGGGGGCGCCGAAGCCGGTGATCGCCGCGGTCGCGGGGCTCGCGCTGGGCGGCGGCAACGAGCTCGCCCTCGGATGCCACTACCGGGTCTGCGCGCCGGGTACGCAGATCGGCCTGCCCGAGGTCAACCTGGGGCTGCTGCCGGGCGCCGGGGGAACGCAGCGGCTGCCGCGCGTGGTCGGCGCGGCCAAGGCGCTCGAGATGATCGTGACCGGCGTGCCGATCCGGGCAGAGGAAGCGTTCGAGCTCGGGTACTGCTCGGGAATCGTTCAAGGCGACCTGGTTGCCGGCGCGGTCGCCTTCGCTCGCGAGCGGGTCGCCGAAGGCGGCGAGCGGCCGCGGATTCGCGACCGGTCGGTCGACCCCGCGTCGATGCCGGGCGGCCCCGAGGCATTCTTCGAGCAGGAGCGCGCGCGCATCGCCAAGGCGTATCGCGGCTTTCCGGCGCCGATGAAGAACCTGGAGTGCGTCGAGGCTGCGGTGAAGAAGCCGTTCGACGAAGGCATCCAGATCGAACGGCGCCTGTTTTCCGAGCTGCTGGAGAGCGTGGAGTCGAAGGCGCTGCGTCATGCGTTTTTCGCCGAGCGGGCGGCCGCCAAGATCCCGGACGTACCCGACGACACGCCGACGCGGCCAGTGAAGTCGGCGGCGGTGGTCGGTGCCGGGACCATGGGCGGCGGCATCACGATGAACTTCTTGAACGCCGGTATCCCGGTGACGCTGCTCGAGACCCAGCAGGACGCGCTGGACAAGGGCCTGGCCACGATCCGTCGGAACTACGAGGCGACGGCAAGGAAAGGCCGGATGTCGCAGGCTCAGGTCGAGGCGCTGATGGCGATGGTGCGCCCGACGCTGTCGTACGCCGATCTTGCGCAGGCCGACATCGTGGTCGAGGCGGTGTTCGAGGACATGGCGGTCAAGAAGCAGGTGTTCGAGCGGCTCGACGCCACGATGAAGCCGGGGGCGATCCTCGCCACGAACACCTCCACCCTCGACGTCGACCGCATCGCCGCCTTCACCTCGCGGCCACACGACGTGATCGGCACGCACTTCTTCTCGCCGGCCAACGTGATGCGGCTGCTGGAGATCGTGCGTGGCAAGGCGACCGCCAAGGAGGTGCTCGCGACCACGTTGGCGCTGTCCAAGCGCATCAAGAAGGTCGGCGTGGTCTCGGGCGTATGCGACGGCTTCATCGGCAACCGGATGATCGAGCACTACTCGCGCCAGGCCGGCTTCCTGCTCGAGGAGGGCTGCACGCCGCAACAGGTCGATCGTGCGATCGAGGCCTTCGGTTGCGCGATGGGGCCGTTCCGGATGGGTGATCTCGCCGGCAACGACGTCGGCTGGTACATCCGCAAGCGTCGTTACGTGGAGAAGCCCGGACTGCGGTACTCGCGCACGGCCGATCTGCTGTGCGAGATGGGCCGCTTCGGGCAGAAGACCTCGGCCGGATGGTACGACTACCAGCCGGGCGACCGCACCCCGCAGCCCTCGCCGGCGGTCGATCGGATGATCGAGACCGAGCGGGTCCGCCTGGGGATCGCGCCCCGGACGATCTCGGATGAGGAGATCGTTCAGCGGCTGCTGTTCGCATTGGTCAACGAAGGCGCGAAGATCCTCGAGGAGGGGATCGCGCTACGCGCCTCGGACATCGACATCATCTATCTGACCGGCTACGGCTTTCCGCGCTACCGCGGCGGGCCGATGTTCTACGCCGACACCGTCGGCCTGGCGAAGGTCGTCGCGATCATGGCCGGGTTCGCGGCGAATCCGAACGCCGACCCGGCGTTCTGGACACCGGCCCCGCTGCTCGCCCGGCTCGCCGCCGAGGGTCGCCGCTTCAACGGCTGAGTCCGCCGTCCGCCCATGCCCAAGGAGTTGATCCATGCGTGAAGCCGTCATCGTCTCCACCGCCCGCACCGGTCTCGCGAAGTCCTGGAAGGGGGCCCTCAACATGACCCACGGCGCGACGATGGGCGGAAACGTGGTCGGTGCCGCGATCGAACGCGCCCGGATCGATCCAGCCGAGGTCGAGGACGTAATCATGGGCTGCGCGACTCCTGAAGGCGCCACCGGATCGAACATCGCCCGGCAGATCGCGCTGTCCGCCGGCTGTCCGGTGAGCGTGTCCGGAATGACGGTCAACCGGTTCTGCTCGTCGGGGCTGCAGACCATCGCGCTGGCCGCGCAGCGGATCCAGTCGGGGGAGGGCGACGTGTACGTTGCCGGCGGCGTCGAATCGATCTCGCTCGTGCAAAACGAGTCGAACCGCAACCACCTGATCGATCCTTGGCTCAAGGAGCACAAACCCGAGATCTACTGGCCGATGCTTCAGACCGCCGAGACCGTGGCCAGCCGCTACGGGATTTCGCGGGAGCGGCAGGACCGCTACGGCGTGCAGTCCCAGCAGCGCGCCGCCGCCGCCGCCGCCGCCGGCCGGACGCGGGACGAGATCGTGCCGATCCGCGTGCGGACCAAGGCAGTCGACAAGCACACCGGCGCCGAGACCGTGAAGGAGGTCACGCTGGATCGCGATGAAGGCATCCGCCCCGACACCACTTACGAAGGCGTCTCGCAGATCAAGCCGGCGATCGAGGGTGGGGTGATCGCCGCCGGCAATGCATCGCAGTTCTCCGACGGCGCCGGTGCCTGCGTGGTGATGGAGCGCTCGCTGGCGGAGCGGCGCAATCTGCCGGTGCTGGGCGTGTTCCGCGGCTTCGCGGTGGCCGGATGCGAGCCGGACGAGATGGGTATCGGCCCGGTGTTCGCGGTACCCAAGCTGCTCCGTCGTCACGGGCTGAAGGTTCAGGACATCGATCTCTGGGAACTGAACGAGGCGTTCGCGGTCCAGGTGCTCTACATCCGCGATCACCTCGGTATCGATGACGAGCGGCTGAACGTGAACGGCGGGGCG
>JBIKMO010000068.1:0-18721 GCA_044359175.1 Burkholderiaceae bacterium | reverse complement strand
CGTAGAACAGGTTCAGGAAGAAGGTCTCCAGGATGTCGTCGCGGTGGTGGCCGAGTGCGATCCGCGTCGCGCCCAGCTCGTCGGCGACCCGGTACAGGATGCCGCGCCGCAGCCGCGAGCACAGCGAGCACATCGTACGGCCCTCGGGGATCACCCGCCGTACGATCGAGTAGGTGTCCTGCGTCTCGATGCGGAACGGCACGTCGAGCGCGCGCAGGTACCGCGGCAGCACGTCCTCGGGAAATCCCGGCTGCTTCTGGTCGAGGTTGACCGCGACGATCTCGAACGGCACCGGCGCGCGGGCGCGCAGCGTCATCAGCAGGTCGAGCAGCGCGTAGCTGTCCTTGCCGCCGGACATGCACACCATCACGCGGTCGCCGGGCCCGATCATCCGGTAATCGCCGATGGCCTCGCCGGTCAGCCGGCACAGCCGGCGGTGCAGCTTGTTGCGCTCGTGCTCGAGCCGGCGCGCCTCGCCCGGCCGTACGGTCGCGGCGCCGTCGTTCATCGTTCGGGATTCCTGCGGAACACCTCGACGCCGACCTCGTCGACGTCGGGAAAGGCGGTGTACTTGTGGATGCGCACGCGCACCGCGTGCACGTCGGGCAGCGCGAGCAGCCGAACGATCACGCGGTCGGCGAGCGTCTCCAGCAGGTGGATGTGGCCGTCCTGCACCACCTCGATCATCGCGGCCCGGATGGTCTGGTAGTCGAACACCTCGTCGAGTCGGTCGCGCGACGGGTGGAAGCGGCTGTCGCTGATCGCGATCTCGGCGTCGAGCTTGAGCGGCTGAACGCGGCCCTTCTCGTGCGCGTGCACGCCGATGCGCGCATCGATCCGCAGGCCGCGCACGAAGATCGACTGGGTGTCCGCGGTCATGGCAGGAAGCTGACGTCCCGGGGCGGCGGGCGCAGGTGCTGGCCGCCGTCGCAGACGATCGTCGTGCCGGTCAGCGAGCGGTTGGCCACCGCGAACGCTACGGACGCGGCGACGTCGGCCGCCGTGCTCGAGCGGCCCAGCGGCGAGTGCTCGCGGTGCGCGCGGCGAAACGCCGCCTCGTCCTGCAGGTAACTCGGCAGCGTGAGGCCAGGGGCGACACCCACCACCCGCACCCGGGGGGCGAGCGCCTGGGCGAGCATGGTGGTCGCCGCGGCGAGTCCGGCCTTGGACAGCGTGTAGGAGAGGAAGTCGGGGTTGTAGGCCCACAGTTTCTGGTCGAGTAGGTTCACGACCACCCCCTCGGCGCCGTCCGGCAGCGCGCGGGCGAGTTCGCGCGCGAGCAGCACCGGCGCGGCCAGGTTGGGCATCAGGTGAGCCTGCATCGACGCGAAGCTCGCGCTCGCCGCCTCGTCGAACTCGAAGCGCGACGCGTTGTTGACCACGCAGCCGACCGGGCCGAGCGCGGCCGCGGCCGCCGGCAGCAGCCCGAGCACCTCGGCCTCGTCGTCCAGCCGCGCCGGCAGCGCTTCGGCGCGTCGCCCGAGCGCGCGCAGCTGCGCGACCGTGTCGTGCGCGTCGTCGGCCGAGCGGCCGTAGTGGACCGCGACATCCCAGCCCGCGCGCGCGAGCGCGAGCGCGATCTCGCGGCCGAGCCGGCGGGCTGCGCCGGTCACCAGTGCGACGCGGGGCGGGGCGGGGGCATCCATGAGGACCTTCCTGGGGGCGCCAGTGTACCCGCGTGCCAAGGGCGCGCCCCAGGGGCTTCGGCCGCATCGGTCACAATGCAGCGATGAGGATGCCCGACCCCGATCCCGCACGGCTCGCGTACAGCGAGGCGCTCGCGCGGCGCATCGCAGCCCGGATCGTGCGCGACGGCGGCTGGATCCCGTTCGATGCCTGGATGGCGCACGCGCTGTACGAGCCCGGGCTGGGCTACTACAGCGGGCCCGCGCGCCCGTTCGGCGCCGCGGGCGACTTCGTCACCGCCCCCGAGCTGTCGCCGCTGTTCGCCCGCTGCGTGGCGCGCCAGGTCGGTCAGTGGTTCGGGCACTGCGCGCCGACGGTGCTCGAGTTCGGCGCCGGCAGCGGCCGGCTCGCCGCGGACCTGCTGATGGCGCTGCACGCGCAGGGCACCCCGGCTGAGGTCTACGCGATCGTCGAGCTGTCGGCCGACCTGCGGGCCGCTCAGCGCGAGACGATCGCGCGCCGCGCGCCGCACCGGCTGCCCGGGGTCCGCTGGCTGGACGCGCCGCCGACGTCGATCGACGGCGTGGTGATCGCCAACGAGGTCCTGGACGCCATGCCGGTGAGGCTCTGGGAGCACGAGGCGGGCACGCTCCACGAGCTGGGCGTCGCGTGTGACCGGTCGGGTGGCTTCGCCTGGGCGCGCCGGCCGGCCGACGACGCGCTTTGCGACGCGGTCGTACGCGCGCTTCGGGCGTCGGCCGAGGGGGCTGCGGCACGCTACGGCGAGCCGCTCGCGGCCGATCCCTTCGCCCGGCTGGGCGATGCGGCCTACCGGTCCGAGGTCGGCGAGCAGGCCCAGGCGTGGGTCGCGACGATCGCGCGCAGCCTGCGGCGCGGTGCGCTGCTGCTGGTCGACTACGGCTTTCCGGCGCACGAGTACTACCACCCGCAGCGCGACCGCGGCACGCTGGTCGCGCACCGGCGACACCGCGTGCACGACGATCCGCTGCGCTGGCCCGGACTGCAGGACCTGACCGCGCACGTGGACTTCAGCGCGGTGCATCGTGCCGCCGACGCGGCCGGCCTGGACCTGCTCGGCTACGTGACGCAGGCGCGGTTCCTGACCAACTGCGGCGTGCTCGCGATGGCCGCCGAAGTCGCGGCTGCGGGCGTGCGCAGCGCCGCCGACGCGCGGGCGCTCGGCGCCTTGCAGACGCTGCTGTCCGAGGCCGAGATGGGCGAGCTGTTCAAGGTGATCGCGTACGGGCGTGGCGTGCCCGGTGATGCGATCGGCTTCACGCACGGCGATCGGAGCGGCGCGTTGTGACGAAGTGGCTGGTGGCGGTGGTGGTCGCGCTGGTGCTGTTCTCCGGCCTGCAGCCGCTGCTGCGCCGCCTGGGCATCGGCCGGCTGCCCGGCGACCTGAACTTCCGGCTGTTCGGGCGCGACTGGTCGATCCCGATCGCCTCGACGATCGTGCTGTCGCTCGCGGTCGCGCTGATCGCAAGGCTGCTGTAGCCTGCGTGCTCGGATACCGAAGGAAAGGCACACGGATGCAGCACTTCACGCACGCGCAGCTGCCCGGGCTGGTCGGTCGCGACCTCGCGGTCAGCGACTGGCTGCAGGTGACGCAGCAGCGCATCGACCGGTTCGCCGAGGCGACCGACGATCACCAGTGGATCCACGTCGACGGCGAGCGCGCCCGCGGCGGACCCTTCGGTCGCACGATCGCGCACGGCTACCTGACGCTGTCGCTGATCGCCGGGTTGGGTCAACGCAGCCTCGCGATCGACGACGAGTCGATGTCGATCAACTACGGTCTCGACAAGGTCCGGTTCCCGTCGCCGGTGCGCGAGGGCAGCCGAGTGCGCGCGCGCTTCACGCTGCAGCGGTGCACCCCGATCGAGGGCGGACCGAGCGGGCGAGGCGGCCTGGAGCTCGGCATCCAGGTGACCATCGAGATCGAGGGCTCCGACAAGCCTGCGTGCGTCGCGCAGACGATTCGCCGCACCTACGTGTGACGCGGCGCGTCGCACGCCCGCAGCGCGCTTTCGATCGCCGAGTGCCGTGCCTGCCGCACGGCGTCGCGGATCCGTTCGGCGGGTGCCGATCCCCCGCGGGGTCCCGTGCCTGCGTCCGGTGCGGCACGGACCGCTGCGGCGAGTGCACCGGCGTCGACCGCGCGGGCCGCTCGCAGCGCCCGCTCCAGGCGTGCGCGGGGCAGATCCGGCCCGCGCCCGCCGCGGCCGGCCCGGTCGGCCGCGCAGACCGCGAGCAGCGCCTCGAAGCGGTCGGGTTTTCGGACGGCATCGGTACGGTCGAGCAACGCGAGCATCTCCGCCGCCCCGAGGGCATCACCGCGTTGGACGGTTCGACGCTCGCGCGCCGCGATCACCGCGAGGTCCCGGCATTCGCTCGGCGCCTTCAGCCGCTGCGCCGCCTCGAGCGCGAGCGTGGCCGCGGCCTCGTCGTCCGGGTCGCCTGCGCCCAGATCGAGCAGCAGCGCGGCGAAGCGCACCGGCAGCGGCGTGCCGGCCGCCGCGGCCGCATCGACGATCGCCCCGGCGTGCACGGGCGCTCCGCCCGCTTCGTGCGCTCCCGGCAGTCCGGGCAGCAGCCGCGCGAGCGCGCCGCAGTCGCGCAGCACCGAGAGCATCCGCGACGGATGATCCTCGGCGAGACCTCGCGCGATCTCCTGCCACGCCCGCTCGGGCACGAGCGCGTCGACCTCGCCCGCGGCGACCATCGTCGCGGCGATCGCCCGGGTCTCGGGCGCGACCTCGAAGTCCGCGAACCGCGCGGCGAAGCGGGCGAGCCTCAGGATGCGGACCGGGTCCTCGGCGAAGGCCTCGCCGACATGGCGCAGCACGCGCGCGCGCAGGTCGCGCTCGCCGCCGCACGGGTCGACCAGGGTGCCGTCCGGGCGGCGCGCAATCGCGTTGATCGTGAGATCGCGGCGGCGCAGATCGTCCTCGATCGTGACCTCCGGCGCGCAGTGCACGACGAAGCCGCGGTAGCCGGGGGCGGTCTTGCGCTCGGTGCGCGCAAGCGCGTGCTCCTCGTGGGTGCGCGGATGCAGGAACACCGGGAAGTCGCGGCCGACCGGGCGGAAGCCGAGCTCGACCATCCGCTGCGGCGTGCTGCCGACCACCACCCAGTCGCGGTCGGAGACCGGGCGACCGAGGAGCGCGTCGCGTACCGCGCCGCCGACCTCGAAGCGCTCGAGCGCGTCGGCCGGATCGTCCGTGCTCACCGGGCGCGCCGAGGGCGGGGCGCGCGCACCGCGTTCAGCGACGCGCGCTCGAGCGCAGCTCGCCGAAGCGCCGCTCGGCCTCGCTGCCGAACAGCGTCGGGCCGAGCGCGCGCAGCGATGCCGGCGTCACGCGCAGATCGGGGTCGATCGGACGCGCGCTGACGTTGTCGAGCGTCATCGAGTCGAGGTTGTCGCGGGTCATCAGCGGCTCGCCGGGCATCCGCTCCATCAGCCAGGCGACCAGGCGGCCGAGCCCGGCGGGCAGCCCGACCACCGGCCGGGTCCGCCCGCTCCAGGTGCCGGCGAGCGTGACCAGCTGCCGCAACGTGAACACCTCGGGGCCGGCCAGCGCGTAGGTCTTGCCGTGGGTCGCGGGCGAATCGAGCACGTTGACGATCGCCTGCGCCACGTCGCCGACCCAGACCGGCTGGAACCGCGCCTCAGCCTTGGCCAGAGCCAGCACCGGCAGCAGGCGGTGCAGACGCGCGAACAGGTTGAGGAACGCATCGCCCTGACCGAACACCACCGACGGACGCAGGATCGTCCAGTCCAGGTCGCGCGCCTGGCGTACCTTCTCCTCGCCGGCCGCCTTCGAACGCAGGTAACGCGACGGCAGCGAGTTCTTGCCGCCGTCGGTGACGCCGAGCGCGCTCACGTGCACCAGACGGCGCACGCCCGCGAGGCGGCAGGCCTCGATCAGCGCGGCGGGCAGCTCGACGTGAGCGCGGCCGAAGTCCGGGCCGTACGGGTCGCGGCCACCGCCGGGGCGCCCGTGCAGGATGCCGACCAGGTTCACCACCGCGTCGGTCTGCGCGATCCACGGGCCGAGCGATGCGCTGTCGAACCGCTCGAGCTGCACGACCTCGACCGTGGGCAACAGGATCAGCCCGCGGGCGCGCTCGCGGTTGCGAGTGGGCACGATCACGCGCCGGCCCTGGGCCGCGAGACGCGACACGACGTGCGAGCCGATGAAGCCCGAACCGCCGACGACGAGAACGCTCGAGTGGTGCATTCGACACGGCCGCGCGCGGGCGGCAGGAGGCACGAGGGATGAGGAACCGGAACCGAGGACCGGCCCGACCGCCGCGTCCGGCCGCCATCGTAACGCGAAGGCCGCCCGCGCCGAAGACCGAGCGCGGCCGGTGAGGCCGCGGCGCCGCGGCCGGCGTGCGGCACTCCGGAGCGGGTCAGTCGACCCCGGCGCCTGGCGCTGCGGACGCGGTGAACGCGGGTCCGGGCTGCACCTCGCCGAGCCAGGCCTTCAGCGACTGGGGCTCGCCGGTGAACAGCGCGGCGTACCAGACGGTGTTCGACAGCACGTTCTTCACGTAGCCGCGGGTCTCGGTGAACGGGATGATCTCGGCGAACACCGCCCCCTCCAACGGACGCGTCAGCGTGCCCCGCCACGACCGCGGCCGTCCGGGCCCGGCGTTGTAGGCCGCCGACGCAAGCACTGGCGAACGGTCGAGCTCGTCGTGGACGGTCTTCAGGTAGAAGCTGCCGAACTGCAGGTTCGTGTCGAGCTCGTTGATCCGCGACGGCTGGAAGTCGCGCGCGCCCATCCGCTTGGCGATCCAGCGCGCGGTGCCGGGCATGATCTGCATCAGGCCGGAGGCGCCGACATGCGACCGCGCGTCCATGATGAACCGCGACTCCTGCCGGATCAGTCCGTAGACCCATGCCGGATCCAGTCCGTGCTCGCGGGCGACCGGGGCGAGCCGGTCGTGGAACGGCTTGGGGAATCGAAGCGTGAAGTCGTGTTCCTCTCGGGTGCGGTCGGCTGCGGCGATCGTGCGATCGAGCAGGTTCAGCCGGCGGGCGTGCTCGGCGGCGGCGAGCAGCTCCCGGTCGGCGAGCCCCCTCATCGTGAAGTTCCACTCCCGATTGCCCTCGAGTCGCAGCCCGAGCTCGTAGAACTTCAGCGCCCGCTGCACACCCGGGCGCTCGCGCGCGGCGGCGAGCTCGGCGTCGGTGGGCGCCGCCGCGCGGGCCGGCGCCGCATGCCTCAGGCCGAGCTCCTCGGCGGCGAGCTGCGAATAGAAGTCCGCGCGTCCGCTCATCGCGGTGAGCATCACCCGCGCCCGGTGCGCGTGCTCGGCGCGGTCGTCCTGCGCAAGCAGCGCGCGGGCGAGCCAGTACGTCCATGCCGGGTCGGCGCGTCCGGCCTCGGTCATCCGTTCGATCGCGCCGCGCACCAGCGGCCAGTCGCCCGCGCGCAGTCCGGCCCGCACGATCCAGGCGAGGGTGTCGTCCGACGGCCGGGCTGCACGCGCCTCCCGTGCCCAGGCGTGGGCCTCGGGCAGCATCCGGCGCATGCCGCCGGCGGCCACCTGCGACCACAGGAACGGCCGGTCGGCCGGGCGCAGCCGGGGCGCGGCCGCCCGGATCGCGTCGGCGGCCTCGGTCGGATCGGCGCGTGCGAGCGTGGCGATCGCGATGACCGCGAGCTCGCGCGACGGCGACTGCGAGAGCATGGCCGCAGGTCGCGCGAGCGCCGTCTCGAGCGAGCGTGCCTCGATCGACGGTGCGGCGAGCGTCACCGCCCGGCGCACCGCGGCGGCACTGCCGGATTCGAGCGCGCGTTCGAGCCGGGTCCACAGGTCGGCCGCGGTGAATTCGCCCGAGGCGGCGAGTGCCGACAGCAGCGCCTGGCAGGCATCGGGCAGTTCGCGCGGCTGCAGCAGCAGCTCGCGCGCCTCGACGGCCACCGGTTCCGAGAACGACCGTCGGGCCTGCAGCGCGTGGCAGCGGATCGGATCGTCGCGCTGCACCAGATCGGGCAGTTGCTCGTCGAACGCGGCCCACAGCTGCCGACGTCCGAGCGACATCAGCCAGTCGCGCCGCACGAGGTCGCCGTTCAGCGAGCCGGTCTGCATCGCGACGAACGCGCGCACATCGGTGTCGAGCGGCACGAGCCCGCCGGTCCTGAGCTCGGCGAGTTGTGCGCGCAGCTGCCAGCCCTCGACATAGGCGCGCAGCGGGTGGTCGTTCGGTACGAACGTCGCCGCCTGCGCGATGCGCGCGGCGTCGTTGCGCGCCAGCGCCTGACGCGCGGCGAGCACCGCATCGTCGGCCGACGCGAATTCCGGCGCACGCGGCGCCGCGGCCGGCCTGGGGCAATCGCGGCACGGTCTGGGTGAGGCCTGCGCCGCGACCGTCGCCGTGGCGACGGCCAGCAGCGTGCCTACAATGGCGCGGTGCAGGCGACGCCGCAGCGGGTTCGGGCGACGGGGATCGAAAGGAGCCGGCATTGGGCTCGGTGACACCGGAAGACGAATCGAGGATAGCACGCGCCGGTGGACCGCCCGAGGCGCGCGATGCGCTGCGCACGACGCTGATCGCAGCCCGCCGACGGTCGTCGCCCGAGCGACGACGCGCGGACAACGACGCGCTGCTCGCACGCCTGCAGCGAGCGATCGACGACCTGATCGGCGATCTGCGCGGCAAGATCCTGGGCGTGTACTGGCCGATCCGCGGCGAGCCCGACCTGGGCACGCTGCCCGAGCGCTGGACCGGCCTGGGGGCGACCCTCGCACTGCCGGTGGTCGATGCACCGTGTACGCCGCTGCGGTTCCTTGCTTGGTCGCCCGAGGCACCGACCGTGCCGGGCGCCTGGGGCATCCCGCGACCGGCGCGCGAGCGCGCGGTGCGGCCGGGCACGCTGATCGTGCCCTGCGTCGGATTCGACACCGGATGCTGGCGCCTGGGCTACGGCGGCGGCTTCTACGACCGCACGCTCGAGGCGCTCGCGCGCGGCGGCTGCCCGCCCCGTACGATCGGGGTCGCCTGGGACGAGGGTCGGCTCGAGGGCTTCGAGCCGCTGCCCACCGACCGGCCGCTCGACGCCGTGGTTACGCCGTCGGCAACGCTGCTGCGGTCCCAGCCACCTGCTGCGCGTTGAACCGCTCGCGCCAGGCGGTCGCCTGGTCCGCAGGCAGCGCCTTCGCGAAGTACCAGCCCTGGACCGCGTCGCAGCCGTTCTCGGCGAGGAACTGCAGCGCCGAGGCCTCCTCGACGCCTTCGGCGAGCGCCACCAGGCCGAACGCATGCGCGATCTCGACCAGCACCTTGACGATCTGCCGGTCGGCCGGGTCGGTCGCCAGGTGGCGTACGAACGCCTGGTCGATCTTCAGCTCATTGATCGGGAAGCGTCGCAGGTAGGCGAACGACGAGTAGCCGGTGCCGAAGTCGTCGATCGCGAGCGCGCATCCGAGCCCCCGCAGCTGATTCATGAACTCGATGGTAGCGGTCTCGTGCCGTGCGATCGAGCTCTCGGTCAGCTCGAACAGCAACTGCGAGGGCGGCAGCCCCCAGGTCTCGCAGGCCTGCGCGACGAACGACGGGAAGTTCGCATCACTCAGAGTCAGCGCCGACAGGTTGACGCTGACCCGGGGCGTCTCGCCGCGGAGTTGCCAGCCCATCTGGTGACGCAGCACCGTGTTGACGTTGAACCGGGTGAGCTCGTTGATCAGCCCGATCTCCTCGCAGATCGACACCACCAGCGCGGGACTCACCGGCGACGCGCCGGCAGGCTGGGGCCAGCGCAGCAGCGCCTCGAACGACGTGCAGCTGCGTGAAGACAGCTGCACCTGCGGCTGGTACCAGAGCTGCAGTTCGTTCGCATCGAGCGCGCGTCGGATGCGCGGCTGCAGTTGCGCGCGCACCTGCCGTTCCTGGTCGGTGCTGAGCGGCGCAACGACGATCCGGTCTTCGGCGCTCCGCGCATCGAGCAGCGCGCGGCTCGCGACCATGGTGAGCAGGACCGCGGCCGCCGCGCCCTCCTGGTCCATCCAGGCGCCGCCGAATGACGGCTCGAGCCGCGCCTGGAGCGCTTCGCCGCGATCGCCCGGAACGCGCACCGGTTCGGACAACCGGTCGCGCAGCGACGCCGCCGCCAGCCGCACGATCGCCTCGTTCGGTGCGTCGGCGAGCATCACCCAGATCTCGTCGACCGCGACCACCGCGTAGCGGTCCATCGGGCGCAGCGCCGATTCGATCCGGTCGCACACCTCGGCGAGCACCTTCAGCGCGTCGGCCCGCTGCGCGAGTGCGCGCACGCGATCCGATCGTCCCAACCCGACCGCGAGCAGTCCGACCCGTCGCGACGGCTCCCTGCGCAGCACGCCGAGCGCATGGCGCTCGAGCTCCGCCGCGGGCAGGCGCCTCGGGTGGCGGGGCGGATCGGGTCGATCAGCCGGGAAGGTCATGGGATTTGGCGATCTGGCCCAGGTAGTAGTCACGCAGCTTCAGGCCGTAGGCGCCGGCCGCCAGTCCGCGGACGATCCTCAGTCGCGTGCCCGAGGTCTGCTTGGCCTGCGCGAGCAGGTCCCGCTCGATCGGCTGACCCAGCGGTGTCTTGTCGGGACAGGTCAGCACGAGCACGCGCGGTTCGAGCCGTCGCACCCGGTTGTGCGCCACCACCACGGCGACCTCGCCGCTGGACAGCTCGACCATACTGCCCACCGGAAAAACGCCGACCGCCTGGACGAACTGCTCGACCAGCGGCCCGTGGAACGAGGTGCCGGCCCACTCGTACAGGTTCATCAGCGCGTCCTGCGGCGCCAATGCGTTCGCGTACGCCCGCGGCGTGATCAGTGCGGCGAAGCTGTCGGCGATTGCGGCCATGCGGCCGTAGAGGCTGATGTCGTTGCCCTGCAGCCCCGCGGGGTAGCCGCTCCCGTCGAGCCGCTCATGGTGCTGCGCGATGCCGACCTCGACCTCGGTCGGCAGCGAGCCGCTCGAGCGCAGCAGCTCCAGTCCGAGCCGCACGTGCTCCTTGATCAGCGCGTACTCCGAGGGCGCGAGCATGCCCGGCTTCTCGAGCAGCGCGCGCGGCAGCTTGGTCTTGCCGATGTCGGCGAGCATGCCGATCAGACCGAGGTGGCCGAGCTCCTGCTTCGGAAAGCCGATCTGGCGCCCCAGCGCGATCAGGTAGAGCGCGACCTTCACGCCGTGGTTGTAGGTGTTGACGTCCTCGTCGCGCAGTCGGCCGACCCACAGCAGCGCATCCGGATTGTCGACCATCGACACGACCATGTCGTCCACCGCCGCCGTCACCTCGGCGATCTGCGGCACCTTGCCGACCTTGATGTCGGTCACCACCGACCGCAGCACGGCTTCGTTGCGGCCGAACGCGCTGCGCGCGCGGGGCAGCTCCTGCGCGATCGACTGGCGCTCCGCGTAGTCGGTGAGCTTGACGCCCTGTGGCATCCAGGCCTGGATCGCCTCGCGACTCGCGCGTTCGGTGGCGGATGGCGCACGCCGCGTCGGCGCGGTCCGGCGAGGCGCGTCGCGTCCGCGCAGCCACGACAGCGTGCGCGCCCACAGACCCTCGTCGGCAGGGGCCTCGGCCGGAGCGACGCTCGCGCGGACGAACTCGCGGAACTTCTGGCGCGTGTCCGCGCTGATCTTGACGTCGGACCGGCTCTTGTAGGCGCGCTTCGCGGTCCGCGTGGCGGGCACGCCGAGCGACTCGGGGGCCGACGGCGACCGGAGGGTCGCCGTGCGAGCGGACGGCGCCGGGCCCGACCGCTCGCTCGGGGCGGCGCGGCCCGGGGCCGGGGCCGGGGCTGCGTTCGCCGACGCGCGTCGCAGCGACTCGGCGACCTCCGGGCTCGACTGCTCGAGGTCGACGTACACGTAGCTGCAGTACTTGCGCAGCGTGTCCAGCTCGACCTGACTGTCGACCAGGAAGCCCTGCAACAGGAACGGGGTATCCAGCCACGGGCGGTCCAGCTCGGCCACGAACGTGCCCAGCGTCAGATCGCGCGCGGCGACCTGGAAGCGACGGGAGGCGGCGACCAACGTCACCGCCTCACCCGGGTCGATCAGCGTCTCGGTCCTGGCCTGCACCGAAGGGGGCTCCATCAGCGGCGTCGCAAGGCGCGACCCCGTCGTCCGTCGAAACGTTTCCGGCCGATGCTAGCGACGGGGCGGTGCGGATCCAAGGACAGACGGACGGGCGGGTCGCGGCGCGGACATGGCAGCCGACGGGCGGGCGTCGGCGGGTCGCCGGCGGTCGGCGGCGTTGCTGCGGGCCTCCTCGCCACGGGGACCACCGGCGCCGGTGCGGATCGGCGCGCCGAGCCTCAGGCCGCTACGGGCTCGGTGCGCACCGCCTGGGCGGCGGCCTGCTGCGCACCGGGCGCGTAGTAGTCGCGCGCCTTCAGCCCGAACGCACCGACCGGCAGGCCGCGGGCGATGCGCAGCCGCCGTCCGCCGCTGCGCCGCTGCGCGAGCAGATCGAGGTCGCGTGGCTGGGGCAGCGGCGACTTGTCCGGCGCGGTGAGCACCAACACCCGGGGTTCGAGGCGTCGAACGTGGTTGTGGGCCACCACGATCGCGACCTCGCCGCTGTCGAGCTCGACCAGGCTGCCGACCGGGAACACGCTGACCGCCTGGACGAACTGCTCGACCAGCGCCTCGTGCAGACCCTTGCCCGCGTCGTCGAACAGACCGATCAGCGCTTCCTGCGGCGACAGGGCGTTCGCGTAGGTCCGTACGGTGGTGAGTGCGGAGAACCGATCGGCGATCGCAGCCATGCGCCCGTACAGGCTGATGTCGAGACCAGACAGGCCTGCCGGATAGCCGCTGCCGTCCATCCGTTCGTGGTGCTGCGCGATGCCGAGCTCCACCGCCGCAGGCAGCGGGCCGGCCGCGCGCAGCAGCTCCAGGCTGAACCGCACGTGATGCTTCACGTGCTCGAATTCGGAGTCGGTCAGCACGCTGGGCTTGTCCAGCACGTCGCGGGCCAGCTTCACTTTGCCGATGTCGGCGAGCATGCCCACCAGTCCGAGCTGCGACAGCTCGGCCGGCGGAAAGCCCAGGTGCCGGCCGAGGGCGATCAGGTGGATCGCCACCTTGATCGAATGGTTGTATGCGTCGATCTGCTCGTCGCGCAGCCGCCCCACCCAGAACATCGCATCCGGGTTGTCGATCATGCTGGCGACCATGTCGCCGACGGCGGAGTTCACCGGCGCCACGTCCGGCGTGCGGCCGCCGGTGATGTCGCTCACCAGTTGGCGCAGCGCCTGCCGGCTGCGGGTCACGGTGGCCTGCGCGCGCGGCAATTCGGTCCGAACCGAGTGACGGCGCGTGTACTGCCTGAAATCGATGCCGGCGGGCAATTCGGCGCGGATCGCCTCGCGCGAGGCGTCGACCCGGGAGCGGGACCGATGCGACCAGAGGCCGCGCAGCCCGAAGAGTCCGGTCAGCCAGCCGGTCGGCAGCCGCAGCCAGGGCCCGGACCGAGGTTTGGCCGCCGCCGGGCCGCTCCGTGCGACGGCTTTCGGCTCATCGACCACCTGCCGATCGAGTTCCTGCACGAGGGTCTCGAACCGCCGTCGCGTGCGGGTGTCGACCTGGATGTCGGCGCGCGCCTTCGGCAGCTTGATCGACGTGCGGCCGGTGCGGGACGTGCCGTGCTTGCGGCCGCCCGCGCGTGCCTCGGCCTGTGCGATCTCCTCGAGCTGACGCTCCGCGGCTGCGATCCTGGCCTCGTCGACCCGTTCGACCGGGGTTGCGAGGCCCCGCTTGATGAACCCGAGCGTCTCGGTGACCGCGGTCGGAGTCGACAGTTTCAGATCGACGTCGATGCGCTTGCAGGTGGCCGCCAGCACCCGCAGCTGTTCGGCGTCCTCCACCAGGAAGCCCTGCATCGGGAACGGCGTCTCCAGCCAGGGCCGGTCGATCTCCGCGACGAACATCCCGATCGACGCCTGCTCGGCCGGCACGCGCACCAACGGCTCGCCGTCGGTCGGGGCGGGTCGGCGGGCATCGGCAGGTGCCGGGGGTTGGGTCGGTCGAGCCATCGTTACCTGGGGTGCGGACGCACGAACGATCGGGCGACCCGATCCGACTTGGCGCGCACGGCCGGAGCGTAACGAACGCCCGCCCCCCCCGCCGGCGCCGGCGACGCGCGGACGCGCGTGCCGGCCGACCGGTCAGCGCGACAGGGCGCGGACGACCGCTTCGCTCGGGCCTGCCTGGTTCAGCGTGTAGAAGTGCAGGGCCGGAGCGCCGCCGGCCACCAGCCGGTCGCACATCGCGACCACCACGTCGTGGCCGAAGGCGCGCAGCGACCCCAGGTCATCGCCGTAGGCGGCGAGCCGCAGCCGGATCCAGCGCGGTATCTCCGCGCCGCAGGCATCCGAAAAGCGCACCAGCTGCGCGTGGTTCGTGATCGGCATCACTCCGGGCACGATCGGCACGGTCACCCCGGCGGCGCGCGCCGCGTCGACGAAGCGGAAGTAGGCGTCGGCGTTGTAGAAGTACTGGGTGATCGCGGAATCGGCGCCGGCGGCGACCTTGCGCACGAACGCATCCAGATCGGCGTCCGGCGAGGCGGCCTGCGGGTGCACCTCGGGGTAGGCGGCCACCTCGACGTGGAACCACGAGCCGGTACGCGCGCGCACGAACTCGACCAGGTCGCGAGCGAACCGGAACTCGCCGGCGTCGACCATGCCCGAGGGCAGGTCGCCGCGTAAGGCGACCAGGCGGCGGATGCCCGATGCGCGCCACTGGTCGAGCAGCTCGCCGACCGCCTCGCGGGTTGCGCCGACGCACGACAGGTGCGGGGCGACCGCGTGGCCTTCGGCGGCGATCTCATCGACGATCGCGCGGGTCTTGTCGCGGGTCGCGCCGCCTGCGCCGTAGGTGACGCTGAAGAACTCGGGGCTCAGGTCCACCAGCCGGCGGCGCGCGTCGCGCAGCTTGTCGCGGCCTTCGGGCGTGTTCGGCGGGAAGAACTCGAAGCTGATCGGTACGGTCGAAGTCATCGGGGAGTCTCAGGGCGCGGCGTCGTCTGCACGCGCGCCAGCAGGAAGGTTTCGAGGTTGCCGTCGCCGCCGGGCAGCGCGCTCGGCAGCCGCACGCGCACGGCCCAGCCGAGCCGGCGGCAGGCGTCGGCCACGCCGTCCACCGCCCGCTCGCGGGCGGTCGCGTCCGCGACCACGCCGCGCGCATCGCGTGCGTCCGGTCCGAGCTCGAACTGCGGCTTGACCAGCAGCAGCACGTCCGCGCCCGGCGCAAGCAGTCCGTCCAGTGCAGGCAGCACTTTCGGCAATGAGATGAACGACAGGTCGGCGACCGCGGCGACGAATCCGTCCCGGGGCAGGTCGGGGAGCCGGGCGGCGAGCCCCGCGAGGGTCGCCTCGCGCAGGTTCAGCCGTTCGAGGCAGGCAACCCTCGGGTCGCCGCGCAACCGCGGGTGCAGCTGCCCGTGGCCGACCTCGATGCCCACCACGCGCGCCGCGCCCGCCGCGAGCAGCGCCTCGGCGAAGCCGCCGGTGGACATGCCTGCGTCCAGCACCACGCTACCCCGCACGTCGAGCCGGGTCTCGCATAGCGCGTGCGCAAGCTTGGCTCCGGCACGAGACACGAAGCGGGTCTCGTCCGAGGACTCGACCCACAGCGCGTCATGTGCCGCCACCGGCTGCGCCGGCCGCTCGACCCGAACGCCGGCGGTCAGGAATACCGCGCCGTCGGCGATCAGGCGCTGCGCCGCGCTGCGCGACGGCGCCAGTCCGCGGGCAACCAGTTCGACGTCGGCGCGGCCCACGCGAGGCCCCGGGGGACCGGACTCAGTAGCGGTAGGTGTCCGGCTTGTACGGGCCTTCGACCGGGACGCCGATGTAGTCGGCCTGCTCGGGCGCGAGTTCGGTCAGCATCGCCCCGAGCTTCTTCAACTGCAGCCGGGCGACCTTCTCGTCCAGGTGCTTCGGCAGCACGTAGACCTTGCCGCTCTCGTAGCGGTCCTTGTGCTGCCACAGCTCGATCTGGGCGATCGTCTGGTTGGCGAACGACGAGGACATCACGTACGACGGGTGGCCGGTGCCGCAGCCCAGGTTCACCAGACGGCCTTCGGCGAGCAGGATGATCCGCTTGCCGTCGGCGAAGATCACGTGATCGACCTGGGGCTTGATCTGCTCCCAGGTGCAATGCGCCTTCAGCCCGGCGACGTCGATCTCGTTGTCGAAGTGGCCGATGTTGCAGACGATCGCCTGGTCCTTCATCGCCTTCATGTGGGCGAAGGTGATGACGTCCTTGTTGCCGGTGGCGGTCACGAAGATGTCGGCCTTGTCGGCCGCGTACTCCATCGTCACCACCCGGTAACCTTCCATCGCGGCCTGAAGGGCGCAGATCGGGTCGCACTCGGTGACCCAGACCTGCGCCGAGAGCGCGCGCAGCGCCTGCGCGCTGCCCTTGCCGACGTCGCCGTAGCCGGCGACCACGGCCACCTTGCCGGCGATCATCACGTCGGTGGCGCGCTTGATGCCGTCGACCAGCGACTCGCGGCAGCCGTACAGGTTGTCGAACTTGCTCTTGGTGACCGAGTCGTTGACGTTGATCGCGCGGAAGGCGAGCTCGCCCTTGGCCGACATCTGGTACAGCCGCTTGACGCCCGTGGTGGTCTCCTCGGTGACGCCCACGATCGCCTTCAGGTTGCGCTCGTAGAAACCCGGGTCCTTCGCGAGCTGGCGGCGGATGCTGTTGAACAGGCAGACCTCCTCCTCGCTTCCCGGCGCATCGAGCACCGAGGCGTCCTTGGCGGCCTTGGTGCCGATGTGCAGCAGAAGCGTCGCGTCGCCGCCGTCGTCCAGGATCATGTTCGACGGCTTGCCGTCGGCCCACTCGAAGATCCGGTGCGTGTAGTCCCAGTACTCGTCCAGCGTCTCGCCCTTGTAGGCGAAGACCGGGATGCCGGCGGCGGCGATCGCGGCAGCGGCGTGGTCCTGCGTCGAGAAGATGTTGCACGATGCCCAACGGACCTGCGCGCCGAGCGCCGCGAGCGTCTCGATGAGCACCGCGGTCTGGATGGTCATGTGCAGCGAGCCCGTGATCCGCGCGCCCTTCAGCGGCTGACTTGCCGCGTATTCGTCGCGGATCGCGATCAGGCCGGGCATCTCGGTCTCGGCGATCCGGATCTCCTTGCGGCCCCACTCGGCCAGGGACAGGTCGGCGACCCGAAAGTCTTGGAAGCTGGCGGGTTTCAGTACGGCACTCATGTCATTCGCTCCAGGGTGCGTGCGCCGGGACGGCGCCGGTTCGGGGGGCGAGCGCGGTGTCGCCCGGGCCGACGACGGCGTCGGCGGCCCGGAAACGCAAAGCGCCCGCAACGACGGTGTTCCACCGTTGCGAGCGCCGTTGGGGTCGCTGAGCCTGGCCCGCCAGTTGCGGGTCGCAGCGCTCCTCAGCACAACGAGTATAGCCGTCGACCGTTGGTCAGGACGGGCTATCCGATGAACGGAGAGGGGATTGGGGGGCCCGGGTGACGCCCCGGGCCGCGGCCTGGGTGGCGGCCGAGGTGCGCACCGCGCCGCGCTTGCCTACGATCGGTCTCCACGGTCGGGCGAGTGTCCGCCGCAGGAACAGGACGGGGCGAAGATGCTGAGGGCGACGATCCAACACGAGACCGCCACCGGATCGGGCGGCGACTTCACCGGCGACGATGCGTTCCGGCGGGCCTCGCGGTTCGCGACCCGCTGCGTCGAGCTGGCCGCGCTGCGCGTTCGGCTCGCCCCGGGCGAGCCGCCTCCCGCGCCCCCGACGATGCGCTTGGACACCCAGGTCGTGATCGAGGCGCTCGCGCCCGGGCTTCCGGTCGCGGCAGCGCGCTGCCTCGGCGGATCCGGGCCCGCCGTTTCGGTGCGGCGCCTGCTGCTGCCGATGCCGCGCGAGCGCCGGCTGGCGATCGACGTCATCCCGCAGGCCGTGGCCTTCGATCCGGCCGATCTTCGCCGGCTGCTGCAGGAACTGGTCGACAACGCGTTGCGGTATTCGGCGCCGCGCAGCACCGTTCGCGTTCGCGGCGCGCCCGGGGTCGGCGGCTACCAGCTGTCGGTGACCAATCCGGGCCCGAGCCTGCCGCGCTGGGCGCTCGCCGCGGTACGCTGCGTCCGCCAGGGCGAGGCGGCCGCCGGGGGCGACGGGTTGAGGCTGGGACTGCTGATCGCCGGCACGCTCGCGCGGCGCAACACCGCCGTGCTCGAAGTGGTCCGCGGCGGCGGGCGGCCGAACACGGTCCGGGTGGTCGCGGCGCCGGTCTGAGCGCTCTGTCCCGGTCGGTCGCCCGGGGGGTGCGGGCATCGCGCGCGGCGGCGCACCCCGGGGATCAGCGGGGTTCCGGCCCGGCAGTTCCCGGCAACGCGGGTTCGGGCGCGCTCGTACACTCTTTGGATGAGCGCCGACCGCCGACCGGTGATGATCGCCGACGACCATCTGCTGGTGCGCGTCGGCGTCCGGGCGCTGCTGGAGGCCTCGCTGCGCTACCGGCCCTGCGGCGAGGCGGTCGATGCGGCCGATTGCGTGCGCCAGGTGCAGGTGCTGGGACCGGAGTTCCTGCTGCTGGACATCGACCTGCCGGACATGTCCGGCATCGACGCGGTCGAGCGCATCCGCGCGGTCGCGCCCGCGGTGGGCATCGTGTTCCTGTCCGCCCACGACGCCCCCGACGCGGTGATGCGCGCGCTGCGCACCGGCGCGAACGGATTCCTGTCGAAGGATTTCGTGCTCTCCGAGCTCGAGCTCGCGCTGGACGCCGCTGGCGCCGGCCAACGCTACTTGAGCCCGAGGATCTCGAGTGTCGTGGTCGATGCGATGCGCTCGGGCGGCCCGCAGGAGACCGAGGCGACTGGCGCCGACGGGCTCACCGGGCGGCAGCGCGACGTGCTGCGGCTGATCGCTGCGGGCCGCTCGAACAAGGAGATCGCGCGCGAACTCGCGATCAGCCCCAAGACCGTGGAGTTCCACCGCGCCGCGCTGATGCAGCGGCTGGACCTGCACGACGTGGCCAGTTTGACCCGCTGGGCGGTGCAGGCGGGCCTGGCGTAACGGCGCCGGGCC
>JBIKMO010000278.1:0-5720 GCA_044359175.1 Burkholderiaceae bacterium | reverse complement strand
CAGCAGCGGTCGTGTGCCCTCCTGGGTGATCAGCACGCACGAGCCGGCGACCTGGCGGTCGTGCTGCGACAGGAACAGCGCCGACGGATTGGCTACGCCGCGCAGACCCCGGTCGGTCATCGCGAATACCCCCAGCTCGTTGACCGCACCGAACCGGTTCTTGACCGCGCGCACGAGTCGGAACGACGAGTGGGCGTCGCCCTCGAAGTACAGCACCGTGTCGACCATGTGCTCGAGCACCCGCGGACCCGCGAGGGTGCCCTCCTTGGTCACATGCCCGATCATCACCATCGCCACCCCGGTCTGCTTGGCCAGGCGCGTCAGCTGTGCGGCGCAGTCGCGGACCTGCGCGACCGACCCGGGGGCCGAGGTCAGCTGCTCGGTGTAGACGGTCTGGATCGAGTCGACGATCAGGACCGCAGGCCGGGCCGCGTCGATCGCCGCGACGATGCGCTCGAGGGCGATCTCGGCCAGCAAAGGCACTGCACCGCCGTCCACACCGAGCCGGCGGGCGCGCATCGCGACCTGCGCGGGGGATTCCTCCCCGCTCACGTACAGCACCGGAACCTGATGCGCGAGGTGGGCGGCCGCCTGCAGCAGCAGTGTGGACTTGCCGATCCCGGGGTCGCCGCCGATCAGCACCACCGAGCCCGGCACCAGCCCGCCGCCGAGCACGCGGTCGAACTCGGCGGCGCCGGTCGGCAGGCGCGGGGCGTCGTCGATCGGGACCTGATCGAGGCGCTGCGGCTCGGCGGTCGATGCGCCCGGAGAGAAGCGGTGCGCGGCCGGTCCTCGGAGCGGGGCCTCGAGGGCGGATTCCTGCAGCGTGTTCCACGCGCCGCAGTGAGGGCATCGACCCGCCCACTTCGGCGACGCGCCGCCGCACTCGGTGCAGACGAACTGCGTTCGTGCGCGCGCCACCGCCGCTCAATCCACCAGGCGCAGGGGCACGCGCGGCGCAACCGCGCACAGCAGTTCGTAGCCGATCGTACCCGCCGCTTCGGCGACCTCGTCCACCGTCACGAGACGTCCCCAGAGCTCGACCGGCGCACCGACCTCGGCGTGCGGCACGGGGTCGAGGTCCACGGTGAGCAGGTCCATCGACACGCGCCCGATGGTCCGGGTGCGTACACCGGCGACTGCGATCGGGGTACCGGTCGGCGCGACCCGGGGATAGCCGTCGGCGTATCCGCAGGCGACCACCCCGACCCGCATCGGCGCGGGCGCGACGAAGGACGACCCGTAGCCGACCGCATCGCCCGCGTGCAGCGTTCGGATCGCGATCAGCTCGGAGTTCAGGCACATCGCCGGCTCGAGTCCCAGACCGACCGCATCGCGACCGACGAACGGCGACGCCCCGTACAGCATGATGCCGGGCCGCACCCAATCGAACCGCGCATCCGGCACGTCGAGCAACGCGGCGGAATTCGCCGCCGAGCGCGGCCCCGGCAGCCCGCGGGTCGTCGCCTCGAACCGCGCGAGCGGCGTCTTCGCCCCGCCCGGCCGGTCCGCGTCGGCGAAGTGCGTGAGCAGGCCGACGCTGCGCACCGCAGCCAGTCCGCGCAGCGCACCATGCACCGTCGCCGCGCGCTGCGCCGGGATGCCGAGCCGGTTCATGCCGGTGTTCAGCTTGAGCCACAGGTCCAGGGGCCCGCCTCGGTGTGCGCGCAACCAGTCGAGATGCGACTCGTCGTGCACGACGAGCGACAGCCGGTAACGCGATGCGGCATCGAGGTCCGCCGGGCCGAAGGCCCCTTCCATCATCAGCAGCGGCCCGGTCCAGCCGAGCTCGCGCAGCCGCAGCGCGTTGTCGAACTCGATCAGCGCCAGGCCGTCGGCAGCGGCGAATCCGCGCACGGCGGCCTGCAGACCGTGACCGTACGCGTTGGCCTTCACCACCGCCCAGACCCGCGCTCCGGCGGCGCGCGAGCGCGCGCTCGCGAGGTTCCGCGACAAGGCTCGCACGAAAATGTGGGCGCTCAGCGGCCGGGGCATCCTCGAACTATAGCGTCATCACCTTCGTGGTATAACCGGCCGCGGGGACTGCCGGGACGGGGATGGCACGCGGCTTCTACACGATCATGGCGGCGCAGTTCTTCTCCTCGCTCGCCGACAACGCGCTGCTGATCGCCGCAATCGCGCTGCTGATCGAGATGAGCGCGCCCGAGTGGATGAAGCCCCTGCTCAAGCTCTTCTTCACGATCTCCTACGTCGTGCTCGCACCGTTCGTCGGTGCGTTCGCCGACTCGATGCCCAAGGGTCGCGTGATGTTCGTCACCAACACGATCAAGGTGGCGGGCTGTGCGCTGATGTTCTTCGCGGTGCACCCCCTCCTCGCCTACGCGGTGGTGGGGTTCGGAGCCGCCGCGTACTCGCCGGCGAAGTACGGCATCCTCACCGAGCTGCTGCCGCCGGATCGGCTGGTCGAGGCGAACGGATGGATCGAGGGCACCACGGTCGCCTCGATCATCCTCGGCACCGTGCTCGGCGGGATGCTGGTGAGCCCGGTGGTGGCGTCCGGAATGCTGTCGTTCGACCTGCCGCTGCTCGACACCGGGATCGACTCCCCCGCCGAGTCCGCGATCCTGGTCATCGCATGCGTGTACTGCCTCGCGGCCGCCTTCAACCTGCGCATTCCGGACACCGGCGCGGTCTATCCGCGCCAGGCACGGCACCCGTGGCGGCTGGTCGCCGAGTTCGCGCGCTGCGTGTCCGTGCTGTGGCGCGACAAACTGGGGCAAATCTCGCTGGCGGTGACCACGCTGTTCTGGGGCGCCGGGGCCACGCTGCAGTTCATCGTGCTGAAGTGGGCCGACGTGCAGCTCGGGCTGTCGCTCTCCGCGGCGGCGGTGCTGCAGGGCGTGGTGGCGGTCGGCATCGCGCTCGGTGCGGTTGCCGCGGCTCGGCTGGTCTCGCTGCGCGGATCGCTGCGGGTGCTGCCGGTCGGGGCGGCGATGGGTGTGCTCGTGCCGCTGATGACCCTGGTCGACCGGGTCGACGTTGCATACCCGCTGCTGGTGCTGGTCGGCGCGTTCGCGGGGTTCTTCGTGGTGCCGATGAACGCGCTGCTGCAGCACCGCGGCTACGTGCTGATGAGCGCCGGCCACTCCATCGCCGTTCAGAACTTCAACGAGAACCTGATGATCCTCGTGATGCTGGCGATCTACGCGCTGCTGATCAGGGGCGATGTGCACATCAATGCGGTGATCGTGATGTTCGGCGCGTTCGTCGCGCTGACCATGCTGGCGGTGATGCAGCTGCATCGTGCGAACCAGCGCCGCTTCGACTCGGTGGCGCTGATCGGACGGGCGCGTCACTGACTCGCGCCGAGCGCGTCGAAGGTGCGGCGCGCCAGCCGCAGGTCGGCCCAGGCCTTGGACTTGTCCGGCAGGCTGCGCAGCAGGTACGCGGGATGGTAGGTGACCACCACCGGCAGCTCGCGCCCGGCGGCGCTGTAACGGTGAACGCGGCCGCGCAGCGTCGCGATCGACGCATCCGAGCGCAGCAGCGACTGTGCGGCGAATCTCCCGAGCACGACGATCAGCCGCGGCTGGAGCAGTTCGATCTGCCGAACCAGGAAGGGTTCGCAGCGCGAGACCTCCTCGGGTGCCGGGTCGCGGTTGCGGGGGGGGCGGCATTTCAGAACGTTCGCGATGAACGCGTCGCGCTCGCGGCGAACGCCGATCGCAGCGAGCATCGCATCCAGCAGCCGGCCCGCCGGTCCGACGAAGGGCTCGCCGCGCAGGTCCTCCTGCTCGCCGGGAGCCTCGCCGACCAGCATCCAGTCCGCGGGAACCGGCCCGACGCCGAACACGGTGCTGCGGCGGGAGTCACACAACCCGCACGCGGTGCAGCCGGCGACCGCGTCGACCAGCCCGGGCCAGGGCAGCTGAGCGATCCGCGCCGTGCGTCCGTCCAGTTCGGGCGGCAGCGGATCGCCCGTCGTTGCGCGGTCGGATGCGACCGCGTCGACCCTGGCGGCTCGAGCGGCGGACGGCGGCACGATCGGCGCACGATCCGCACGCTCCGCGCGTACAGGCTCCGAGCGTGCCGGCGCAGCGACCGGGCCGAGGCCCGCTCCGCGCAGCCGCCACACGGGCCCGAGCTCGAGTGCCGCCCAGACGCGGCGGCGACGCTCATCCATCATGCGTCGGCGGTTCGAGGCGCCGCACCATCACGATCGCATCCTCGCGCGTGCCCAGATGGGCCGGGTAGTACCGTCGCCGCAGCCCGACGCGGTGGAAGCCCTTGCGCTCGTACAGCCGCAGCGCCGCGGTGTTCGACGGACGAACCTCGAGCAACATCGAGCGTGCGCCGCGCATCGCGGCGTCGGCGCACAGCCAGTCGAGCATCCCCGCACCGAGCCCGAGCCCCTGAACCGGTGCGTCGACGCTCAGGTTCAGCAGGTGCACTTCGTCGGGCAGCCACATGAGGATCGCGTAGCCCAGCAGCTCGCCCGGCGTCTCCTCGCGTTCGAACACCCAGCCGTCGTAGCCGGCCGACAGCGAATCCGCGAAGTTGCCGTAGGTCCACGGAAACGGAAAGATCCGCGCCTCGATGAGCGCGACTCGGCCGAGATCGGCGCGGCGCATCGAGCGCACCTGCCAGGCGGGCGGCGCCTGGGGCCGCGGGGCCGCGCTCACCGCCCGGCCCCGCCCGTGCGGGCCGCGCGCAGCGCCGCCTGCTCGTCCACGTCCAGCGCCACCTTGTCTCGCAGGTACCACGGCGCTGCCGCGGCGGCATCGACCGCCCGACCCGCGCACAACCCGATCGCGGCCAACGCCGCGACCGCGGCGGCATCGGGCTGGCGCGCACCGGCCGGGCGCGGGCGGTCGCCCGTCCAGCGTGTGAGCGCGGGATGCCGGTCGTAGCCGTCGCCAGCCAGCAGCACGTCGGACGGACCCAGCCGGTCGAAGTCGAACAGCGCCGCCTGCGGCGCGACGATGGCGGGTTCCAGCCGGGCGTTCGGCCAGCGGTCGCTGCGCAGCGGCTCGAGCTCGAACGCCGCGCGGCAGACCTCGCCCATCCGCACGTCGAGCGCGACGCACACCAGGGCGCAAGGCCGCAACACCGCCGCCTCGTCGTGGGCCGCCTGCCAGGCGAGGGTTCGCATCGCGTCGACCGCCACCACCGGCCGATCCCAGCCGAATGCAAGCCCCTGCGCGACGCCGCAGGCGATTCTGAGACCGGTGAACGCCCCCGGCCCGCTTCCGAATCCGATCGCATCGACCGCCGACGGACCGGCCCCCGCCTCGGCCATCACCTCCGCGACCAGCGGCAGCACGTGCCGGCTGTGGCCGTGGACCATGGGCAACGCGCGTCGGACGCCGTCGAAGGCGACCGAGCAGGTGGCTGCGGTGGTGTCGATCGCCAGAACGCGCGGCGGCACCCCCGCGGCGCGGATCCTAGCGGACTGCGATCTCATCGGTCGATTCTATGCCAGCGGCCTGGGCCGACGGCACGCCGGATCGGATCAAGGGCGGTGTTCGCGCAGCGCATCGCGCAGCGAGCGACGCTCCTCCGGCGAGAGGCGGGCGCCGCCGGCGCCGTGGGGCGAACCCGCGGGGTAGCCCGCGGGCGGCCCGGCGCCGGGACCCGGCGCGGCGAACCCGTGCGGGCCGGCGTGGCGGCGATGGCCGCCGGCATGGCCTTCGGCGCGCCAGCGCTCCCGTTCGGCCTCCAATTGCCGTCGCAGCTCCTGGCGCCGCTGCTCTCGGGCT
>JBIKMO010000277.1:0-5727 GCA_044359175.1 Burkholderiaceae bacterium | reverse complement strand
GCGCGACCCATCGAGCGCTCGCCGATCAGTGCGGCGCGGCGCGCCAGGTAGCGCGGCTCGAGCAGCCCGTCCGGCGGCACGACGAAGTCCGGGTCGGCCACGTAGCGGTTGCGGTCGGCGAACGCGAGCCGGCCGGCCTCGGCGAACGCGTGCACGCCGGCGGCGAGCGGCGTACCGTCGCGGGCGGCGAGCGCGGGCGCACCCGCGGCCTCGAGGATGCCGAGGATCTGTGCGACCGCGATGCCGCCGGACGACGGCGGCGGCATGCCGCAGACGATCCAGCGGCGGTACGGCGTGCACAGCGGCTCGCGCTCCACCGGCGCGTAGAACGCGAGGTCGCGCTCGGTCAGGCGGCCCGGATTGCTCGCATGGCGCTGCACCGCGTCGACCAGGTCGCGCGCGATCGGTCCCGTGTGCAGCGCGAGGCTGCCGCGTCGTGCGATCTGCGCGAGCGTGTCGGCCAGCTCGGGGTTGCGCAGCCGATGGCCGACCGGCCAGGGCTCGCCGCGCGGGTCGTAGTACAGCGCCGCGGCTGCCGGGTCGCGCCGCAGGTGCCGCTCGCGGGCGAGCAGCGCGTGCAGCCGGGGGCCGACCTCGAAGCCCTCGGCGGCGAGGCGGATGGCCGGCTCGAACAGCGTCGCCCACGGCAGACGGCCATGGCGTGCGTGGACCGCCTCGAGCATGCGCACCACGCCGGGCACGCCCACCGAGCGGCCGCCGACCACCGCGTCGAAGAACGCGAGCGGCTTGCCGTCGGTGCCGGTCAACAGCGCCTCGTCGGCGGCCGCCGGGGCGGTCTCGCGCCCGTCCCACGCCGAGGCGCGGCGGGTGCGGGCGTCATGGTGCAGCAGGAACGCGCCGCCGCCGATGCCCGAGGACTGCGGCTCGACCAGCGTGAGCACCATCTGCGCGGCGATCGTGGCGTCGACCGCGCTGCCGCCCCGATCCAGCACCGCCATTGCGGCGCGGCTCGCGAGTGGGTTGGCGGTGGCGACCATCGCGCGCCGTCCGATCACCGCTTCGCGCGGCGCGGCCAGGCCGGTGGCGGCCTCGGGCTGGGACGGGGCGGCGGCCGGCTGCGCGTTCGCCCCGCCGCTGGCCGCGAGCGCGCACGCAAGGACCAGCAAGGCGAAACGAGACGGGATCATCGGCACGCGTGCAGGGAAGCAGCCGCTACTATACGCAGATGACCCCTGCCGACCGCACCCCGGCGACGCTGCGCGAGGCGGCTGCCCGGATCGCCGAGGGCACGCTGAGCAGCCGTGCGCTGCTCGAGCGCGCCCGCGAGGCGGCCGAACGCCACGGCGACCTCAATGCCATCGCCTGGGTCGATTGGGAGGCTGCCGGGCGCGCGGCGGATGCGCTCGATGCGCACGTTCGCTCGGGGTCGCCGCGGGGCCCGCTGCACGGCGTGCCGGTGTCGATCAAGGACCTGTACGCGGTGCGCGGCATGCCGATGGCGGCCGGCACGCGGGCGATGTTGCCCGCGGTCGGCGTCGAGGCGGCGGCGGTCGGCCGGCTGCGGGCGGCCGGTGCGCTGCCGTTCGCGAAGACGAACATGCACGAGGTCGCGCTGGGTGCCACCGGCGAGAACCCGTGGACCGGCGACGTGAAGAACCCGCACGACCCCGCGCGTCAGGCCGGTGGCTCGTCCAGCGGCGCCGCGGTGGCCGTGGCGACCGGCATCGGCCTGGCGGCACTCGGCAGCGACACCGGCGGCTCGGTGCGCATCCCGGCGGCGTTCTGCGGCGTGGTCGGCTTCAAGCCCAGCTTCGGCGCGGTGCCGCTCGACGGTGCGCTGCCGCTGTCCTGGACCTGCGACCACGCCGGGCCGATCGTGCGCTGCGTCGACGACGCGGCGCTGATGCACGAGGTGCTGGCCGCACGCCGCGTCGACCACGGGCGGGTCGCGCGACGCCCACGGCTCGCGGTACCGACGGCCTGGCTCGCCGGCAGGCTGCACCCCGCCGTGCGCGCATGGTGGGAGGGCGCGCTGGCCGGGCTGCGCGCGCGCGCCGACGTGCTCGACGTCGCGGTGCCCTCGCTGCCGAAGGCGCTCGGGCACTACACGACCATCGTGCGCGCGGAGGCCGCGTTCGTGCACCGCGCGGCGCTCGCCGCCGGCGGCGAGGGCTTCTCGGACGCGGTGCTCGCGCCGCTGCGCGACGGCGAGTGCATCCACGCGCAGGTCTACCTCGAGGCGATGCGCGAACGCGAGCGGCTTCGCGCCGAGCTCGACGCGGTGCTGCGCGGTCACGACGCGCTGGTGCTGCCCGTCAGCGCCATCCCGCCGCCGCCGCGCGGCCGCACGCACGAGGCGGTGGAGGGCGGCACCCTCACCGTGCGCGAGGCGGTGCTCGGCCAGACGCTGCCGTTCAGCTTCGTGGGACTGCCCGCGCTGGCGATGCCGGCGGGCATCGCCGACGGCATGCCGGCCGCACTGCAGGTGGTCGGTGCGCGCGACCGGGACGCGTCGCTGCTGGCGCTGGGGCGGTGGCTGGAGGCGGCGGGGCCGACGTGATCGCCGCCTGAGCCCTCAGCGCGGCGCCATCCGGATCGCGCCGTCCAGTCGAATCGTCTCGCCGTTGAGCATCGGGTTCTCGAACACCTGCTGAACCAGCTGCGCGTACTCCTCCGGACGGCCCAGTCGCGACGGGAACGGCACCTGGCGGCCGAGCGAGTCCTGCGCCTCCTTCGGCAGCCCGAGCATCATCGGCGTGAGGAACAGGCCCGGGGCGATGGTCACGACCCGCACGCCGTCGCGCGCCAGGTCGCGCGCGATCGGCAGCGTCATGCCGACCACGCCGCCCTTGGAGGCTGAATAGGCGGCTTGGCCGATCTGCCCGTCGAAGGCAGCCACCGAGGCGGTGTTGACGATCACGCCGCGCTCGCCGCCGTCGTCCGGCGCGTTGCGACACATCGCCGCGGCGGCGAGCCGCAGCATGTTGAAGGTGCCGATCAGGTTGATCTCGATCACCCGCCTGAAGTCGGCGAGCTTGTGCGGGCCGTCCTTGCCGACGGTCTTGTTCGCGGTGCCGATCCCCGCGCAGTTGACCAGCCCGCGCAGGGTACCCATCGCGCACGCCGCGTCCACCGCGGCCTGCGCGTCGGCCTCGGAGGTCACGTCGCAGCGAACGAACCGGGCCGAGGTGCCGAGCGCCCGCGCCTTCTCCTCGCCGAGCGCGCCGTTCACGTCGGCGATCAGCACCGCGCCGCCGGCGGCGACCACCGCATCCGCGGTGGCGCCTCCCAGCCCCGACGCGCCGCCGGTGACCAGGACGACCGTGTCCCTGAAATGCATCGCCGTATCCTCTCGGGTTACTGGGCCGGTGAGACCTCGACGCGACGCGCCTCGGCCCCGGCGCCCGCGTCCACCTGTTGGGGCTTCTGGAGCACGACGCGGTCCTCGGCCACGCCGGCGGACTTCAGCGTCTCCAGCACGAGCTTCGCCCGGTTCTTCGCGAGTTCGGCGTTCTGCTCGGCGTTGCCCGTGCTGTCGTGGAAGCCGGAGATCGCGAGCTTCGCGTCCGGCGTGGCACGTGCCCACTCGGCGAGCTTGGCCAGAAGCGCCGCGGCGTCACCCGGAGGCGTGGTCGAGCCGGACTCGAAGTACAGCTTCACCAGGTCGGGCTTCGCGACTGCGACCACGGGCGCGGCGGTGGCCACGGCGGGCGCGGGTGCGACCGCCGCCGCGGGCGCGGCCGGGGCCGCGCCATGCGGCTTGGCGGGGGCCCCGCCCGCGCCGCCGATCACCGGTACCAGCAGCAGCGCGACGATGTTGATGATCTTGATCAGCGGGTTGACCGCGGGGCCCGCGGTGTCCTTGTACGGATCGCCGACCGTGTCGCCCGTGACCGCGGCCTTGTGCGCTTCGCTGCCCTTGCCGCCGTGGTTGCCTTCCTCGATGTACTTCTTGGCGTTGTCCCACGCGCCGCCGCCGGTGCACATCGAGATCGCGACGAACAGGCCGGTGACGATCGTGCCCATCAGCAGGCCGCCGAGCGCCTCGGGACCGAGGAACACGCCGACCAGCACCGGCACCACCACCGGCAGCAGCGACGGGACGATCATCTCCTTGATCGCCGACGTGGTCAGCATGTCGACCGCGCGGCCGTACTCGGGCTTCGCGGTGCCCTCCATGATCCCCTTGATCTCGCGGAACTGGCGCCGCACCTCGACCACGACCGAGCCCGCCGCGCGTCCGACGGCCTCCATCGCCATCGCACCGAACAGGTAGGGCACCAGCCCGCCGATGAACAGGCCGACGATCACCATGTGGTTCGACAGGTCGAAGCTCACCGCTTTGCCGGCCGCCTCGAGCGCGTGCGTGTAGTCGGCGAACAGCACCAGCGCGGCCAGGCCCGCCGAGCCGATCGCATAGCCCTTGGTCACCGCCTTCGTCGTGTTGCCGACCGCATCCAGGGGGTCGGTGATCGCGCGCACCGAGTCGGGCAGCTCGGCCATCTCGGCGATGCCACCGGCGTTGTCGGTGATCGGGCCGTACGCGTCCAGCGCGACGATGATGCCGGCCATCGACAACATCGAGGTCGCCGCGATCGCGATGCCGTACAAGCCGGCAAGCCAGTGCGACACGATGATCGCCAGGCACACCATCAGCACCGGCCAGGCGGTCGACTTCATCGACACCGCCAGGCCCGCGATGATGTTCGTGCCGTGACCGGTCTCGGAGGCGGCCGCGACGTAGCGCACCGGCGTGTACTCGGTGCCGGTGTAGTACTCGGTGATCCAGACCAGCAGGCCGGTGAGCGCGAGGCCGACGACCGCGGACAGATAGACCTTCATCACCGCGCCGGTGCCGCCGAGCGCGTTGTCGGGGATCAGCCAGGCGGTGATCGGATAGAAGGCGATCAGCGCGAGCACGCCGGCGACGATCAGGCCGCGGTACAGCGCGCTCATGATCTTCTTGCCGGGCTGCGCCTTGACGGCCGCGCAGCCGATGATCGATGCGATGATCGCGAAGCCGCCCAGCGCCATCGGGTAGACGGTGGCCGCGACCGGCGCGTTGGTGAGCATCAGGGCGCCGAGCAGCATCGTGGCGATCAGCGTGACCGCATAGGTTTCGAACAGGTCGGCCGCCATGCCCGCGCAGTCGCCGACGTTGTCGCCCACGTTGTCGGCGATCACCGCAGGGTTGCGCGGGTCGTCCTCGGGGATGCCGGCCTCGACCTTGCCGACCAGGTCGGCGCCGACGTCGGCGCCCTTCGTGAAGATGCCGCCGCCCAGCCGCGCGAAGATCGAGATCAGCGACGAGCCGAAGGCGAGCCCGATCAGCGGGCGGATCAGATCGTGGATCTGCTCGGGCTTGGCGCTCATGCCGCCGAGGAACACGAAGAAGCCGGCCACGCCGAGCAGCCCCAGGCCCACCACCAGCATGCCGGTGATCGCGCCGCCGCGGAAGGCAACCGCGAGCGCGTCGTTCAGCCCGCGCGTGGCGGCCTGCGCGGTGCGCACGTTGGCCTTCACCGACACGTTCATGCCGATGTAGCCGGCCGCACCCGACAGGATCGCGCCGATCGCGAATCCGATCGCGGTCGACACGCCAAGCCCGGGCACGAACAGGATGATCAGGAACAGGATGACGCCGACGAGGCCGATCGTGCGGTACTGTCGGTTCAGGTAGGCCTTCGCGCCTTGCTGGATCGCGCTGGCGATCGCCTGCATCCTGGCGTTGCCAGCGTCCAGGCCGAGGATCCATCGGCTGGACAC
>JBIKMO010000276.1:0-5742 GCA_044359175.1 Burkholderiaceae bacterium | reverse complement strand
AGAGTCCTCATCGAAAATGTCAGCTCTTTCGTACCGGGAGAATCACCGCGGGCGTGTCCCACACTCGTCGGTGCGAAAGACGTCATCGTCGTCGGCCTGATCATGCTCAACGCCTCACCTATCGCTGTGTTACGGGAATGATTTGCCCGACGCGCCGTATCGGCAGCCGCCTTGGCATCCTGTGTTGTCGCCCCGGGCTCGAACACTCGAGCCTTCGTTCCGGGCAGCCACCGATCGGGGCTTCGTCCTGGAGCGGCCAGGAAGGCTAGGTGCGGTGGCGACAGGTTGCACGCGAAACTTCGTCAGGGCGCTCTGCCTGATTCGAGCTGATCGACCGGATCGACGCGCGGATGCCCCGGGGGTGTTTCGACGCCCGCGACCTGGTCTGGGGGATGGCCTGCATGGCGATGACCCTGCTGCGCACGGCGGGCGCGCCCCGCGGCGAGGCGGCGTCCGCCTGCTTGACCTGTCATGACAGGCTCACTACGATCCGCGAACTGCGGCCGTCGGCCGGAGTGATCCGACACCCGCGACGGCGCGCCACGACGCGCCCCTTGGAGGAGACATGACTTCGCTGCTTCGCGCCGGCCGCCGGCGCCTCGTCCTCAAGGCCGGCGCCGCGGCCGCGCTCGCGACCACCGGTGGCCTCGCAGCCGCCCAGGCCTTCCCCGGCGGTCGGCCCATCCGGCTCGTGCTGCCCAGCGGCGCGGGCGGGGGCGCCGACATCTTCGCCCGCTTCATGGCCGAGTGGCTCGCACGCGAGTGGAACACCACCGTGATCGTCGACAACAAGCCCGGCGCCAACGGCCTGCTCGCCGCGCAGGAGGTCGCGCGCGCCGCGCCCGACGGCACGACGCTGCTGGTGTCGTTCGCCGCCGCCACGGTCGCCAACAAGCTGCTGATGGCCAAGCCGCCGATCGACCCGCTGTTCGACTTCGCGCCGGTCGCCCGCATCGGCGGCAACGGCGGCAACGTGATCGTCGCGAACCCTTCGGTGCCGGCGAAGAACATCCGCGAGCTGATCGAGTGGTCGAAGACCCAGCCCGACCTCAGCTATTCGTCCTGGGGCATCGGCTCGGGCGGCCACCTGGTGATGGAGTGGCTCAAGCAGCAGACCGGCATGCGGATCAATCACGTGCCCTACAAGACCGTCGCGCAGCAGCCGCCGGACATCATCTCGGGCGTGGTCAAGGTGGGCTTCATCGACTCCGGCACGCCCCTGCCGCATATCCGCGGCGGCCGCATGCGCGCGCTCGCGGTGTCCTCGCAGGTGCGGCTGCCGCAGCTGCCCGACGTGCCGACGCTGGTCGAGGAGGGCTTCAAGCTCGAGGCCTACCCGTGGTACGGGATCTTCGGGCCGAAGGCGCTGCCGCGCCCGATCGCCGAGCAGATCAACGCGACCCTCAACCGCTGGATGACGTTGCCCGAGGCGCGGGCGTTCTTCGCCGAGAAGCAGAACACACCCGCGCCGGTTCCGCTGTCGGTGGCCGACTTCGAGCGGCAGATCCAGGCCGACCTCGTCAGCTGGAAGGCGCTGATCGACGCGGCCGGGCTCAAGCCGGAGTAGGCACCGCGCCAGCCTAGCGGCTGAGCGCCTGCAGCCGACCCTGCGCGAAGCGCGCCGGCTCGCCCCCGGCGCCCGAGCGCAGGTACGCCGCGTAGTGCTCGGCCGCGCGCCGACGATCGCCGACGCCTTCCAGGCTCACGCCCTTCAGGAACGCAATGCCCGGGTCGCCCGGCAGCAGCCGGTCGAACCGGTCGAAGGCGTCGAACGCGGCCGCCGGGTTCTTGCCCTGCAGGTGCAGCGAGCCCGCGAGCTTGTGCGCCTGCGCCTCCTGCGGGTAGACGTTGCGTGCGGTCTCGGCGTAGCGCTGCGCGTCGCCGCGCCGGTTCTGCGCGGCCAGGCAGCGCGCCATCAGCACGTTGGATGCGTAGTCGCGCGGCGCGTGGCGCAGCGCGGCGGCGAACCGCTCCTCGGCCTGCGCCAGCCGCTTGCCCGCCATCTCGACCTCGCCCTGCTTGCAGGCCTCGATCGCCGGCGCGATCCGGCGCAGCCCCGCGGTGCCGTCCATGTAGCGCTCACGCCCGTCGGGTGCGCGCAGGCTCGCCGCGTAGCGCGTCTCGGCGAGCCGGCGCGCGTTGTCGACGCGCTCGCTGCTCATCGGGTGCGACGAGAACATCGTCTGCAGCAGCGAGGGCGCGGACTTCTCCTCGCGCACCAGCATGCCGTGCAGGTCGGTCATGCCGCTGGCCGGATAGCCGGCCTTCACCATGTAGTCCTGCCCGAGCGCGTCGGCCTCGCGCTCGTTGTCTCGCGAGTACGAGGACAGCAGCGCGCTCGCGCCGATCTGGCCGCCGATCGCGGCGAGCCCGCCCCAGCCGCTGTCGGCGGCCGCCACCGCGAGCCCGATCACCGCGGCCTGCGCGACCATCGCCTGGCCCTGGCGCTGCGCCGCATGGCGCGCGTTCACGTGGCCGAGCTCGTGGCCGAGCAGCGCGGCGAGTTCGGCCTCGTCCTGCATCTCGGTCATGATCCCGCGGGTGACGCCCATCGCGCCGCCCGGGAACGTGTATGCGTTCACGTAGTTGGCGTTCAGCACGCGGTACGAGTAGGGCATCGTGGGCCGCTGGGTCAGCGCCTGCATGCGCGTGCCCACGTCGACCACGTAGCGGTTCAGCCCGTCGTCCTGCACCGCACCCAGATCCTTCGAGAACTGGTGCGGCGCGGCCTGCTTGTCGACCGCACGCTCCTGCTCCTCGCTCATGCCGACCAGGATCGTGCGTCCAGTCACCGGCGAGGTCGCGCAGCCCGACAGGCTCGCGCTCGCGGCGGCACCCGCCGACGCGGCGAACAGCCAGAGTGCGTCTCGCCGGGTGACGCGGTTGCGGATCACGCGGACGGCGAGGCCGGGGGGCGGGGCGGACGGCATGGGGTCTCCTGCGAAGCGCGGCCGGTCGGGCCGCAGAATACCGGGGACCGGGCCGACCGTGGGCGGACGTCCCCGCGCGCCGGGGTCGATTCGCGATGGCGCCCGACAGCGACTCGATCTCCGAGGACCGGTGACTGCGATGACTGAGCGCAACGAGCGGACGGAATCCGAATGGACCGGCGGGCTCGCCCCGATGCCGGCCTACGTGACCGGCGAAGGCGATCCCTATCGGCCCGAGATGCTGCTGTGGCTGAACGCCGAGGGCCTCGTGCTCGGACACGCCGTGGGCCGGCCCGGCGAACTGCTGGGTGGCGCCTGCGAGAGCCTGCGCAACGCGATCGAGCACCCCATGGTGGGCCCGCCGCGGTCACCGAAGCGCGTGAGGGTCGCGTCGCCAGCGCTCGCCGATGCCTTGCGGTCGGGGTATCCCGGGCTGGCGGTGGTCTGCGCGCCGACACCCGAGTTCGACGCCGTGCTCCGGGCGATGCGCGAGTCGATGGATCCGGAGTCCGACGACGAGCCGTCCTACCTGTCGCCCGGTGTCGATCCCGAGGCGGTCGCCGCGTTCTTTCGCGCCGCTGCAACGCTCTACCGGGCGAAACCCTGGGCGATCGTGCCGAGCGATCAGAGCCTGATCTCGATCACCCTCGACCGGTTCGGCCTGACCGATGCGGTGCTGTCCGTCATCGGGCAGATGGGACAGAGCCTGGGATTCGTCCTGTTCTCGTGCATCGAGGATTACCGGACCTTCGTGGCGGCCTCCGATGCGATCGAGCAGGGACTGGAGCCGACGCTGCCGCCGCACTTCGCGCTGAACTTCGAGCGCAAGGCCGACCTGGGCGCGGGCCTGCGCGCCGAGATCGCCGAGTTCGGCTGGGACGTCGCCGGACCCCGAGCGTATCCGTGGCTCGTTCCCGTGGATTCGGACCTGCTCGTGCGTCCGCTGACCGCCGACGACCTCACGATCGCGGAGGTCGTCGCGCTCGCGCTCGTGAGGCTGCTCGGGGAGAAGCGGGCGCTGCTCGCCGCATGGAACGGCGGCCAGGCCGTCACGCGCTCGCTGCGCGTCGCAGCCCATGGCGGCGACGTCGCCGTGACGCTTCGCGTTCCGCACGAACGAACGCCCGACCAGACGCACGATCGGCTCGGATGACGCGGCGGTTCGGCGACTGGCGCGAGAGCGCGAACCGCCGTTCGCTCGCAGGCCCTCCGTCAGGAGTTGTCGCGCGCTTCCCTGAGCTCCCGGACGATGGATCCCAGGGCCAGGTGAACGGCCGTCAGATACCGAAGCACCTCAGCTCGGGGCGTCGATTCCCCGAGCAGGTCGCGCATGCGGGCCCTGGCGTTCGCTATGTCCTGACCGGACAGCTTGTCCGGGTTGCCGAACGCCCACAGGAGATTCCAGTCGTCGACGAAATGGTCGGCGAGTTCGGTCGGGCTCGTTTGCTCGAACACCCGCGCCAGCTGTCGTTCGAGCATGGCGCCGACCGCCGCATACTGCCTGATCAGTTTCGGATCGCGCTTCCATTCGCCATCGAGCGACGCGCTGGAACCCTGCGGCAGACGGGCCTGAATGCCCTGCATCGTGGTCACGTAGGCGTCGACGGCGGAGGGGCTGACCTCCGGGTCGCCCATCCGCTCCTTCAAGTAGTGTCTGGCCGCCATCATCTCCTGGGTGATGCCCTCTTCCAGGCCGTGCAGCAGCGCTGGCACGATTCGGGCGCGCGGGTCGCTTCCGGCAGCCACGAGGTCGTTCATCAACGGAATGAAGCGCGGCTCGATCGGCGTCCTGTTGCGGAAGTACTTCACGCCGATCGGTGGATTCGACGGAGCCTGCCCGGCACTGGCCCGCGTGCGGCCCATGGCCTGGGCCTGCACCGCGCTCGCACGCTGGTCCACAGCTCGCGCCACGAAGTCGAGGTTCGACAGGTTGAACCGTCGTGCAGCCTCCTCGATGAGCGCCTGCGTCGCGGCTCGCAACAGCGGGAAGTGTTTCGACTGCTCCAACACCAAATCGGCGGCATCCGCGATCCGCTGTCGATACGCGTCCTCCAACTGCCTCGACGGCTCACCCGTGAGCGCGCCGGCCCGGGAGGGCTCCAGACTCGACCGCTCACCTGGCGGTCTGAGCACTGAGGGCGCCCGTTCGACAGATCGGCCGAATTCAGGCGGAGCACGCGGCCGACTTGGCGGGCCGCGGTCGATCGCGCGCACCAGCGCATCCATCCTCGCGTCGAATTGCGGGCGCGAGAGCGCGTCGGTGCTCAGCTGCTCGTGCAGCGTCGCCGCCTCCTTGAGCGCGCCGCCCGCCTGAGCGGGCGTCCAGGACGCGGGCGCCCGCCAGGCGTGGTTCCAGACCTCGAACGCCTGCCGCCCCAGTTGCAGCTCGCGCGCACTCACGTCCCACGGCAGCTTGCCCGCCACCTTGTGTAGCCATGCCTCGCCGCCGCTGCCCGCCAGCCCGCCGAGCGCGGCCCCGGCGGCAAGCACGAGCAGCGCGGGTGACCTCGGCACCCGCACCGCTGCGGGCGCGCGATAGGCACGCTCGAGCGAGTCGACGGCGTTCGGGGGTCGCCGGAGCGAGACCGCCGCGTCGGCGACCGCGGGCGACTGCGCACGGGTCGATGGACGCTGCGATAGGTTGGGACCCTGGCCCATATCTTAACGAGGGTCGCACGCGCGGCTGCGGTGGTCGAGATAGGGTCGACCCCAGGTGAGACGCTCGAACGCACCGGGCTGGACGTCGATGACGGGTCCGAGCTGCGCCGGGGCGGGCGCAACCCTGCTCACCGGGCCCGACTCGACGGCTCCG
>JBIKMO010000067.1:0-18883 GCA_044359175.1 Burkholderiaceae bacterium | reverse complement strand
GGCCAGATCGTGCTCGCCAACTTCATCAACCCGCAGGGCCTGGTGCCGCTGGGCAACAACGCCTGGGTCGAGAGCGCCTCGGCCGGCCAGCCCACGCTCGGCGCCCCGGGCAGCGGCGTGCTCGGCAACGTCGAGTCCGGCGCGCTGGAGAACTCCAACGTCGACATGACCGCCGAGCTGGTCAGCATGATCACCGCGCAGCGCTTCTACCAGGCCAACGCGCAGACGATCCGCACGCACGACCAGATCCTGCAGACCATCGTCAACCTGCGCTGACGCGCACGGGCCGCTGACCGGAACCGCCGATGGATCGCGTCATCTACACCGCGATGTCGGGCGCCAAGGCGACCATGTCGCGCCAGGACGCGCTCGCCAACAACCTGGCGAACGCGAGCACCCCCGGGTTCCGCGCCGACCTGTCCGCGTTCCGCGCGGTGCCGGTACGCGGCGACGGGCTGCCCACGCGGGTCGCGGGGCTGGAGGCGACCGCCGGCTTCGACCACGCCGAGGGGCCGCTGCAGCAGACCGGCCGGCGTCTGGATGTCGCGGTGCGTGGGCCGGGCTGGTTCTCGGTGCAGGGGCTGGACGGCGCCGAGGCCTACACCCGCGCCGGCGGCTTCGAGGTGTCCGCCGATGGCGTGCTGCAGACCCGCTCGGGCCTGTCGGTACTCGGCGACGGCGGACCGATCGCGATCCCGCCGGGCAGCGAGGTGAGCATCGGCAGCGACGGTGCGGTCACGGCCAAGCTCGGCAACCAGCCGCCGGTCAACGTCGGTCAGCTCAAGCTGGTCAACCCGCCGGCGGCCGAGCTGCGCAAGGGCGCCGACGGGCTGGTGCGCACCGCCGACGGCGAGCCCGCCCCCGCCGATCCTCAGGTCCGCGTGGCCGACGGCGTGCTCGAGGGCAGCAACGTCAACGCGGTCGACGCGATGGTCGGGCTGATCGCCGCGGCCCGCCAGTTCGAGATGCAGATGAAGATGCTTCAGTCGGTCGAGACCAACGAGCAGCGGGCCTCGCGGCTGCTGGCACCCAACGGCTGAGAGGCCCCGAGATGATCCGTTCGCTGTGGATTTCGAAGACCGGACTGGACGCCCAGCAGATGCAGCTGGACACGATCGCGCACAACCTCGCGAACGTCGGCACCAACGGCTACAAGCGCGCGCACGCGCAGTTCGAGGACCTGCTCTATCAGAACCTGCGTCAGTCGGGGGCGCAGGAGACGCAGCAGACCCAGCTGCCCGCGGGTCTTCAGCTCGGCACCGGCGTGCGCCCGGTGGGCACCAGTCGGGTGTTCTCGCAGGGCAACCTGAACCGCACCGAGAATCCGATGGACCTGGCGATCAGCGGCAACGGTTTTCTCCAGGTCGGGATGCCGGACGGGTCCACCGCCTACACCCGCGACGGCTCGCTGCGGGTGGACGCCCAGGGCCAGGTCGTGACCGCCAACGGCTACCCGCTGCAGCCGGCGATCACGCTGCCGCCCAACGCGACCTCGGTGACGATCGGTGCCGACGGCGTGATCAGCGCGGTCGTGCCCGGCAACGCCGCGCCGGTGAACGTCGGCCAGCTGCAGACCGCGACCTTCGTGAATCCGGCCGGCCTGGACCCGCGCGGCCAGAACCTGTTCCGCGAGACCGCCGCGAGCGGCCCGCCCGCGGTGAACACCCCGGGTCTGAACGGGCACGGCACGATCAGCCAGGGCTACGTCGAGACCTCCAACGTCAACGTGGTCGAGGAGCTGGTCGCGATGATCCAGACGCAGCGCGCCTACGAGATCAACTCCAAGTCCATCCAGACCGCCGACCAGATGCTCGGCAGGCTGTCGCAGCTGTGATCACCGCGACCCGTCGCGCGAGCCGGATCGCGCTCTGCGCGGGCGCGCTGCTGCTGGGCGGCTGCGACACGCTGCGCCCGCCCGAGGTCGAGGTCGCGCCCGCGCCGATGCCTCGGCCGGTCGCCGCGAGCGCCGCGCCGGCCCCGCCGGCCAGCGTCGGGGCGATCTTCCAGGGGCAGGCGTATCGGCCGCTGTTCGAGGACATCCGCGCGCGCAACGTCGGCGACCTGCTGACCGTGAGCATCCAGGAGAACACCACCGCCCGCCAGCGCTCCAACGCGTCGGTGAACCGGGAGGGGCGCATCGAGGGCTCGATCACCGCGCTGCCCTTCGTCACCACCCCGGCGCTGCCGCGTGCACGCATCGGCGCGAGCAGCAACAACGACTCGAGCAGCAAGGGCGAGAGCGGCAGCGACAACCTGTTCACCGGCACGATCACGGCGACCGTGATCGACGTGCTGCCGAACGGCAACCTGCTGATCGTCGGCGAGAAGCAGGTCGGCGTGAACCAGACCGTGGACACGCTGCGCTTCTCCGGCGTGGTCGATCCGCGGACGATCCGGCCGGGCAACACCGTGCCCTCGACCGCGATCGCCGACGTCCGGGTGGCCTTCCGCGGCCGCGGCGACCTGGACCGCGCGACCACCGTGGGCTGGCTGCAGCGGTTCTTCTTCAGCTTCTCGCCGCTGTGAACGCCCCCACTCCCCCGCGTTGCCGGCGCATCGCAGCTGCGGTGCTGGCGGCGCTGCTCGCCGCGGGCGCGCCGGCGTACGCCGAGCGCATCAAGGACCTGGCGACCGTGCAGGGCGTGCGTACCAACCAGCTGATCGGCTACGGGCTGGTGGTCGGCCTGGACGGCAGCGGCGACCAGACCACGCAGGCGCCGTTCACCACCCAGAGCCTGAACTCGATGCTGCAGCAGCTCGGCATCACGTTGCCGGCCGGGGTGAATCCGCAGCTGCGCAACACCGCGGCGGTGATGGTCACCGCGCAGCTGCCCGCCTTCGCGCAGCCTGGCCAGCCGATCGACGTGACGGTGTCCTCGATCGGCAACGCGAAGAGCCTGCGCGGCGGCACGCTGCTGCTGACCCCGCTGCGCGGCGCCGACGGGCAGATCTACGCGATGTCGCAGGGCAGCGTGGTGGTCGGAGGCGCCGGCGCGGCGGCCGCCGGCAGCCGAGTGCAGATCAACCACCTGAGCGCCGGTCGCGTGCCCTCGGGTGCCACGGTCGAGCGTGCGGTGCCGAACGCGGTGCTCGCCGGCGACGCGATCCATCTCGAGCTGAAGTCCACCGACTTCTCGGTCGCCAGCCAGGTCGCGGCGGCGATCAACCGACGCACCGCCGGCTCGGCCGAACCGGTCGCGCAGGCGTTGGACGCGCGCGTGATCCGGGTGCGGCTGCCCGCCCCGGACAAGCGGGTCGCCTTCCTCGCCGAGCTGGAGAACGTCGAGGTCGCCGCGGTCGAGCCGCCCGCGCGGGTGATCGTCAACGCCCGCACCGGATCGGTGGTCATGAACCAGTCGGTGACGCTCGGGCCGAGCGCGGTCGCCCACGGCAACCTGTCGGTGTCGATCACCACGACCCCTCAGGTGAGCCAGCCCGGCGCGTTCTCGGCCGGCTCTACAGTCGTGGCCGAGCGGGCCGATATCCAGATCAGGCAGGACGCAGCGGCGCTGATGGAACTCAAGTCCGGGGCGAAGCTTGCCGACGTCGTCAAGGCGCTGAACAGCTTGGGGGCCACCGCGCAGGATCTGATCGCGATCCTGCAGGCGCTCAAGGCGGCCGGCAGCCTGAAGGCGGAGCTGGAGATCATCTGACCATGCGAGTGACGACCGCGTCGCTCGCGTCCGACGTCAGGTCGCTGGACGCGCTGCGGCACGGCGCGCGCCGGGACCCGGAGGGCGCGGTGCGCACGGCGGCCTCGCAGTTCGAGGCCTTGTTCATGCAGATGGTGCTCAAGAGCATGCGCGACGCGGTACCCCGCAGCGGGATGTTCGACGGCCCGGGCGCGGACGTGTACCGGTCGATGCTCGACACGCAGTTCGCGCAGGCGCTCTCCGGGCGCCCGGGCGGTCTGGGCGAGCTGATCGCCCGGCAGCTGTCGCGCAACCTGCGCGCTCCCGAGGAGGGCGGCGCGCCGGGTGCGCCGCAGGTGTCGGTCGACGGCCTGCAGCGTGCGCTCGCCGCCGCGCTGCGCGAGGACGACGCCAACGACCCGCCTGATGCCGAGACGCTGGAGGGCCTGCCGCCCGCGGCTCGGATCGCCGCGGCCGCGGCTGCGCAGGCTCGCGCTGCGCCGTCCGCCGCGTCACCCGCGATCTCCGCCGCGTCACCCGCGGCCGCCTCCTCGGCGCCGTCCGCCGCACGCGGCGCGCCGGCCGCGTTCGTCGACCGCATGTGGGACGCGGCGAACCACGCGCAGGCCCTCACCGGCGTGCCGGCAGGCTTCATCGTCGGTCAGGCCGCGCTCGAATCCGGCTGGGGGCGGCAGGAACTGCGTCACCCGGACGGCCGCTCCGCCCACAATCTGTTCGGCATCAAGGCGGGCGCCGGCTGGCGCGGCGAGACCGTGGACGCGACCACGACCGAGTACGTCGACGGTCGCCCGATGAGAACCGTCGAGCGCTTCCGGGCCTACGCGAGCTATCACGAAGCGTTCGCCGACTGGGCGCGGCTGATGTCGGTCAACCCCCGCTACGCGGGTGTGCTGCGGTCGGGCGAGACCGCCGAGGGCTTCGCGCGCCAGCTGCAGCAGGCAGGCTACGCGACCGACCCGGACTACGCCGGCAAGCTGAGCCGGACCATCAACCAGGCGCTCGCGCTGCGGCGCGCGGGCGCGTGACCGGGAGCCGCCGATGACCGACCTCCTCAGGATCGGCAGCAGCGCGATGCGCGCGGCCTACGCGCAGCTGCAGACCACCGGGCAGAACATCGCGAACGCCGCAACGCCGGGCTACGTGCGACGCGAGGTGATCCTCGAGGAGCAGGGCGACATGGGCGCCGAGGGCTACGTCGGCCGCGGCGTCAACGCGAGCGGCGTGCGCCGCGCCTACGACGAGTTCCTCACCCGCGAGTCGATCTCGAACCGCTCGGTCTCGGCGCAGGACGGTGCCCGCGGCGACTCGCTCGCACGGCTGGACCGACTGTTCGCCGATCCGCAGACCGGGCTGGGCGCAGCCTTCGACGACGTGGTCGGCAGTTTCGCCGACCTCACGACCCGCCCGCGCGACCCGGCGACCCGCTCGGCGGTGCTGCAGCGCATCGAGCAGTTCGCCCAGCGCGCGGGGCAGCTGGATGCGCGGATCCTCGAGCTTCGCGATGGCGCGCAATCCCGCATGGGCAGTGAGATCGCCAAGGCGAACGATGCGCTGCGTTCGCTCGCCGAGATCAACCGCAGGATCCAGGACGGCCGAGGCGCGCAGGCGGCCTCCAACGCGCTGCTCGACGAGCGCGACCGCTTGCTCGGCGAGCTGAACACCGTGCTGCGCGCGAACGCGACCATCGGCCAGGACGGGCGTGCGACCGTCTATTCGCAGCGCGGCGAGGCGCTGGTGACCGGCACCACGGCGGTGCGCCTGACCCTCGGCCCGACCGACCTGGACCCCACGCAGCTCGGCGTGACCGTCGTGCGGGGCAACGGCACGCAGGTCGCGATGCAGTCGAGCGAGCTCGGCGGCAGCCTGTCGGGGCTGATGCGCTTCGCGACCCAGGACGTGGACGCGGCGCGGATGCGACTGGGCCGGCTGAGCGCGGCCGTGGCCTCGGAGGTCAACGCGGTGCAGGCGCGCGGCGTGGATGCCGACGGCCGGGCGGGCGAGCCGCTGCTCGCGATCGGCGCGCCGCAGGTCACCGGGGCAACCGCCAACACGGGCGCCGGCCAGTTCAACGTGCAGATCGCCGACGCCCGCCTGTTGAAGGCGAGCGACTACGAACTCGCGTTCGACGGGGTCCAGTACACGCTCACCCGGCTGTCGGACGGCGAGCAACGGCGATTCGCGTCGTTCCCCCAGGACGTCGACGGACTCACCCTCACCCCCAACGGCGGTGCGCCCGCCGCCGGCGACCGATACCTGGTGCGCAGCGCCTCGTCGTTCGCGGCGGGGATGCGCTCGCTGCAGTCCAACGCCGCGCGCATCGCGACCGCGCTGCCGATGGCGAGCGAGCCGGGGCCGACCAACCGGGGCGACGTGCGCATCGGAGCGCTGGAGGTCGGCAGCTATGGCGGACCCGGCACGCCGCCGGTCACGCTCACCTTCACGTCCGCCGGCACGTTCGACGTGTCCGGTGGCGGCACCGGCAACCCGGTCGGGCTGCCGTACACGCCGGGCATGCAGCTGTCCTACAACGGCTGGACCATCACGCTGCAGGGCTCGCCGATGGCCGGCGATACGCTCAGGATCGCCCCCACGCAGGATCCCGCCTCCGACAACCGCAACGCGCGCCTGCTGCAGGCGATCGGCGATGCGCGCTTCGTCGACGGCGCGACCGTGATCGACCGCTACGCCGAGCTGGTCGGCGAGGTCGGCAGCCGGACCCGCTCGGCGCAGTCCTCGGCCGACATGAGCCTGCGGCTGTACGAAGACGCCGAGCGCGCCCGCAACGAGATGTCGGGGGTGAACCTGGACGAGGAGGCGGCGCGGATGCTGCAGTACCAGCAGGCCTACCAGGCCGCGGCGAAGGTGATCGCGACCGCCAACGAGATGTTCCGCTCGCTGCTTGAGGCCGCCTGAGCCGGGCGCGCACACACCGGGAGTCCCGCATGAGGATCAGCACCGCCTACGCGCAGCAACTCGCGATCGAGGGCCTGCAGGAGCGCCAGTCGCAGCTGCTGCGCGCGCAGGAGCAGCTGGCCGGCGGACGGCGCGTGGGCGTGCCCTCGGACGATCCGGTCGCCGCGGCCGAGGCCGAGCGGCTTCGCTCGCGCGAGGCGCGGATCGAGTCGGAGCGCCGCGCCGCCTCGCACGCGAAGCACCTGCTGTCCGGCGCGGAAAACGCGCTGACCGACGCGACCGGCGTGCTGCAGGCCGCGCGCGACGCGCTGCTCGCCTCGGCCAACGGCTCGCTCGCCCCGACCGACCGCGCGAAGTTCGCGATCGAGCTGCGCGGGCTGCGCGAACAGCTGCTGTCGGTGGCGAACCGCGCCGACGGGGCCGACGGTTACGTGTTCGGCGGCCAGAGCGCCTCGGTGGTGCCCTTCGACGCGAGCGGCACGACCTACGCGCCGGTGGGCGGCACCCAGGTGGTCGGCGTCGAGCAGGTCAACCCGGTGCGGCTGGACGGCCGCGAGAACTTCAGCGCGATCCGCAGCGGCACCGGCTCCGGTACCGAGAACATCTTCGTGCAGCTGGACGCGGCGATCGCGGCGCTCGAGAACCCGGCGCTGACGCAGTCGACGGTCGCCCAGACCACCGGCGAGGTGATCGGGAGCATCGACCGCGCGACCGAGCGGCTCGCGCAGACGCGCACGCTGGTCGGCGAGCGGCTGCGCGCGATCGACATGCACGAGCAGGCGCTGGAGAGCGGCAGCATCGAGGCGCAGGCCCGGATGTCCGAGCTGGTCGACCTGGACTTCACCCGCGGGGTCGCCGCGATCGTGCAGCACCAGACCACGTACGACGCTGCGCTGCGCAGCTACGCGCAGATCGCGCGGATGACGCTGTTCGACTACGTCTGAGCCGCACGACGGACGGCGTCGTGCGGCCGACGGGCGGTCGGACTGCGGTACGATCGGCCCGTCCCGCTCGGTCGCGCCCCCCGTCTTGTCCCCACACCCGCCGCACCGCTTCCGGATCCTGCTGGTCGAGGACGATCCGGCCTGGCAGCACCTGGTCGCCACCGGTCTGGCCGAGCACGGCGTCGACGTGCGCATCGCCGCCGGCGGGGCGCGCGCCTTCGAAGCGCTCGAGACCTCGCGGCCGGACGCGGTGGTGCTCGATGCGCTGCTGCCCGACGGCGACGGCTTCGACTTCTGCGCGCAGCTGCGCCAGCGCATCGGCGATCGGCCGGTACCGATCGTGGTGCTGTCCGGCCGCGATGACGAGGCGTCGATCGAGCGTGCGTTCGACGCCGGTGCGTCCGACTACTTCGTGAAGTCGCTGCAGTGGAAGCTGCTTGCCGAGCGGCTCGGGCAGCTGGTGTCGGCTGCGCAGATGCGCACCGAGCTCGCCTCCAGCCAGCGGCGGCTCGACCGTGCCAAGGGCCTGGCACTGCTCGCGCAGCAGGCCGCGCGGCGCGTGCGCGAGCTCGCCAACCGCGATCCGCTCACCGGGCTGCTGAACCGCAGCGGCTTTCTCGCGGTCGCGCAGACGCTGCTCGATGAGCCCCGCGCGCCGCCGGCCGCGCCGGGCGCGCTGCTGCTGATCGACCTCGACCGGTTCAAGCGCCTGAACGACTCGCTGGGCACCGCCGCGGGCGATCAGACGCTGCAGACGGTCGCGCGCCGACTGCAGCAGGCGTTCCGGAATCTGCCGGCGGTGGCGATCGGGCGGATCGCCGCCGACGAGTTCGCGCTGCTGTTCCCGACGCTGCGCAGCGCGGCGGCCGGTGAGCGCGCCGCGCAGATCGTTCTCACCGAGCTGCGTCGGCCGCTCGCCGCAGCGGGCTTGCACTGCGTCGTGCGCGCCTCGGTGGGCATCGCGACCGCGACTCCCGGTGCGCGGGCCGAGGTGCTTCTCGGACAGGCGAGCCAGGCGCTGTCGGTCGCCAAGTCCGCCGGCGGCGACGTGTCGCGACGCCACCAGCCCGAGCTCGGCCATACCGACCGCGCCCGCTTCGACCTGGAGACCGCGCTGCACCGTGCGCTCGAGCGGCACGAGCTGGTGCTGCACTACCAGCCGATCGTCGATCCCGCCAGCCGGCGGCTCGCGGGCATCGAGGCGCTGATGCGCTGGCGTCACGAGCAGCGGCTCGTGCCGCCCGGCGAATTCGTCCCGATCGCCGAGGAGACCGGTCTGATCTACCGGATGGGGGAGTGGGCGGTCGACCAGGCGCTCGGACAGGTGCGACGCTGGCGCGACGCCGGACTGCCGGTGTCCACGGTGTCGGTCAACGTCCATGCGCGCCACCTCGAGCAGCCGGAGCTCGCTCGCACGGTCGAGCGGGCGCTGCACGGCAACGGGCTGCCCTCGGCCACCCTCGAGCTCGAGCTGACCGAGACCGGGGTGATGCGCGACATCAAGCGTTCGATCGACAGTCTGCAGGGGCTCAAGCAGCTCGGCGTACGGCTCGCGCTCGACGACTTCGGCACCGGCTACTCGTCGCTCGCCTACCTGACGCAGCTGCCGATCGACACCCTGAAGATCGACCGCTCGTTCGTCGACAAGCTGGGCAGCAGCGGCCAGAGCCGCGCGGTGGTGCGATCGATCACCGCGCTCGCCCGCGCGCTCGGGCTGTCGACCGTCGCCGAGGGCGTGGAGACCCGCGAGCAGCTCGACTCGCTGCGCGCGCTCGGCTGCGACGAGGTCCAGGGGTTCTACTTCGCCCGGCCGATGCCGGCCGACGACCTGCCGGGTTGGTGGCGCGGCTTCCACTCGGGGCTCGGTGCGACGGGCGAGCCCTCGGTCGCCGCGCCGCTCACTTGGCCCGCACCGCTTGCTCGGCGCGCCCAGGGCGACGCGCCGTCGTCCTTCCTCGTCTAGGAGCGCGCCGATGGACGCGAACGCCCTGAAGCAGGCCGCGGCGCAGGCCGCGCTGCAGCACGTGGTCGACGGTGCGGTGGTCGGCATCGGCAGCGGTTCGACCGTCGGCTTCTTCATCCGCGCGCTCGGCGAGCGGCGCGCCCGCGTCGCCGGCGCGGTGTCCAGCTCCGAGCGCAGCACCGCGCTGCTGCGCGAGCAGGGGATCGAGGTGCTGCCGCTCGAGCGGGCCGGACCGATCCCGGTCTACGTCGACGGCGCCGACGAGATCGACGCCGGCCTGCGCATGATCAAGGGCGGCGGCGGTGCGCTCACGCGCGAGAAGATCGTTGCGGCGGCCGCCGAGCGCTTCGTGTGCATCGTCGACGCCTCCAAGGTCGTGCCGGTGCTGGGACGCTACCCGCTGCCGGTCGAGGTGATCCCGATGGCGCGTCCGCTGGTGACGCGCTGGTTCGCGCGGCTCGGCGGCGAGGCGCGCGAGCGCGTCGGGGTGCTGACCGACAACGGCCACCCGATCCTGGACGTGCACGGCCTGCGGATCGAGGATCCGGTGGCGCTGGAGTCCGAGGTCAACCAGTGGCCGGGCGTGGTGACCGTCGGACTGTTCGCTCGGCGGCCGGCCGACCTGGCGATCGTGGCCGGTGCCGACGGGCTGAGCACGCTGCGCCGCTGACCGCACGGGCGCTCGGGATGTCGGTTCGCGGCGACAGGGGATCCTCGCCGGCGCGAGCGCGTCGCAGGCATACTCCGGGGCTTCGATCCCGGCACCCGGCCCCGCCGCCGCTCTCCTGCCGGCCCGTGAACCTGGAGGCAGGATGACGCAGCACAACCCCAAGGGCTTCCCGCGCGAGACGCTGGGGCCGCGCGAGGCGATCGCGATCGTCGTGGGCATCGTGATCGGCGCGGGCATCTTCAAGGCGCCGTCGCTGGTCGCGATGATGACCACCAGCGAGGGCTGGATGATGTTCGCCTGGGTGCTGGGCGGCGTGATCTCGCTGATCGGCGCGCTGTGCTATTGCGAGCTCGCCACCGCCTATCCGAGCGCCGGCGGCGACTACCACTTCCTGCACCGCGCGTTCGGTCGGCACGTGTCGTTCCTGTTCGCCTGGAGCCGCTTCTCGGTGATCACCACCGGCTCGATCGCGCTGCTCGCGTTCGTGTTCGGGGACTACATGACCCAGGTGCTGTCGCTCGGCCCGTATTCGGCCGCGATCTGGGGGGCGCTGTCGATCGTCGTGCTCACCTGGATCAACGTGCGCGGCGTGCGCCAGGGGGCGACCACCCAGGTGCTGCTCACCGGCGTGGAGATCGGCGGGCTGGTGCTGGTGTTCGTCGCCGGCGTGATCGCCGCCTCGATGGGGCTGGGTGCGTCCGCACCCGCGGCGGTGGCCGCCGCGCCGTCGCCGGCGGCCGCACAGACGCTGCCGGCCTTCGGCCTGGCGATGGTCTTCGTGCTGCTCACCTTCGGCGGCTGGAACGAGGGCGCCTACATCAGCGCCGAGCTGCGCGACCGTCAGCGCAACATGGTCCGGGTGATGGTCTGGTCGCTGCTGCTGGTGACCGTGCTGTACCTGCTCGCCAACTGGGCCTACCTCGCCGGCCTGGGCCTGCAGGGCATGGCCAAGTCCAAGGCCGTGGCCGCGGACCTGCTGCGGATCGTCTTCGGCAAGCCGGGCGAGGTGGTGATCTCGCTGATGGTCGCCGTGGCGGCGCTCACCTCGATCAACGCGACCATGATCGTCGGCGCGCGGTCCAACTTCGCCGCCGGGCGCGACTGGGAGGCGCTCGGCCGCCTGGGCGAGTGGGTCGACGAGCGCGGCACGCCGGTCAATGCGCTGCTGGTGCAGGGCGCCTTCGCGATGGTGCTGATGCTGCTGGGCGTGATGTTCGGCGGCGGGTTCTCGACCATGGTCGAGTACACCGCGCCGGTCTTCTGGCTGTTCTTCCTGCTCGCCGGGCTGAGCCTGTTCGTGCTGCGGGTGCGCGAGCCGGACACCCCGCGTCCGTTCAAGGTGCCGCTGTACCCGGTGCTGCCGGTGGTGTTCGTCGCGGCCTGCGGCTACATGCTGTGGTCCAGTCTGGGCTACGTCGGCAGCAAGACCTGGCTGGGCATGAACGCGTCGTGGATCGGCGTGGGCGTGCTGTCGATCGGCGCCGTGCTGATGCTGGTGGTCAGCCGCCTGTCCCCACCGCGAACCGCGGGCTGAGCCCGCCGCGAGTCAGCCGGCGGGCGGCACGTAGCCCGCGGCCTGGTCGACGCGACCGCCAAAGAAGTACGCCTCCATCTGCGCGGCCAGGTACTTCCTGGCGCGCGCGTCGGCGAGGTTCAACCGGTTCTCGTTGACCAGCATCGTCTGGTGCTTGAGCCAGCCCTGCCATGCCTCCTTGGAGACGCTCTCCCAGATCCGCTTGCCGAGCTCTCCGGGGTAGGGCGGGAAGTCGAGGCCCTCGGCCTCGCGCTGCAGCTTCACGCACTGGACGGTTCGTGCCATGGGGGTCCTCGATCGACGTGGGATGGGGGCCGGATGATCACAGGGGCTTGAGCAGCACCTGCGATTTCCTCTGCCAGTTGTAGAGCTTCTTGCGCGCGCGCGGCAGGTCGTCCGGGGTGCCCGGCACGAAGCCGCGCTTCAGGAACCAGTGCGCGGTGCGCGTGGTGAGCACGAACAGGCGGCCGACGCCCGCGGCGCGCGCGCGCTGCTCGATGCGCTGCAGCAGCCGCTCGCCGTCGCCCTGGCCCTGCGCCTGCGGGTTGACCGCCAGGCAGGCGAGCTCGCCCATGCCGTCCTCGGGAAACGCGTACAGGGCCGCGCAGCCGAAGATCACGCCATCGTGCTCGATGACCGTGAAGTTGGCCACCTCGCGCTCGATCAGCGCCCGGTCGCGCTTGACCAGGGTGCCGTCCTCCTCCAGCGGGCGGATCAGCGCCAGCAGCCCGCCGACGTCGTCAGGTACCGCCTCGCGCAGCGCCTCGAGGGTCTCCTCGACCAGCATCGACCCCACGCCGTCGTGCAGGAAGAGCTCGAGCAGCACCGAGCCGTCGAGCGCGAACGGCACGAGGTGGGCGCGCGCGACCCCGCCGTCGCAGGCCTTGAGCGCGTGGCGCAGGTAGTCGGCCGAGGCCGCCGGCAGCTGGTCGGCCGCGAGGATCGCACGCGCCTGCGCTTCGGTGATCTCGGTGAGCAGGCGCCCGTCGGCGTCGGCGATGCCGCCGGTCTCGGTGAGAAAGACCAGCTTGTCCGCGTCCAGCGCGATCGCGGTCGCGCAGGCGAGGTCCTCCATCGCGAGGTTGAACGCCTCGCCGGTGGGCGAGAAACCCAGCGGGGGCAGCAGCACCAGCGCGCCGGAGGACAGCGCGAGCCGGATGGTCTGCACGTCGACCTTGCGCACCACCCCGGTGTGCTCGAAATCGACGCCGTCGACGATGCCCACCGGGCGCGCGGTGACGAAGTTGCCCGACACCACGCGCACGGTCGCGTGCGCCATCGGCGTGTTGGGCAGCCCCTGCGAGAACGCGGCTTCGATGTCCAGGCGGGTCTCGCCGGCCGCCTCCTTCGCGCACTCCAGCGCGATCGCGTCGGTGATCCGCATGCCACGGTGGTAGCGGCTGGTCGCGCCGCGCAGCGTCATCTGCTCGTCGACCTGCGGGCGCGAGCCGTAGACCAGCACCAGCCGCATGCCCAGTGCGTGCAGCAGACTCAGGTCCTGGACCAGCGCGTTGAGCCGGCCCGCGGCGACCAGCTCGCCGGCGAAGGCGATCACCATCGTGCGGCCTCGGAACGCGTGGATGTACGGCGCGACCGCGCGCAGCCAGGCGACGAACTGCTGCGGCTCGGGGGGCGTCGGCATCGAGGCATTATAATTTGCCGGTGCGGCTCGAGTTCCCCGACCTGCTTCCGGTCTCGCAACGCCGCGACGAGATCGCCGCAGCACTGCGCGAGCACCCCGTGGTGATCGTCGGCGGCGAGACCGGCTCGGGCAAGACCACCCAGCTGCCCAAGATCTGCCTGCTCGCGGGCCGAGGCACCGCGGGGCTGATCGGCCACACCCAGCCGCGACGCATCGCGGCCACCAGCGTGGCGCGACGCATCGCCGAGGAGCTCGGCTCGCCGCTGGGCACCGACGTCGGCTACAAGATCCGCTTCAACGAGAAGGTCTCGCGCACCGCGCGGATCAAGCTGATGACCGACGGGGTCCTGCTCGCCGAGACGCAGGGCGATCCGCTGCTGCGGCAGTACGACACCCTGATCGTCGACGAGGCGCACGAGCGCAGCCTGAACATCGACTTCCTGCTCGGCTACCTGAAGCGGTTGCTCGAGGGCCCGCGGCGCGACGACCTGAAGGTGGTGATCACCTCGGCGACGATCGATGCGGCGCGCTTCGCCGCGCACTTCGCGGGAGCCCGCGGCGCGGCGCCGGTGATCGAGGTCTCGGGACGCACCTATCCCGTGGCGATCCGCTGGCGCCCGCTGCAGGCGCCGCAGCCGTGCGAATCGGGCGTCGAGCCGGCGCGCCCGGCCGACGACGACGACGAGACCGACCTGCCGGATGCGGTCGAGTCGGCGATCGACGAGCTCTGGCGCGAGGCGCCGGGCGACGTGCTGGTGTTCCTGCCCGGCGAGCGCGAGATCCGCGAGACCGCCGAGCACCTGCGTCGCGCGTGGGCCCGCCGCGGCGGCCGCGGCGGGCTGACCGGACTGGCCGAGATCGTGCCGCTGTATTCGCGGCTGTCGGCCGCCGAGCAGCAGCGGGTGTTCGCGCCGCACGCCGCACCGCGGGTCGTGCTCGCGACCAACGTGGCCGAGACCTCGCTCACCGTGCCGGGCATCCGTTACGTGGTCGACAGCGGGCTTGCGCGCGTCAAGCGCTACCGCGTGCGCGGCAAGGTCGAGCAGCTGCAGATCGAGCCGGTGTCGCGGGCCGCTGCCGACCAGCGCGCGGGCCGCTGCGGCCGGCTCGCCGAGGGCATCTGCATCCGGCTGTACGACGAGGCCGACTTCGCGCGGCGCCCGGCGTACACCGATCCCGAGGTGCTGCGCTCGTCGCTCGCCTCGGTGATCCTGCGCATGAAGTCGCTGCGGCTGGACGATGTCGAGGCGTTTCCCTTCGTCGATCCGCCGCCGCGCCGTGCGATCGCCGACGGCTACGACCTGCTGCGCGAGCTCGACGCGATCGACGCGTCCAACGCGCTGACCGCCACCGGGCGGCAGCTCGCGCGGCTGCCGGTGGACCCGCGGATCGGGCGGATGCTGCTCGCCGCGCGCCAGCAGGGCTGCCTGCGCGAGGTGCTGGTGATCGCCGCGGCGCTGTCGGTGCAGGACCCGCGCGAGCGGCCGCCGGAGCGCCAGCAGGCCGCCGACCAGATGCACGCGCGTTTCGCCGATCCGCGCTCCGACTTCGTGTCCTGGGTCAGGCTGTGGGACGCGGTGCGCGCCGGGCCGCACGACGGCGAGTCGCGCCGAGCGCACGCCGCGCGTCTGGAGCGCGAGTTCTTGTCGGTGCGCCGGCTTCGCGAATGGGCCGACGTGCACGCGCAGCTCGCCGATGCGGTGGCCGAGCTGCACTGGGTGCCGGGCGACGTGCCGGCGGGCTACGAGGCGCTGCACCGCGCGCTGCTCGCCGGGCTGCTCGGCAACCTCGGGTACCGCGCGCCGGACGAGGCCTGGTACCACGGCACGCACGCGACCCGCTTCTGGCTGCATCCGAGCTCCGGGCTCGCCCGGCGCAGCTCGGCGCGGCGCGAGGCGGCCGACGCGGCGGCCGCGTCGGCCCGCACCGAAGGCACGTCGGGCGCGCGCTGGGTGATGGCCGCCGAGATGGTCGACACCACGCGGCTCTACGCGCGTACGGCCGCGCGGATCGAGCCGGCATGGATCGAACACGCCGCCGCGCACCTGATCCGCCGCACCTGGAGCGATCCGCACTGGGAGAAGCGTGCCGGGCAGGCGGTTGCGCTGGAGCGCGGCACGCTCTACGGTCTGGTGGTCTACTCGGGCCGGCGCGTGCACTACGCCGGCATCGACCCGACGCTGTCGCGCGAACTGCTGATCCGCGAGGCGCTGGTCGCCGGCGACTGGGAGACCGACTGTGCGTTCTTCGCGCACAACCGGCGGCTGGTGGCCGAGGTGCAGCAGCTCGAGGCGAAGATGCGCCGCCCCGACCTGCTGGTCGATGCGCAGTTCGTCTACGACTGGTTCGACGCGCAGGTGCCCGGTGACGTGGCGAGCGGCCAGCAGCTCGAGCGCTGGTGGCGGCAGGCGTCGCGGGAGCGGCCGACGCTGCTGCGGCTGTCGCGCGAGCTGCTGCTGCGCAAGGATGCCGAGGGGGTCGACCATCGCAACTTTCCGCGCCGGCTCGCGATGCGCGGCGTGTCGTTCGAGGCCCGCTACCACTTCGAACCCGGTGCGACCGACGACGGCGTGACGCTCGAGGTGCCGCTGTACGCGCTCAATCAGGTGGATGCGGTGCGCTGCGAGTGGCTGGTGCCCGGCATGCGCATCGAGAAGGTGGCCGCGCTGCTGAAGTCGCTGCCGCAGCGCTGCCGTCGCCATCTGCTGCCGCTCGACGGCTGGGCGCGGGGTTTCGTCGAGCGCGTCGGCGAGGCGGCGGGTGATCGCCCGCTGCTCGCCGCGCTGATCGACGATCTGCGCGAGCATGCGGCGCTGCGGGTCGCGGCCGACGACTTCCGGCTCGAGTCGCTGCCGCCTCACCTGTCGATGAACTTCCGGGTGCTCGACGAGCATGGTCGGGTGCTCGGCGCCGGCCGTCAGCTCGCGCCGCTGCGCGCGCAGTTCGCGAGCGCGTCGGCAGGCAGCTTCCAGGCGGCGCTGCGCCGCGCCGGAGTGGGTGCGGCGGCGGGCGCAGGATCGGCGGGGTCCGGCCCCGTGGTTCACGGTCCGATCGCCGTGACCGCACCGCGCGCGCCGCCCGCGTGCGATGCCGCGTCCGCTGCGCCTGCGTCGACCGTCCCACCGGTCCCACCCGAGGCCGCGCGCCGCGCCGGCGAGCGCTTCACCGCGTGGACCTTCGGGTCCCTGCCGGAGCTGCTCGAGCTGCAGGTGGGGCCGGGCGAGACGCTGGTCGGCTACCCGGCGCTGGTGGACCGCGGCGAGGCGGCCGAGCTGCAGGTCTTCGACGACCCCGAGGTCGCGCAGCGCACCCACCGCGCCGGGCTGCGGCGCCTGTTCGCGATCGCGCTGCGCGAGCCGCTGCGCTTCCTCGATCGCAGCCTGCCGGATGCGCAGCGGCTGACGGTCGGGTTCATGCCCTTCGGTACCGCGGAGGACCTGCGCCGCGAGCGGGTCGCCGCCACGCTCGAGCGCTGCTGTCTCGCCGAGCCGTTGCCTGCGGACGCGGCTGCGTTCGACGCCCGCCTCGCCGAGGCGCGCCCGCGCGTGTCGCTGGTCGGCCAGGAGGTCGCGCGCACGCTCGCGGCGATCCTCGCCGAGCATCAGGTGATCCTGCGACGGCTGCCGGCGGCCCGGGCTCATGCAGCCACGGTCGCCGACGTCGAGCGCCAGCTCGCCGCGCTGCTGCCGAAGACCTTCGTGTCCTCGACCGCGCCCGACCGCTTCGCGCACCTGCCCCGCTACCTCGCTGCCGTGTCCGCCCGTCTGGAGAAGCTGCGCGCGGACCCGGCCCGGGACCTCGCACGGATGGCCGAGATCCTGCCGTTGCTCCACAATCTCGACCGCGCGCGCGCCGCCCTCAAGGGTCGTCACGACCCGCGCCTGGACGACTTCAGGTGGCTGCTCGAGGAGTTGCGCGTGTCGCTGTTCGCGCAGGAGCTGCGCACGCCGATGCCGGTGTCGGTCAAGCGGCTGCAGCGGGTGTGGGAATCGATCCGCGAGGGGGGGGCATGAAGTACAGGATGCGCGCGACGACGCCGGCGGTGCTGGCTGCCGTGGCCACGGTGGGGCCCGGCGCCGTGGCGGCTCCGTCCCGCAGCGCCGCGCCGGTGCCGGCCGGGGCCGCCGTTGCGTCCGCGCTGCCGCGGGTGATCGTGCTCAACTCGCGCGATGCGTCGGTATCGCTGATCGACCAGGCGAGCTTCGCGGAGGTCGGCCGGGTGGCGGTCGGCAAGGAGCCGCACCACCTGTACCCGAAGCCGGACAACGAGACGCTGATCGTCGGCAACGCGATGAGCAACGACCTGCACTTCCTCGATCCGCGCACCGGCGAGGTCCGCGGGCGGCTGCGCAACATCGATGATCCCTACCAGCTCGCGTTCTCGCCCGACGATCGCTGGTTCGTGACCGCGGCGCTGCGGCTGGACCGCGTCGACGTGTACGCGTGGGACGGTCGCGAGAAGCAGCTCGCGCGTCAGATCCGCCTGCCCAAGGCGCCGAGCCACCTGTGGTTCTCGGCCGACAGCCGGTTCGCCTACGTGACCCTGCAGGACAACGACCAGATCGCTGCAATCGACGTGCCGGCGCAGCAGGTCGCCTGGATGCTGCCGGTGGGCCGGCAGCCCGCCGGTATCGTCGTGACGCCGGACGAGCGCCACCTGCTGGTTGGCATCATGGGCGAGGACTACGTCGAGGCGATCGACCTGCGGGCGCGGCGTACGGTCGCCCGGATCCGTACCGGCAAGGGGGCGCACAACTTCCGTGGCCTGGGCGACGGGCGCCACCTGCTGGTGACCAACCGCGTCGCGAACACGGTCTCGACGGTGGACATGCAGGCGATGAAGGAGGTCGACCAGTTCGCGCTGCCCGGCGGCCCCGACTGCATGGAGCTCACCGCCGACCGCCGGCAGCTGTGGGTGACCTCGCGCTTTGCCAGGCAGGTGACCGTGGTCGACATGACCACGCGCCAGATCGCGCGCACGATCCCGGTCGGCCGTTCGCCGCACGGCATCTACCTGCACAACCGGGCCCCGCTGCTGTGAGACTCGCCGCGGCGCCATGGCTCGCACTGGGGCTCGCGCTGGGCGCCTCGGCCGCCTCGGGCGCCGCGCCGGCGCAGCGCGCCTGCGCGGCCGGCACCGTGTACCTGACGCTGGACACCGGCAACATGCGCGATGCCGAGCTGATCGCCGGCATCCTGCGCAAGCACGACGTACGGGCCACCTTCTTCCTCGCCAACGAGAAGACGGTCGAGGGCGGCCATTCGCTCGACGAGGGCTGGGCGCCGTACTGGCGGGCTCGGCTCGCCGAGGGCCATGCGTTCGGCAGCCACACGTTCGATCACGTGTACTTCCGCTCGAGTGCGGCCGACGGCCGATTCGTCGTTCGGCCGCAGTTCGGCGCGCAGGCCGGCCGCACGCTGCAGTGGGACGCGCGCGCGGTGTGCGCCGAGATCGACCGGGTCGACGCGCGGTTTCGCGAGATGACCGGCGAGCCGCTGTCGCGCTGGTGGCGGGCACCCGGGGGGCGCGCGCCGGAGCCGGCGAAGGCCGCGGCCAAGGCCTG
>JBIKMO010000066.1:0-18924 GCA_044359175.1 Burkholderiaceae bacterium | reverse complement strand
ACGCACTCACGTTGCCGTTCCCGGCCGACTGGCGCGACCGGCTCGCCCCGTTCGACTGGAAGCGGATCGCAGTGGAGACCGTCAAGGTGTACGAGGACGCGCTACGTTAGGCACAACGGCGAACGCCCGGAACCTCCACCACCTCTGTGCGGTCCGCGGGCGTCGCGCAGGGCAGTCTCAAGATACCCCCAGTGACGCGTACAACGCACGCATCGCGTCGACATACCGCGCCCGGGAGTAGCGCGCCTCGACGTCGGCCCGGGCCAGTCGTCCCATCCGTTCGATCTGCGCGTCCGGCGCGGCAGCCACCGAACGCATGAGGTCGGCGAGTTGTCCGACATCGCCACTTTCGAACAGCCAACCGGTCTCGCCTTCGCGCACCATCTCGGGAATCCCGCCGATCCGAGCACCCAGCACCGGCTTGCCCATCGCAAGGCTCTCGAGCACACCCAGCGGCGCGTTCTCGTACCACTCGCTCGGCAGGATCGACGCGCGGCTTTCGCGCACCAGTCGATGCAACGCCTCGCCGCTGCGATAGCCGGCGAACTCGACGCGGGCCTGCGTGCGCTCGACCGTCGCGCGCAGGGCACCTTCCTCCGGACCGGTGCCGACCAGCACGAGCCGCGCCCCGGATTGCGCCGCGGCCGCGACAAGCGTGGGCAACCCCTTCTCGACCGACAGCCGACCGAAGTAGACGAAGTAGTCGCCGGGCTTGAAGTCGGCATCGCATGCGGCTGCGTGGACGTAGTTGGGGACGTAGGTGAATCTCTCGCGCCGCCACCCCCACTCGACCAGCTTGTCGAGCAGGAACCGGCTCGGGACGACGATCCGATCGATGTTGTCGCGCCAGGTGCCGAGCGCGGCGTTGACCGTCGCCTCCACCGCGATCACCGCGCTCGCCGCCAACGAGCCGTGCACGCACCGTCGTCGCACGACATTGTGGTAACGGTGGCCGTTGCAGGCCTCACAGATCCGACCGTGCGCGAGCATCTTGTTGTTGGGACACGCAAGCTTCAGGTCGTGGGCGGTCAGTACGGTCGGGATCCCGGCTCGCTTCAGCACGGGAAGGATTGCCGGGGACAGATGGTGATAGACGTTGTGCGCGTGCGCGACGTCGGGTCGCCGATCAGAGATCAGCCGCCGCAAGCGCCGCTGGGCCTCAAACGAGTACACGACCTGCGTGGCCTTGATCGCCTTCTCCAGCGGCGTGTAGTCGTGTTCAATCTGGATCTCGTCGGCGAAGTACCGGGCGTCCCGGCACTCCTGGTTCTGCGGATGGTGCATCGCGAAAAACGAGCAGTCCCAGCCGAGTCCCTCGAACAAGGCCGCGTGTTCGAGATAGACGATGTCGGCGCCGCCGCGCCGGTAGTGGTAGTTGTTGATGTTCAGTAATCGAGGCATCCGCAGTGAACCTCCCCGCCGCGTCGCGATCGTGACGGTCGTTGCAAGGGTACGCTCCCGGCCGAGGGCGCTTGTCGGCGGCACGCGACGCTGCCGCGCGGACCCGACGAGCGGTCGGCACTGCCCCGCACTCCGAGAGCAACGCGAATGGGTGCTCGCGCGCCCGACCCGCGGAAGCGGGAACGGTCGCCATCGGTGCCCGACCGATCGCCCGTGCCGTACGCCACAGCCGGCCCCGTGGTGCGGCGACATAATCGGGCCGGTGTCCCGCAGCTCTCGCAGATGACCCGACGGATGATCGAGTTCGCTAATTCGAAAGCCACCGAATCTCGGCCCCGTCTTCGGGTGCTGTACGCGACCGCCGAAGCCCACCCGACCTACCGCCCCGATGTCCGGGTGCTGTTCGGCCATTCGCTGCCCGAGGCGGGCGTCGATGTCGACCTCGTCACGGTCGTCGAAGGCGTCCGCGCGATACCGCCCTGGACCGGAGGCCGCGCCTTCCTGCGGTCGGCATCGTCCCGCCTGCGGGTGATGGTCGCCGACTTCGCGCAACAGCTGTCATTGTTCCGGCGGGTACGCTGCGGCTACGACGCCCTCATCGTTCGCGACAAGCCGATCCTAGGCGCCATCGGATGGGCCGCCGCCCGCCTCGCGGGCGTGCCGTACTGCTACTGGATGTCCTATCCGTTGCCCGAACACCATCTGTGGCTGTCGCGGCAGGCGGACGGCCGCATCGGCGCGATGCGCCGCCTCTGGCTCGGGCTGCGGGGCCGTCTCGGCATGCTCGTGCTCCAACGCCTGCTGGTACCGCGATCCGACTGGCTGTTCGTCCAGACGGTCGCCATGGAGGCGGCCCTTCGCCAGGGTTCGCTACGCCACGACCGGGTCACGGCCGTACCGATGGGGGTGGACGCAGAGCGCATCCCGCCGGCGTCGGACGCCCTGCCGCAGGCCCTGCGCAACCGACGTATGGCCGTCTATCTCGGGACGCTCGATCGCTACCGGCGCCCCGAGCTACTGGTCGAGGCCGCAAGGATCGTCGCCGAGCGAGTCCCGGACTTCACGATGCTGATCATCGGCGAAGCGGACGAACCGACCGACGTCGGCTGGCTCCCACGCTACGCGACCGAAACCGGTGCGGACCACTGCGTGCACTTCACCGGTCGCCTCGGCCCGGTGGACGCACTCGCACTCGCCCGGCACGGCTCGGTCGGCGTGTCCCAGGTGCCGCGATCACCCTTCACCGAGGTCGGCTCGCCAACCAAGGCGGTCGAGTACCTCGCCTGCGGCCTGCCCGTGGTGTGCAACGACCAGCCGGATCAGGCGCACGTCGTGCGCGAGAGCGGAGGCGGGTGGCTCTGCGAGTTCTCCGCTCAGGGCATTGCCACGGCGATCCTGGAGGCACTGGCCGATCCCGAGGAAGCGCGTCGACGCGCGGAGTCAGGTCGTCGATGGGTTACCCGGCACCGCAGCTACCGCGTGCTCGGCGCGCTCGTCGCCGACCGGCTCGCGGACCTGGTCGCCGGCGACCACGTTTCGCGCCGATTCACGGCGGTCGGGGTGGCCGTTCGCGACCGCCCCGCTCGGCAAACGGCACCTGGATCGGTGCCGGTCACCGGGCCGATCACCGACCGTGCGCCGAGCCGCTCCCATCCGACCTCGCCGCGGCAACGTTGAGGAAGTTCCGCACGCCGAACGCCGCGGCGAAGTGGGCTGATCTCCTCACGTGAAGGTCTCCGCCCGCGCGAACGGGGTGGCCGCACGGTCTTTCGCGGACAGCGCCGGCGCGGCTCCGTCGAGCGGCCAGTCGATCGCGAGCTCCGGATCGTCCCACGCGATCGACCGCTCGTGCTCGGGTGAGTAGAAGCGGGTCGTGCAGTAGATGAAATCCGCCGTCGGACTCAGCGTCAGGAAGCCGTGGGCGAACCCCTCGGGGATCCAGAGCTGGCGCTTGTTCTCGGCCGAGAGCTCGACCCCGAAGCTGCCGCCAAAGGTCGGCGACGAGCGCCGCAGGTCGACCGCCACGTCGAACACGCGGCCCTGCACCACCCGCACCAGCTTGCCCTGCGCGGCTGGCGCGACCTGGTAGTGCAATCCGCGCAGAACGCCCTGCGCACTGCGCGAATGGTTGTGCTGGACGAAATCGGGCTGCAGGCCGGTCGCCTGGGCGAACGCCTGTGCGTTGAAGCTCTCCATGAAGAACCCGCGCTCATCGCCGAACACCCTGGGTTCGAAGACGAGCACGCCGAAGAGCGGGGTGGTCGAGACCTGCATGGGGTCCTCAGAAGATCTGCTCGTCCGGGAGCCGGGCCAGGTACTGGCCGTAGCTGCTCTTGCCGAGCGCCCGGGCCAGGTCGCGCAGCTGGTCGGTGTCGATCCAGCCGTTGCGCCAAGAGACCTCCTCGGGGCTGCCGATCCGCAGTCCCTGACGCCGCTCGACGGTCTGGATGAAGATGCCTGCCTCGAGCAGCGACTCGTGGGTGCCGGTATCCAGCCACGCGTGTCCGCGCCCGAGCGTGTGGACCTCGAGCTTGCCGCGCTCTAGGTAGACGCGATTGAGGTCCGTGATCTCCAGTTCGCCGCGTGCAGAAGGCTTCAGCGTCTTGGCGATCGCCACCGCATCGGCGTCGTACAGGTACAGCCCCGTGACCGCGTAGCGGCTCTTCGGCCGCGCCGGCTTCTCCTCGAGGCTGATCGCGTGCCCGTTCGCGTCGAACTCGACGACGCCGTAGCGTTCGGGATCGTTCACCGGATAGGCGAACACGGTCGCGCCGTCGATCCGCGACGACGCCCGCGTGAGCTCGCGGCCGAACTCCTGGCCGTGAAAGATGTTGTCGCCGAGCACGAGCGCGCTCGGCGCACCGGCCACGAAGGTCTCGCCGATCAGGAACGCCTGGGCGAGACCATCCGGGCTGGGCTGCACCCGAAACTCCAGCCGGATGCCCCAGCGGCTGCCGTCGCCGAGCAGCTGCTCGAAGCGAGGCGTGTCCTGCGGCGTTGAGATGATCAGGATGTCGCGGACCCCCGCCAGCATCAGCGTGGACAACGGGTAGTAGATCATCGGCTTGTCGTACACCGGCATCAGCTGCTTGCTGACCGCCAAGGTGCACGGATGCAGCCGCGAGCCCGCGCCGCCGGCCAGTACGATGCCGCGTCGCGCCGTCATGCGACGGTCGCGCCCCACGCGCCGCGGTTCGTATCCATCCAGTCGCGATACCGGCCGCTGCTCACGCCCTCGATCCGGTCCGGACGGTGCTGATCCCATTGAACCGTGCGTCGGATGCCGCTCGTGACAGCCTCCCGCGGCCGCCATCGGTTGTCGTCGGTGAGCCGCGTGGCGTCGGTCGTCGTCAGCGTCATGCGCAGCGCCTCGCAGTGATCGGCGACGAACATGACGAAGCGGGATCCGATGAACCTGGGACCGCCCAGGACCAGCACGACCTTGACGCGCCCTGTGGATCGGTCATGTCGGGGATTCTAACCCCAGGCTGCACGGTCGTTCGGTCGACGGGCACCGGCGCCTGGACGAGCACGACCGCTCTGCTAGACCGACCTGCGCCGCCCGAACCGCCACCACAGCACCCCGGTCACGAACGCCATCGCGAACCACTGCACCGCGTAGCCACGGTGCTTGTCGACGCCGCTGCCGGGCTGCGGCCAGTCGCGTATCAGCCCGTCGGCCGAGTCCGAGGTCTGACGGACCACCACCGGGAGGGCGCCCGGCGCCTCGACGCGGCGCCAGGTGTCCAGATCGAAGTGCTGTCGGATCGGCGAGCCGCGCTCGCCCGCGTCCGCGTCTCGAGACAGCACGATCGGCTGAGGCAGCGCGGCCATGGCCAGGCCTTCGATCCGAACGGTGCCCTGGGGAGTCGGCAGGACCGGCACGCGCGTGCGGTCTCGGACGTCGCGCGCGACCCACCCCCGAAGCACCATCACCACCACGCCGCCCTCGTCCAGCCGCAGCGGCGTCAGCACGTGGAAGCCGGCCACGCCGCGGTGGGTGCGGTTGTCCAGCAGCAGCGTGCGCTGCGGCTCGAAGCGGCCGACCAGCTCGAGCCGGCGGCCGTCGAGCGCGTCAGCCCCAAGCGCCGCGGCGCCAGGCCGCAGCGGCGGCGCGGCGAGCGCGGCGTCGCGCGCCGTCTGGGCGGTGGCCTTCTCGTCGGCCCGCCGCAGCTGCCACACGCCGAGCGACACGGTGCTCGTCAGCACGAGGAGCGCCGCGATCGTCGGGATCAGGCGCGCGTGCACGCCCGCCCCACCCGGGGCCGAGCATCGGCGGCCCGGGATCCGCGTGCGATACTCGGCGGCGTGAAGATCGTCATCGTTCTGGCGTTCGCGGGCATCGTCGGAAGCCTGTTCTCGGCGTTGTACTTCATGATGCGCGACAAAGGCCGTACGCGGAACACCGCGCGCGCGCTCGGCGTTCGGGTGGGCCTGTCGATCGCGCTGTTCGCGTTCCTGCTCGTGGCCCACCAGCTGGGGTGGATCCAGAGCACCGGCGTGACCGTTCAGTCGCGCTAGGCTAGCCGGCGGAATCGAGCGAACCTGCGGCCGGCATCCGCAGCCGGTCCGTCGGGGGGTCACCGCCGACCGGATGACCGATCGGCTGCCGCGCGTCCAACGCCCGCTCCGCGCCGCTGCGGAACCACGCACGGGCACCGTCCACGTCCGGGCCGGAGGCGAGGTTCGACGGGCCGATCGTGAACGTGCCGTCGAGCAGCAGCGTCGCGAACAGCACCTCGCCGTCGTCCTCGATCGCGGTCGCGTAGTCGACCCACCGCGGCTCGGTCGCATAGCGGACCAGATGGGCGCACGCATCGCGGCTCGCGCCGAACCAGCGCGAGCCGACCGCGGGCGCGAGGCCGCGCAGCGCGCGCTGGCGGATCGGCAGCAGCGCGGCGGCGGCGCCGACGACCAGCGCGCCCGCACGCTCCCGCAGCGACGTTGGCTGGCCGGGCTCGGGATGGCACGCACCCGCCCACCGCAGCATCGGCGCGAACGGCGAGCCTGGGTGAACGCAGGCGCGCGCGGCGTGGCGGGCGAACGCCTGCCGCGTCCGAAGCGACAGCACCTGCGCGTGTGCGTCGTCCCCGGCTGCGGCCACGAAACCCTCGAACGCGTCGATCGGTCGCAGCGGCACCGCGTCGGGCGGCAGCAGCTGCAGGTAGTCGAAGTCCAGACACTCGACGCAGTACTTCAGGAGCTGCAGCAGCCCGGCGTTCAGCGCGATCGGCCGGAACCCGCCGGTGAGCGGCGGGCTCGCGATCTCGACGTTCGCCGCCGCCGGGAGGCTCGGCCGAGGAACGCCCGGGCCGGCGTGCACGACCAGCGGCCGTCCCTGCAATGCGGCGGCGAGCCGGCTCACGCTGCCGGGTGCGTTCAGCATCGTGCCGAACACCACCTTCGGCGTGCCCGCGCGCACCGAGTTGCGCGACGCGCCGGGGATCAGTCCGCGACGCGAGATCAGCGCGGTGCGCAGAGGCGCCGCGGGGTTGCCGGGGAACTTGCGGGCGAACGAGGCATCGCTCGCCAGCAGCGCGTCGAGGTCGCCGGGCTTGAACGTGCGCGGGTTGCCGCGGTCGTTGAAGGTGTTGACCCAATGGTTCGCCGCACCGATGCGCCGGCCCGTGTTGGCGATGATGGTGGGAAAGACCATCTCGTCCGGGATGTGCAGCCGACGGAAGTACCCCACGATGCGCGGGTCTTCCATGCCACGGACGATGTCCTCGCACAGCGCCCGGCTCGCACCGAACCACAGGCTGCCGACATGCGCGCGCAACCCCGGACCGAACGGCGCGCCGCTGATCGCGGGCAGACTCATCGTGCGGATCGTGCCGATCGCCAGCTGCTTGGCGAGGACGTCGCGCAGACTGGGCTCGCTGCGCGCGTCGGACAGCACCGCGAGCCCCATGCCCTGAACCCGCTCGGCGTCCGGACCGAAGTAGATCCTACGCGCGCGGGAGAGCACGCGTTGCCGCAGCGAGCCCTTGGGCGCGTACATCCTCCAGCCGTAATTCGCGAAGTAGTCGGGGACGTTGCGGATGTCGACCAGATCGGCGTGGCCCTCGAAGGGGCTCGCCGCCAGGCGCGACTCGAACTCGGCGATCGGGTGCAGTGGCAGGCAGCTCGGGCTGAGCAGCTGGAAGTAGTCGAACTCCAGCCTCTGAAGCGCGTATCGGATGGTGCTGAGCACCGCCAGACACAGGCCCCACGACCCCCAGGCGGTCGCGTGTACGTCCGTCACGAAGTGCACGTTCGGACGGTTCAGCCGCAGCCCGGGCTGTCTGCCGAAGTCGTGGTGAAGCACGACCGGGCGGCCGCCGAGCGTGTCGACCAGCTGCTCGATCACCTCGGGACGCTCGGTCGCCGAGGTCATGCCGAACACCAGCCTCGGCGCTCGGCTCACTGAAGCCATCGGGTTCATGGGCGGCTGGCTCGCAGGGCGTTCCTCGGGGCCGAACGCCGGGGCTCAGGCGCCGGACACGGCCGCCGGCACGCGGGTCGCGAGCGCGGCTTCCTCGACCGTGGCCACCACCCGCGCGACCGCATCCTCGGAGATCTCGTCCCACAGCGGCAGGCTGACCACGCGGTCACCGAGCTGGTCGGTCATCGCCATGTCCCCGCGCGGCGCGTCGGCGAACTGGTGGTGCTCGTGGCACGGCGGCACGAAGTATCGGCGCAGCTCGACCGCGCGCGACTCGGCGATGCGCATCAGCCGTTCGCGCGCCGCGCCGTCCGGCGCGAGCAGGGGCAGCCACTGGTAGGCGGCCTCGCCGTTGACCGCCTGCACGCGCCAGCCGGCCTCGAGCACGCCGGCTTCGCGCAGGCGCTCGACGTAGGCCGCATAGGTGCGCTTGCGGCGCTCGACCGCAGCGGGGAAGCGATCGAGCGTCGCCAGCGCCACCGCTGCACCGAGCTCGGAGAGCTTCGCGTTCAGACCCAGTCCGCGCGACTCGCGTCCGCCGTCGAAGTGATAGTTCGACGCCAACTTCAGCCGTCGGATCAGGTCCGCGTCCGCGCTGTAGACCATGCCGCCCTCGCCGACCGGAAACGCCTTGGTCGCGTGGAAGCTGAACACGATCGAGCCGGAGAAACCCTTGCCGAACTGCTCGCCGTCGAGCGACGTGCCGAAGCACGGCGCGGCGTCGACCACGACCGGGACGCCCTCGCGCATCAGCGCGTCGTACGGCGCCAGGTCCATGTGCGTGCCGCAGGTGGCGTAGGGCACGACCACCGCGATGTCGTCGCCGTGACGCTCGAGGATCGTGCGCATCTTGCGCGAATCCACCACCCACTCGTCCGGGTCGACGTCGACGAAGTACGGCTGCAGTCCGCACCACTGCGCGGCGAGCGGTGTGGCTGCGAACGTGAAGCTCGGCATCAGCGCGTAGCGGCCCGGGCGCTTCATCTCGGAGATCGCGAGCATCAGTCCAAGCGTGGCGTTGCAGACCGTGGTGGCGGCACCGACCCCGTCCATCCATTCGTCGACCACGCGCCGCTCGAAGCGAGCGTTCAGCGGCCCGAAGTTCGTGTACTGCCGAGCCTGGTCCATCGCGTCCAGGTGGTGCGCGTAGTCGTCGTGCTCGACCAGTTTCGGACGCAGGAAGGGAATCTTGTCCATGCGGATACCTTCGATGGGCTTCGGTCGGTCAGGCAGGATGGGATTCCGGCTCGGTCTGCCGCACGCCGGCCGCCGTCAGCGCGCGCAGCCGCACCGGCGCCTGCGGGTCGTCCGGAAACTTGCGCGCGAGGAACCGGCCGGTGGCGAACATCCGCGTCAGGTCGTCGTCCTTGATCCAGTACGGGCTGCCGTGGATGTCGAAGTCGTTGACCGAGTGCAGCGCGGGCGCCACCTTGAACGGCGAATTGGCCAGCAGCGTCGGAAACAGCATCTCGTCGACGATCTTCAGGTGCGCGAAGTAGCCGCTGATCGGGTCGCTGTACCGGATCCGCAGCAGGTACTCGCACACGCGCCGGGTCATGCCGATCCACAGGCTGCCGATCATCGGCCGCAGCGTCGGGTTGAACGGGTTGTCGCCGAGCCAGCCACGGGCCGCCGCGTGGGTGGCGCCGAGGGCGATCCGGTCGAACAGGCCGTTGCCGAGCGCCGCCCGGCGCTCCGAGCGGCGCAGCAACGACAGCGAGCAGCTCTGCTCGAGGATCGCATCGCGGCCGAAGTAGTACTGCCGAAGCCGGCCGAGCACGCGGTACTTCAGCGACCCGCCGTACGCGTACGCGCGGTAGCCGAAGTTCATCATCGTCGCCTCGTCCCGTTCCACCTCGAACATGTCCGCGTGGATGTCGACGTCGCCCCGCGACACCCAGGCCTCGAGGTCGGCGATCGGTCGGATCGGCAGGCAGGTCGGACTGAGCAGGTGCAGGTAATCGAAGTCGAGCGTGCGCAGCGCGTGCTCGATCGTGTGGAAGATCCCGCGGGACAGACCCCACGACCCCCACCCCGTGACCATCGGATCGGGCACCATGCGCACGTTCGGCCGGTCGACCTGGAACTCGCGCCGCTTCGTGTAGTCGTGGTGGATCAGCACCACGTGCGGCTGCAGCGCGTCGGCGAGTTGCGCAACCGTGGCCCCCTGCTGGGTGGCCGACATCACCGCGAAGACGATTCGAATGCCCATGGTCGTCGACAATGATGCTCCACCGGCCCGCCGGCGAAACGGAACTTGATCACGACCGACGGGCGACCGACGGCGCTCGGCCGCCACCCGCTCGAGGCGGCCGGGCCTGACCTCGGACGGTGAGCGACCGCTCAACCGCTGGACCGTCCCGTGGCGAGGATGCCGCAGGACGGTTCCGCCGCGAAGACGACCGCGCGAGAACGCTGGGGGGAGCCTGCGCGGACGACCGGGAAGGCGATCGAACGGCAGGCGGGCATGCGACGAGGCACGGGCCCGGCCGGACGTGGGACCGCGTGGCGCTGGCCCGGCCACGCGCCGGGCGCGACGCTGGCCTGAACGCTACATCCAGTACACGATCACGTACAGCCCGAGCCAGACCACGTCGACGAAGTGCCAGTACCAGGCCGCACCCTCGAACGCGAAATGGTGTTCGGGCGTGAAATGACCCTTCCAGATCCGGATCAGCACGACCGTCAGCATGATTGCGCCCACGGTCACGTGAAAGCCGTGGAAGCCGGTGAGCATGAAGAAGGTCGAGCCGAAGATCCCCGAGGTGAGCTTCAGGTTCAGGTCGCGGTACGCGTGGATGTACTCGTAGACCTGCAGCCCGAGGAACAGCACGCCGAGCGCGATCGTCGCCACCATCCAGAACTTCAGCTTGCCGCGGTCGCCGTCCTTGAGCGCATGGTGCGCGATGGTCAGCGTCAGGCCCGACAGCAGCAGCAGCGCGGTGTTGATCGTGGGGATCGGCCACGGCCCGATCGTCTGGAACGAGGTCACCGTGCCGGCCGGCCCGAGGTTGGGCCAGGCCGCGCTGAAGTCCGGCCACAGGAACTGCTTGTGGTCGAGGTCGCCGAGCCACGGCATCGTGATCGCGCGCGCGTAGTAGAGCGCACCGAAGAACGCCGCGAAGAACATCACCTCGGAGAAGATGAACCAGCTCATGCTCCAGCGAAACGACGTGTCCACCAGCGCGTTGTACTTGCCGGACTCGGACTCGCCGGCCACCTGGGCGAACCAGCCGACCATCATGTAGAAGAGGATCGCGAACCCGACCAGCAGCAGCCACGGTCCCCACGACATGAAGTTCACCGTGCCGACCGCGCCGAAGCCGGTGAAGGCCATCGCGATCGAGCCAACCAGCGGCCACTGCGACGGTGCCGGCACGAAGTAGTACGGTGCCGCGGAGTGCGCGCCTGCGCTCATGGGGTGTCTCCCTGGAACGGATCGGATACGGACGGACCGGGTCTCACGCGACCACCAGCCTCACGACGAACAGCAGCACGGCGACGAAGGCCGCGCCCAGCAGCAGACCCACCGCGACGACCACGACCGGGTTGAGCCGCTGCATGTCGCGCTCGTGGGCATGGCCGCCGCGTACGCCGAAGAAGGCTGCGGCCACCGCCCGGACGGTCTCCAGCAGCCCCGCCCTCGACTCGCGCGGCCCCCCGGACGACCGCATCAGCCACCCCGGCCGTCCCGCGAACGGCCCGCCTGAGCGGGCAGGTTGAGCTCGAAGAACGTGTAGGACATCGTGATCGTGTTCACGTCGGCGGGCAGCTTCGGATCGACCACGAAGACCACCGGGAACCGGCGGATCTGCATCGGTCCGAGCGCCTGCTGACGGAAGCAGAAGCATTCGAGCTTGCGAAGGTACTGCGCGGAAACCTGCGGCGCATAACTGGGGATCGCCTGCCCGGCGGTGTCGCGCGGCTGGGTGTTCACCAGCTCATACTCCACCGTCACCAGCTCGCCCGGGTGGACCGTGATCGACGTGCGCTCCGGCCTGAATCGCCACGCGCCGTGGTGATTGGCGTCGAACTCGATGGTGACCGTGCGCGAACGGTCGACCTGCGTGTTGCGCGCGAACTCGGCAGCGGTCCGGTCTTCCTTGGTGAGCCAGTTGATGCCGGTGACCTCGCAGATCTTGCGATACAGCGGCACCATCGCGAAGCCGAACCCGAACATCAGCACCGCCAGCAGCGCGAGCTTGCCGAGCGTGGCGCGGTTGAAGCCCGCGCGGGAGGGGCTCGCGGGCGCGGTCACGAGAAGAACGCCCGCTTCACGACCACCCCTGCGAAGAACGCGGCGGCGATCGACAGCAGCACGAGCGCGGTCCGCAGGTTGCTGCGCGGTCGGCCGCCGCGGCGGCCGCGATCCTCGGGCATGGCGATGCGCAACTCCATGGGCACCGGCGTCACTTGACCGTCGGCGGAGTCTCGAACGAGTGGTAGGGCGCGGGCGAGGGCAGCGTCCACTCCAGGCCCTGCGGGTTCTCCCAGACCTCGGGCGTCGCGGGCTTGCCGCCCCGGATGCACTTCAGGATCGCCGCGAGGAAGATCAGCTGCGACAGGCCGAAGCCGAGCGCGCCGATCGAGGCGACCATGTTGAAGTCGGCGAACTGCATCGGGTAGTCCGCGTAACGCCGGGGCATGCCGGCCAGCCCGAGGAAGTGCATCGGGAAGAACGTGACGTTGAAGAAGATCATCGACATCCAGAAGTGCCACTGGCCCAGGCGCTCGTCGTACATGTGGCCGGTCCATTTCGGCAGCCAGTAGTAGGTGCCCGCGAACAGCGCGAACAGCGAGCCGGCGACCAGCACGTAGTGGAAGTGCGCGACCACGTAGTAGGTGTCGTGCAGCTGGATGTCGAGCGGCGCCACCGACAGGATGATGCCGGTCAGACCGCCGAGCGTGAACACGAAGATGAAGCCGATCGCGAACAGCATCGGCGTCTCGAAGGTGATGGAGCCGCGCCACATCGTGGCCACCCAATTGAAGATCTTCACCCCGGTGGGCACCGCGATCAGCATGGTCGCGTACATGAAGAACAGCTGCCCGGTCACCGGCATGCCGGTGGTGAACATGTGGTGGGCCCAGACGATGAACGACAGGATCGCGATGCTGGCGGTCGCGTAGACCATCGAGCTGTAGCCGAACAGCCGTTTGCGCGAGAAGGTCGGGATGATCTCGCTCACGATCCCGAAGGCCGGCAGGATCATGATGTACACCTCGGGGTGCCCGAAGAACCAGAAGATGTGCTGGTACATCACCGGGTCGCCGCCGCCGGCCGCGTTGAAGAACGACGTGCCGAAGTGCCGGTCGGTCAGCAGCATCGTGATCGCGCCGGCCAGTACCGGCATCACCGCGATCAGCAGGTAGGCGGTAATCAGCCAGGTCCAGACGAACAGCGGCATCTTCATCAGCGTCATCCCGGGCGCGCGCATGTTCAGGATGGTCGTGATGATGTTGATCGAACCCATGATCGACGAGGCGCCCAGGATGTGCACCGCGAAGATCGCCATGTCCATGCCGATGCCCATCTGCGTCGACAGGGGGGCATAGAGCGTCCAGCCGGCCGCGGTGGCGCCCCCGGGCGCGAAGAACGAGCCGACCAGCAGCAGCGCGGCCGGAGGCATCAGCCAGAAGCTGAAGTTGTTCATCCGCGCGAACGCCATGTCGGCCGCGCCGATCATCATCGGGATCTGCCAGTTCGCGAAGCCGACGAACGCGGGCATGATCGCGCCGAACACCATGATCAGCCCGTGCATGGTGGTCATCTGGTTGAAGAACTCGGGCTGCACGTACTGAAGCCCCGGCTGGAACAGCTCCAGCCGGATCGTCAGCGCCATCAGCCCGCCGGTGATCAGCATCACGAAGCTGAACCACAAGTACAGCGTGCCGATGTCCTTGTGGTTGGTCGCGAACAGCCAGCGCCGCCATCCGTGCGGATGGTCGTGCGCGTGGTCATCCTGCGCGCCGGGGTGATCGAGAACTGCGCTCATCGGGGGCTCCTGGTGTCGATCCGGGTGTCCGTGTCCGCCGCTCAGGGCTTGCGGGCCGCGGTGAAGTCCTTCGGCTGGACGATCGGGTCCTCGGCCTGGTTGCCCCACGCGTTGCGCGTGTAGGTGGCGACCGCCGCGAGCTCGACGTCCGACAACTGCTTGAACGAGGCCATCGCGGTACCCGGCTTGCCGTTGAGCAGGAGCGCGATCTGATCCTCCTGGCGGCCGACCACCAGCTTGGACCCCTCGAGCCCCGGGAACGCGCCCGCGACCCCCTTACCGTTGGCCTGATGGCAGGCGACGCAGTTGGCCGCGTAGACCTTGGAACCCCGCTCGGAGAGGTCGGCCTGCGACCATTCCTTGGTCGGGTCGTCCAGCTTCGCGAGCAGCTCCTTCTTCCGGCCCTCGACCCAGGCCTTGTAGTCCTCGGCGCTCTTGACCTCGACCACGATCGGCATGAACGCGTGATTGCGCCCGCACAGCTCGGCGCACTGGCCGCGGTACACCCCGACCTTCTCGGCGCGGAACCAGGTGTCGCGAACGAAACCGGGGATCGCGTCCTGCTTGACGCCGAACGCCGGCACCATCCAGGCGTGGAGCACGTCGTTGGCGGTGATCACCATCCGGATCTTCTGACCGACCGGCACGACGAGCGGATTGTCGACCTCCATCAGGTACGTGTCCGACTTCGGCGCGCGGCCCTCGATCTGCTCGATCGGGGTGGTCAGCGTCGAGAGGAACGAGATGCCGTTGCCCTCGCCCTTCAGGTATTCGTACCCCCACTTCCACTGGTAGCCGACTGCCTTGATCGTCAGGTCGGCCTGCGAGGTGTCCTTCTGCTCGACCACCATCCGGGTGGCCGGAATCGCCAGGCCGATGATGATCAGGAACGGCACCACGGTCCACGCGATCTCGACCGCCGTGCTCTCGTGGAAGTCGGCCGGCCGGTGGCCGCGCGACTTACGGTGCGCCCACAGCGAGTAGAACATCACCGAGAAGACCGCCACGAAGATCGCCAGGCAGACGATCAGCAGGAAGTTGTGGATCCACCACTGATCGGCGGCGATCTTGGTGACGCCGACCGGCAGGTTCAGCTGATTGACGCCGGGCCCCCCGGGCATGTCGTTCACCGCGTGGGCCGCGCCCGTGGCCAGCACACCCGCGACGGCGGCCAGCATCCGAATCGTCATCCCTTCCCCCCGATCGTTCCCGTCCTGCGCTCGCATGCTCTGTTCCAGACTCAACGAATACCCTGAAGTTGCACCGTCAGGTGCCGCGCCAGTCGCCGCCGGTCGGACTCGGCGACGTGGCGTCCCACGTCGATCCGCCGTCCGGCCGTGACCAGGCCGACCAGCTCACGGCGCATGCCCGAGTACTCGACCCGGGTCCACGCCGGCACGCATTCCTCGCGCCGCAACCGGTCCGCCCGACAGGTCTCCACCAGCAGGCAGTCGGGGCACAGTACGATCCGCTCGTAGTCCGCCGCGTGACGCGCATACACGACGAACGCCGTGCCCAGCGCCAGCACCTCGACCAGCGCGAACGGCAGCACGAGCCAAGCCCCCCAGCTGGCGAACATCGCGGCGATCCCGAGGGAGACCGCCGCCAGCGACCCGAAGATCACCGCGAGTTGCCTGGGCGCGAGCGAGCAGTTGCGCTTGAGCAGCCACTCCTGCCGATGCGAAGACGCGACATGGATCCACGGGTGCTGCATCGGGAGGGACATGCATGAAGCGTCTGCGCAACACGTAATTATAGGCGTCGGGTCGCCGCAGCGGCAACCCGGAGACGCCGCCGGTGTCGTGGCCGGCTCAGGGGCCACGGTCCGGGCGCACGCCCGGTCGGAAGGCGAGCGGCGCCCACCCCTCGGGCAGCCGCTTGCGCGCCGCGCACCAGGCGTGCCCGTGGATCACCTCGACGCTGATCGCGAACGGCCGATCCGGCGGCGCCGCACCCAGCCGGTCCGGCAACGCCGCGAGCATTGCGGCCCGCTGCCGCGGCGTGCTCAGTCCACGGCGCCGGGCCCGACGGGCGTCCCCGCCGAGCGCACGCAGCTCGCCGACCATCCGCGCCGCATCGGTCCAGGTCACCGTGAGACGCTCGGCGTCCATCACCGGATCGGCGAAACCAGCCGCGCCGAGGGCATCGCCGATGTCGTGCAGGTCCGGCAGCGCAGGCATCGCCAGGCCGGCTGCCCGCAGCTCGCGCAGCGAGTCCACGCCGAGCGCGCTGAACATCAGCAGCCCGCCGGGGCGGATCACGCGGTACCACTCGGCGATCGCCGCGGGCGCGTCGTCGAACCATTGGAACGCGAGGTTCGACCAGATCAGGTCGAACGCGTCGCCGGCGAGCGGCAGACGGTGCGCGTCCGCGGCGACGTACCGTCCGTGAGGCGGGCCGCCGCGGCCGGCGAGCCGGCGGGCGAACGACTGCGCCCAGGCGCCCAGACCCGGCCGCTCCAGCGCGGACGCGCGGGCGAGGCGACGCGCCGACAGGTCGATACCGACCGCCTGCGCGTCGGGCCAGCGCGCATTCAGGCGCCGGAGCCCGTCGCCCAGCCCGCAGCCGACGTCGAGGATGCGCTGCGGCTGCAGTCGGACCAGCTCGAGCCGCTGCAGCATCCGCGATTCGACCTCGCGGGCGAGGAACGCGCCTGCGTCACGGTCGCGCCGGTCGAATTGCCGCCGCACGGCCGAACGGTCTAGATCGGAAGGAGCGGCCATCGCCGATCGAGTATACGGGCGCCTGCGCTAGCCTCTTGCGATGCGCCCGCCCTCGCTTCCCGCCCGTCGCGCCGCCGCGCGCCGACTGGGCGCGTGGCTGGACCGCTGGGTGCCACGGTGCTGCGCGCTGTGCGGCGAGCGCCTCGCCCCGCGCACGTTCCCGGGGTTCTGCGTCCCCTGTCTGGAGGCGCTGCCCGGCGCGCGCCGGCCCCGTTGCCGCCGCTGCGGGCTGCCGGCAGACGACCGAGTGTGCGCCGGCTGCGCCGCCCCGGACGTCGACCGAACGATCGCCGCGGCCGACTACGCCGCGCCGCTCGATCGGGTGGTCACCTCGCTGAAGTTCGGCCGCGACCTCGCGCTCGCGCGGCCGCTGGGCGAACTGGTCGCGGCCGCGTGGCTCGGCAGCATCGAGCCGGCGCCGCTCGACTGCCTGGTCCCGGTACCACTGTCGCCCGCCCGCATCGCCGGCCGCGGGTTCAACCAGGCGCTGGAGATGGCACGGGCCATGGCGTGCGCGCTCGCCGCGCCCCTGCCCGTGCTGCCGCACGCGCTGGTGCGCACGCGCGACACCCCGGCGCAGTCCGGTCTGCGGCTCGCCGAACGTCGCACCAACCTCGCCGGCTGCTTCGCCTGCCCGGAGCGGCTCGACCGCATGCGGGTGGGGCTCGTCGACGATGTGATGACCAGCGGCGGCACGCTCGCCGAGGCGGCGCGCACGCTGCGCGCCGCCGGCGCGGCCAGCGTGGTCGCGCTGGTCGCGGCCCGCACGCCGTGAGACGCCGTGAGACGCCGTGAGACGGCGTGCGACGGCGTGCGACGGCGTGAGACGCCGCCGGGGGCCGTACACTCGGGCCCGATGTTCCATGTCGTCCTCGTCCACCCCGAGATCCCGCCGAACACCGGCAACGTGATTCGGCTGTGTGCCAACGCCGGCGCGCGCCTGCACCTCGTGGAACCGCTGGGCTTCGCGATGGACGACGCGAGGCTGCGCCGCGCGGGGCTGGACTACCACGAGTGGGCAGGCACGACCGTGCACCGCGACTGGGCCGCGCTGCTGCGCGACGAGCGGCCTTGCGAGGCGCGGATGTTCGCGCTGACCACCCACGGCACGCGCGGTCCCGCCCAGGTGGCGTTCGAGCCCGGCGACTGGCTGGTGTTCGGCTCCGAGAGCGCTGGCCTGCCGGTCGGGCTGCGCGAGGCGTTCCCCCCGGAACGGCGCCTGAGGCTGCCGATGCGCGCGGGCAACCGCAGCCTGAACCTGAGCAACGCGGTCGCCGTGGTGGTGTTCGAAGCCTGGCGTCAGCACGGCTACGCGGGGGGCGCGTGACCGCGGACGACCCGATCGACGCGCTGCGCCGCCGGATCGAGCGGGCGACCCGGATCGTCGTGCTCACCGGAGCGGGCATCTCGACCGACTCCGGGATCCCCGACTTCCGAGGCCCGCAGGGCCTGTGGACCCGCGACCCGTCCGCCGAGCGGCAGTCGACGCTGCAGCACTACCTGGCCGATCCCGAGGTCCGCCGAGCGGCCTGGCGCGCGCGGCTGGACCACCCGGCCTGGAGCGCGCGGCCCAACGCCGCACACCGGGCGCTCCTCGCGCTCGAGCGACGCGCGGCGCTGCACGCACTGGTCACCCAGAACGTCGATGGCCTGCACCAGCTCGCCGGCAGCCGGCCGGACCGCGTGATCGAGGTCCACGGCACGCTCTGGCGGGTCGCCTGCATGTCGTGCGGGCGCCGGGCGCCGATCGAGGAGGCGCTCGCACGGGTCCGCGCCGGCGAGCCGGACCCGCGCTGCCCGACGTGCGGGGGCATCCAGAAGAGCGACACGATCTCCTTCGGGCAAGCGCTGGTGCCCGAGGTGATCGATCGCGCGCTGCGCGCCGCCGCCGAGACCGACCTGCTGCTCGCGGTGGGCACGACGCTGCAGGTCCACCCGGTGGCCGGCATGGTGCCGATCGCGCACCGCGCGGGCGCGGTGGTGGCGATCGTCAACGACCGCCCGACCGCGATGGACGACCTCGCCGACCTGATCGTGCGCGCACCGATCGGCGACGTGCTGCCGCGCGCCTGCGGCGGTTGATCGGCGGGCCGGCCCGCGCCCCGCCGAGCTCCCGCCCGGCCGCGGTCACTCGCCCAGGAAGCGCGCGAACCCCGCGGACGGCTCGCGTTCGGTGACCAGGCGGTTCACCGGGGCGTCCGGATCGGCCCAGCCGAGGGACATCCCGCACACCAGCGTCTGCTGCGACGGCAGCGCGAGCACGTCGGCGAGGATCCGGTGCCACTCGAGCCAGGCGGCCTGCGGGCAGGTGTCGAGCCCCCGCGCGCGGGCCGCGACCATCACGTTCTGCATGAACATGCCGACGTCCAGCAGGCTGCCG
>JBIKMO010000275.1:0-5774 GCA_044359175.1 Burkholderiaceae bacterium | reverse complement strand
CCGTGGTCGTGCCCGTGGTCGTGCAGCGGCAGCCGTGCGAACGCCGCGGCGATCATCGCCGCGTCCAGGTGGCAGCCCTTGCCGGTGTTGACCTGGATCGCGGGCGCGCCGGCGGCGCGGATCCGAAGCGCGTCGTTCGAGGTCTGCTGGTCGCCCTCGATCACGGCGACCGGCAGCGCCGGCGCGCGCGTGCGCAGCCGGCGGATGGTCTCGACCAGCAGCGACGTCTTGCCCGAGCCCGGGCTCGAGATCAGGTTCAGCGCGGTCACGCCGTGGGCGGCGAAGTGGGCGCGATTGGCCGCGGCGATCCGGTCGTTGGCACCGAGCACCGCGGTCTGCAGCCGCAGCGTGCGCGCCGCGTCCGGCTCGGGCAGCGGCTCGCCGTCGATCGTGCGCGGGTTCGGCTCGTGCCGGGCCGTCGTTTCGCATCCGCAGGTCACGCACATGTCCTCAGGCCTCCGTCGTCGTCATTCCACCACCAGGTCGACCACCCGCATCGACCCGCCGTCGGTCACCTCGAGCCGCCAGCCGCCGCAGTGCGGGCATGCGGCGCCGTGCTCGCGCACTTCGCAGTCCCGCCCGCAGCCGGCGCAGCGCGCGTGCGCCGGGGGCTCGTCGATCACCACTTCGGCCGCCTCGAGCGGCGTGCCCGGCGCGACCGCGGACAGCGCGAAGCGCAGCGCGTCCACCTCGACCCCGGCGAGCGCGGGCACCGCCAGGCGCATCGTGCGCACCCGCACGAAGCGCTCGGTGCGCGCCGCCTGCTCGACGATCGCGAGGATCGATCCGGCGAGGCTGAGCTCATGCATCGGCGTCTGCCTCCGCGCGCCGGGCGCGAAGCCACCCGAGTGCCGCCTCGACCCCGCGCTCGAGCCCCGCCGAGCCGGCGCCGCTCAGCGGCTCGCCGAGCCCGAACGCGCACCCGCCGATCGCCATCTGCCACGCCGGCGGCGGCGCCGAGCCGATGCGCCGCGCGATGCCCAGCACCGCCGGCGCCGACAGCGCGTGGCTCGTGCCCGGGGAGCCGGCGTCGGCCTCGATACGCGCGAGCGAGACCGCCCCGGCGAGCGCCGCCTCGCGGCTCGCGTCGACGAACAGCACCGCGCGCCGACCGCCGAGGTCGAGCGCGTGCTCGACCTGCAGCTGGAAGTCGAGCAGCAGCTCGACGTCGCCGGCGCGCTCGACCTGCGCCTCGTGCAGCCGATCGAGCAGCGCCGGGCCGAGCGCGTCGTCTCCGCGGCTCGGGTTGCCGACCGCGATCACCAGCAGCGGCGCGACCGTGCGCGACCGGTCGGCGCCGGGCCGGGCCGAGCCGCCGTCGCTCGCCATGGCGCGGTTCACGTCGCGCACCGCTCGAGCCGTCCGTCGTCGTGGCGCAGGACTGCGTCGCGCAGCTCGCCGCGCGCATCGACCACGCGCACCTGCAGCGGCATGCTGCCCAGTGCGTGGGTCGCGCAGCTCAGGCACGGATCGTAGGCGCGCACCGCCACCTCGATCCGGTCGAGCAGCGCGGGCGTGAGCGCGCGCCCGTCGAACGCGTCGGCGGCGACCGACCGCACCGATTCGTTCATCGCGTGGTTGTTGTGGGTGGTGCTCACGATCAGGTTGCAGTCGCTCACCAGGTCCTCGTCGTCGATCGCGTAGTGGTGGATCAGCGTGCCGCGCGGCGCCTCGATCACGCCCACGCCCGCGCGCTGCGCCGGGCGCGGCCGGGGCGGCTCGACCGTGCGCTCGCCGGCGACCAGCGCATCGTCCTCGAGCAGGTCGGCGAGGGTCTCGGTCGCATGCAGCATCTCGATCATCCGCGCCAGGTGGTAGGCGAGGGTGGCGTGCACCGGGCCGGCGGCCACGAAGCGGCGGCGCTGCGCCTCGGCCCGCGGGGTCGGCACGAAGTCGCAGGTCTGCAGCCGGGCGAGCGGCCCCACACGGTACCAGCCGGCCTCGCGGCCCAGCGCGCGCAGGTACGGGAACTTCATGTAGGTCCAGGGCTCGACCGCCTCCTCGATCAGCCCGAGGTAGCCCTGCACGTCGGCACCGTCCAGCAGCGTGCGGCCGTCGGCGTCGCGCACGCGCAGCACCCCGTCGTAGAGCTCCATCGCGCCGTCGGGCCGCACGATCGACATCCAGCTCGAGCGCATCGTGCCGAAGCGCCGCACCGTGTCCTCGTCCTGTGCGAGCAGCCGTTCGGCGAGCGCCACCGCCTCTTCGCACCAGTCGATCATCTGCGGCACCTGCGCGCGCAGCGCGTCCCGATCGGCCGGCTCGAGGTGGCGGTTCATGCCGCCGGGTACCGAGCCGGTGCCGTGTACCCGCTTGCCCGAGGTCATGCGGATCACCTCCTGGCCGAAGCGCCGCAGCAGCACGCCGCGGCGCGCGACCTCGGGGTGCTCGGCCGCCACGCCGGCCAGGTTGCGCCGCGCTGCCGGCGCGTCGAATCCGAGCAGCAGGTCGGGCGACGACAGGTGGAAGAAGTGCAGCGCGTGCGACTGCATGATCTGCGCGTAGTGCATCAGCCGACGCAGCCGGTCGGCGCTGCGGGGCACCGCGGCGATGCCGAGCGCCACCTCGATCGCCTTGCACGCGGCGAGGTGGTGCGAGACCGGGCAGATCCCGCACAGGCGCTGCACCATCACCGGCACCTCCCAGTACGGGCGGCCGACGATGAAGCGCTCGAAGCCGCGGAACTCGACGATGTGCAGCCGTGCCTGACGCACTCGGTCGTGCTCGTCGAGCAGCAGCGTCACCTTGCCATGACCCTCGACGCGCGACAGCGGGTCGATCGCCACGCGCCGCAGCGTGGGCCCGGCGGGTCCGGGGTCGGCGGCGAGCTCAGTCATAGCGGATCAGCCTCGGATCGAGGCGCGGCTCGCGACCGTCGAGCAGCGCGCTCAGGAACGACCAGATCGCCTCGGCGTCGGGCGGGCAGCCGGGCAGGAAGTGGTCGACGTGCACCACCTCGTGGATCGGGTGCACGCGCGCGAGCGGCAGCGGCAGTTCGGGGTCGTCGGGCACCGCGCTGCCGGCGGCGAGGCCCGGGCGCGGCGCCGCGTAGACCTCGACCATCAGGCGCCCGACGTCCAGCGCGTTGCGCTGCGCCGGCAGCCCGCCGGTGATCGCGCACGCGCCCACGGCGACCAGCACGGTGCAGCGCGCCCGGAACTCGCGCAGCACGTGCACGTTCTCCGCGTTGCACAGCCCGCCCTCGACCAGGCCGACGTCGCAGGGGCCGCAGTGCTTCAGGTCGGTGAGCGGCGAGCGGTCCAGCTCGATCCGGTCGAACAGCGCGAACAGCCGCTCGTCGAGGTCCATCATCGACATGTGGCAGCCGAAGCAGCCGGCGAGCGACACGGTCGCGACGCGCAGCCGGCGCGGTGCGGTCGCAGGGGTCGGGTCAGGCGTCATCGCGGTCCGGTGCGCCCGGCAGCGGCGCGAGATCGAAGCGGCGCGAGCCGATCGGCGTGGCGAAGCCGCGCCGCTTGGGCAGGATCGCGCCGACCGGGCAGACACCGGCGGCCGCGTCACCGGCGGCGAACGCGCTGTCGCCCAGCCGCCCGGTCGGCGAGTTCACCAGCAGGTGCGTGTCGATGCCGTACCCGCCGATCGCGAACACGTCCTTGTGGTCGATCTCGTGGCTCGCCCGCACGCACAGCTTGCACAGGATGCAGCGGTTCAGGTCGAGCCAGACCTCCGGATGGCTGGTGTCCACCGGGCGCCGCGGGTAGAACTCCTCGAAGCCGGGGCCGGTCATGCCCATCGCCGATGCGTTCGCCTGCAGCAGGCAGTCGCCGCTCTTCTCGCAGCTCGGGCAGAAGTGGTTGCCCTCGACGAACAGCATCTGCAGCAGCAGACGCCGCCGGCCGTCCAGCTCAGCGGTGCGGTTCTCGACCGTGAGTCCGGCGGCGGCGCGGGTCGTGCACGCGGCCGCGAGTCGGCCGTCGACCCGGACCGTGCACAGCCGGCACGCGCCACTCTGGCCGAGCGCGTCCGACCAGCACAGGTGCGGCACGGTGTGGCCCGCGCGCGTCGCGGCACCGATCACGGTGTCGCCGTCGACGAACGGCACCTCGACGCCGTCGAGCACGAAGCGCGTCATCCGCGGCGCTCCAGGTGGGCGCCCGGGTCATCGCGTCCGGTCGCGCGGCGGGCGGATGCGAGCTCGGCGTCCAGGTCGAAGGCGGGCACGAACGACGGCGACTGCAGCCGCCGCTCGTAGGCGGGCCGGAACCGCACGAGCGTGTCGCGCAGCGCATTGGTTGCGCTCGCACCCAGCCCGCAGTGGGTGGTGCCGTGCATCAGCGCCTCCAGCGCCTGCAGCTCGCGCGCATCGAACAGCGAGCCGTGCCCGGCCGCGAGCTTGTCCATCCGCCGCGCGACCAGCTCGGTGCCGACGCGGCACGGCGTGCAGAAGCCGCAGCTCTCGTGCGCGAAGAAGTGGGCGAACGCACGTGCGGTTTCGAACATGTCGCGGGACGGATCGAACACCATCAGCGCGCCCGCGGTCGGCAGGTCCTCGAAGCCGAACCGCCGCCCGAACTCGGCCGCGCCGATGCAGGTGCCCGACGGGCCGCCGACCTGGACCGCCTGCGGATTCACGGCGCCCGCGTCCTCCAGCACCTGCGCGACCGTGACCCCGAACGGGTACTCGTAGATGCCCGGGCGGGCGACGTCGCCGCTGACCGAGTGCAGCTTGGTGCCGGTGCTGGCGGCGGTGCCGAGCGCGGCCCACCGTGCCGCGCCGTCGGCCACCACGTGGGCGGCCGCGCAGAAGGTCTCGACGTTGTTGACCACGGTCGGGCGGCCAAGGTAGCCGCGCTCGACCGGGAACGGTGGGCGGATTCGCGGGGTACCGCGCTTGCCCTCGAGCGATTCGATCAGCGAGCTCTCCTCGCCGCACACGTAGGCCCCCGCCCCGACGTGGATCGCGACCTCGAACTCGAAGCCGTCCGCACCGAGGATCCGCGAACCGAGCAGGCCCTCGGCGCGGCGGCGGCGAAGCGTCGCCTCGAGCGACTCGAGCAGCCACCGGTACTCGCCGCGCAGGTACACGAAGCCGTGGTGCGCACCGAGCACCCGCGCGGCGACGGTCATGCCCTCGAGCACGGTGTCGGCGTGCCGCGCGAGCAGCAGACGGTCCTTGAAGGTCCCGGGTTCGCCTTCGTCGGCGTTGCAGACCACGACCCGGGTCGTGCCGGGCGCCGGCGGCGCGGCGAGGCACGCGCGCCATTTCGCCGCGGTCGCGAAGCCCGCGCCGCCGCGCCCGCGCAACCCGGAGGCCTGCAGCGCCGCGAGCGTGGCCTGCGGACCGAGCGCGAGTGCGGCGCGCACCGCCTCGCCGCGCATCGGCGCGGCGCCGAGCAGCCGGTCGGCGCGGCGCACCCCGTCGTCCACCCGCAGCCACTCGGCCGGCCAGTCGGCAACCGGCACCCGCGCCCGCAGCAGGTCGGCGAGTTCGACCACGCGCTGCGCGTCCATCCGCGTGAGCACGTGTCGCTGATCGACCAGCACCGACGGCCCCTGATCGCCCAGCCCGATGCACGACGTGAAGCCGACGCTGGCCGAGCCGTCGGGGCTCGGCCGTCCGGGGACGGTGTCGAGACGGCGGCACAGTTCGCGCGCGAGCGCCCGGCTGCCGAGCATCCGGTCGGTAACGTTGTCGCTCCACAGCAGGTGCGTGTGGCCCACCGGACGCAGGTGCAGGAACCGGTAGAAGCTCGCCACCCCGGTCACGATCGCCGGCGTCAGCCCGACCCCGGCCGCGATCCGCTCGATCGCCG
>JBIKMO010000274.1:0-5776 GCA_044359175.1 Burkholderiaceae bacterium | reverse complement strand
CCCGAATCGCAGCGGGTGCTCGAGTCGTCCAACGCCGGCGTGCCCGCGGTGCACGACGCGCAGTCGCAGGTGGCGCAGGCCTACGGCGACGCGATCGACCGATTCCTGGGCAAGCAGGTGCCGCTGCGCTTCGTCGCCGAAGAGGACAAGGGGTTCCTGCGCCGGTTGTTCGGCAACGTCGGCCGCCGCGCCGCGGCCTGATGGAGGGCCTCACGATGATGTCGTTGCTGGACCGGATCCTGGGCCGTCAGCCTCGCAGCGCGTCGCTGGCGAAGGAGCGGCTGCAGGTGATCATCGCCCGCGAGGGCGGCCGAACGCAGAACCCCGAGCTGCTGCAGAAGATCAAGCAGGCGGTGCTCGAGGCGGTGAGCAAGCACGTTCCCGTCCGGCCCGAGGACATCGCGATCGACCTCGACAGCGATCGCGACATGGAAGTGCTCTCGGTCAGCGTCACGTTGCCCGACGGGCGCAAGCTGAAGGCGTCGTAGCGGCGTCGGACCGCGGTCAGCACCCGCTGCCGCGCGCGGGTGCCGCCGCGCCGGCCGTACCCCCACCGGCCGCAGGTCCGCCCGCCGGGGCGGGCTGCGCCGGGGCGGGAGCAGGCGCGGGCGTCGGAGCAGGCGCGGGCGTCGGAGCAGGCGGGGGCAGCGGCGCGCTCGCAACCGCGGTCCCGCACAGCAGTCCCAGCGCCTGCAGCGCGCTGCCGGTCCGCCCGTACAGCCCGGCGGCGGGCTGCGCATCGCGGCACACGAGCGGCGGCTGCGGCCCACCGCCGGCGCCGCCCGCGGCCTCGAGCGTTCGCAATGCACCCGCGGTTCGGCCCTCGGGCGACAGCGGGCGGCAGTCGGGCTGCAGCGCGTCGATCGCCGCCCCCGCGCGGCCCCGCAGCCCGACGACCGCCTCGCCGGGCTCGCAGCGGCGCTCGAAGGCCGCCCCGGCCGCGACGCCGCCCGTCCCGCCCGTCCCGCCGGAGAGCCCGCGCGCCACCGGCATGCCGACCCAGCGGCCGGCCGCATCGCGACGCACGCACAGCGGGCCGACGCGTCCGACCGTGGCCGCGGCCCCCGAGGCGGCGAGCGTGCCGTGCACGCCGGCCATCACCTCGTCGACCTCGCAGGACAGCCGCCAGGAGTCGCCCGCGGCCCGCAGCGCCCCGCCGAAGGTCGGCGTCCAGCCGACGTCCAGCCCCGGATCGGCCGCCACGTTCACCCGCAGCGTGGCCGCCACCGACGGCACGCCCCGGTCGTCCAGCGCGAACAGCATCCAGAACCCCGGCGGCAGGTCGCCCGCGTTCCTCGGCAACCGGGTCGTCAGCCGTCCGCCCGCCGAGGTCTCGATCGGCAGTTCCACGAACCGCTGCTCGAAGTTCACCTGGTGCGTCACCGCGCCGAACTTCACCAGCGTCAGTCGCGTCACCGCCCGTGTGTGCTCCACCTGCACGGTCACCTCGCCGCCCGGATCGGCCACCGGCGTTGACGTCACGATCCGCGGCCGCGCCGCCCACCGGCCCCCGTCCTCGAACAGATACGGCGGAAAGAACAGCTCCGCATTCGTGTTCACCAGCGGGCCGGGCGCGCCACCCGCGCCCACCAGCACCGAACCGTCGGGCAGCAGCAGCGCGATCGAGTGGTACAGGCGCGGCACCTGGCCGCCCGAGAGCACCGACCACGCGCCGGTGTCCGGCGACCACAGCTCGGCGTTCAGGGCCACGCCCACCGACTCGTTCTCCACGCCGCTGCCGCCGGTGCCGAGCACGCGGCCGTCGGGCAGCACGGTCAGGGTGAGGCGATGCCGTACCGCCGACAGCGGCGCAGTCGCGGTCTCGACCGGTTGCGGGCCGGTGAAGTCGACCACCGACGCGCGCGTCGCGCCGCCGCCGGCGAGCAGCACGCGCCCGGGCCGGAACAGTGCGGCCGAGCCGGTGTCGCCGGCACCGAAGTGCTGCAGCCGACCCGCGGGCGACAGCCGGCCGGCGCCCGCCGCATCGATGAACCACATCGCCCCGAAGGTGTCGACGCCGAACACGCGCCCGTCGCGGGCGGTCCACGCACGGGGGTAGTAGAACGACATCGTCGAGGTGTCGACCGCCGACAGCAGCCGGAAGGTGCCGTCGAGCTGCCGCACCTCGGGACGGTCTGCGTTCACCTGGGCCGCGCCCGAACCGCCGTTGATGAGCACCTCGCCGTCGACCAGCATCGTCGGCGTGCCGTACCAGCGCTCGCGGAACATCGTCGCGCCCTGCGTGAGCGCGTTGGTGGCCGGATCGAACACCGTGGTGTCGGCCGTGCCGAGGTTGGTGGTCGAGCCGTCGACGTAGGTGTCACCGCCCGGGATGAACATCCGGCCCGACTGCGGCAGCAGCATCTGCGCGCTGCAGAAGAGGTCGGTCCGGGTTGCGTTGGGCAGCACCAGGTGAGCGTCCGCCCCGCCGCCCAGCGCCGGGTCCCACACCGAGTACACGAAGCGGCCGGTCTGGCGGCCCTGCTGCGTGGTGCCGTAGGACATCACGCGGCCGTCCGGGGTGAGCGCCGCGTGCATCGGGATCAGCGGCCACGCGCGCACCGGCGACCACATGCCGAGCACGGCCGCGTCCGCCTCGGGCTCGCCCAGGCCCAGCGCGGGCACCGTGGTCCGCGCACCGGGCGCCTTCGGGCAGGTGCCGGGGGCGCCGGCGCCGCTCGCCCCGGCCCCTTCGGCCGACGACGAGATCGCGGTGGCATCGCCGCCACCGCCACCGCCACCGCAGGCCTGCAGCAGCACCGCCGCGACCAGCGCTGCGGCGAGCACCGCGCCCCACCGACCGTCGAACCTCGCCCTCATCCCACCGCCCGACTGCGGCCCGGACCGCGCCGTCCAGGACGCGGACGGACACCGGCGGGCCGGATCGAGCGGCGGGGTGCAAGGCGCGGACCACCGTGCGCATCGTGTTGACGCGACGGCATCCGGCGCAGCCGGGGGGTCGCGCGCGGGGCGCCGGTGTCAAGGTGGGCGTCGTGACATCCGTCACGCAGCGCGGCGATGCGGCCGCGGCGCGGACCGCCCTACCCGGTCAGCGCGCGAGCGCGGGCAGGTACTTGATCCGCGAGCGCGACAGCCTGCGGTGAAGCAGCACGTAGACCGTCGCGAAGCCTGCGAACAGCAGGATGGACGCGCCGGTGTCGTCGAACCACACCACGCCCGGCACCACGACCGCCGCGTGCAGCGCCCACAGCAGCGGGCTGCATGCGCCGTTCGGTGCGGGCACCGGCGGCGGCGGCCCGTGACCCGGCGTCCAGTGCGGCGACCACACGCCGTCGGAGCGAAGCGCGCGGTAGGTGAGCGACCAGTGCACGCGCAGGCGCACCAGCTGGTGCAGGTGTCCCTGGTCGGCCTGCATCGCGTCGCGGCCGTCGCTGCGGCGCCGCCACATGCTGTGGAGCGTCTCCCACACCGGCAGCGCGGCCGCGGTCAGCCCGAACCACGGGCTCACCTGCGGATTGCGCTGCACCAGCACCAGCAGCAGCACCGCGATCACGAACCCGATCGCATACGCGCCGCCGTCGCCGCTGAACAGGCGGGCCCGCGGCCAATTGAACGGCAGCCAGCCGACGATGGCCGCCGCGAGCAGCGCGGCGATGCCGAGCACGGTCGCATCGCCGACGCGCGCCGCGACGCAGCCGATCGCCGCGAGCGTGATCAGCGCCACGCCGGCGAGCAGCCCGTCGAGTCCGTCGACCAGGTTGAACGCGTTGGTCGCGCCGGTGCACGCCACCACCGTGAAGACCGCGGCGAACGGCGAGAACGCGAGCAGCGCATCGAGCGCGGGCACGTCCACCGAGTGCAGGGTGACGTGCCCGGAGGCGACCATCGCCGAGGCGCCCAGCGCGATCCAGAACAGCCGCTGGCGCGGACCGATGCGCTTGGTCAGGTCCTCGGCGAGGCCGCTGCCCGCCACCGGCAGCAGCGCGAGCAGCAGCAGCGCGACGAACGCCGGGTCGGGGGCCGCGCGCGCGCCCGAGAACCCGGCCCAGTGGAGCAGCGCCACCCCGAAGCCCGAGAGCACCGCGATCCCGCCGATCCGGCAGGTGCGCACCGCGTGGATCTTGTGCGACGGGCCCGCGCCATCGCCGGTGACCGCCAGATGCCGGCGGCGCGTGAGCACCAGCGTCATGCCCACCGCCGCCGACACGACGCCGCCGATCGCGGCGGAGCGAACGAGCTCGGAGATCCACGCGGCGTCGATCAAGGCGGTCGTTCCGGAGCGGCTGAGGTCGCGCGTCGGCGTCGGGTTCGGGGGCGGCGGACCTCGGGATGCGAATGCACCGCTCGGGCCGGATCCCCCGATGCTACGAACGCCGACACGGCTCACTCGGCGGCGACGCCGCCCGGTCGGCGGGCGCGGACGAACGGGACCGCAGCGACGCGGCACGGACACGCGGGCGGCGGCCGGCCCGCGCGATCCGGCGGGGCAGGCGCGTTGGGGCCGGCCGGGCCGCGGGTCAGCAGGCGGCCGTCCGAGTGGGGGTCTGCGACGGCGCCGCCGGCGTCGGCTGATGCTCGGGCGCGGGCGCGGGGGCGGGCGCGGGGGTGGGCGCGGGGGTGGGCGCGGGGGTGGGCGCGGGGGTGGGCGCGGGGGCGGGCGCGGGCGCGGGGGTGGGCGCAGGGGTGGGCGCAGGGGTGGGCGCAGGGGTGGGCGTGGGGGTGGGCGTGGGGGTGGGCGTGGGGGTGGGCGTGGGGGCCGGCACCGGCGTGCCCGGGGCCGCGCCGCAGAGCAGGCCCACGTTCTGCAGCGCGTAGGAGGCGCGGCCGTACAGGCCGTTGGCCGGCTTGGCGTCGCCGCAGGTCAGCGGGGCTTCGGTGCGCCCGCCGATGCCGCCCGCGGCGTCGAGCGCGACGGTCGCGCCCGCGACCCGGCCGCCGGCCGCCAGCGGCCGGCAGGTGAGCGCGAGCTGGTCCACCTCCTCGCCCGATCGCCCCGCGATCGCGGTCACCGCGTGCCCCGACGGGCACGTCCGCTCGAACGCGCCGCCGCCGCCGCCGCCGACCGCGCCTCGCGCCACGGGCGTCCCGAACCAGCGGCCGGCCCCGTCGTGCCGCACGCACACCGGACCGATGCGGCCGATCACGGTGCGGCCGTCACGGCTGCCGAGCTCGCCGCGCACGCCGGCCATCACCTCGTCGGCCTCGCAGCGCAGCGTGAAGGCGTCGCCGCCGACCCGCACCGTGCCGCCGAAGGTCGGCGTCCAGTCGGTGTCCAGCCCCGGGTCGGCCGCCACGTTCACCCGCAGCGTGGCCGCCACCGACGGCACGCCCCGGTCGTCCAGCGCGAACAGCATCCAGAACCCCGGCGGCAGGTCGCCCGCGTTCCTCGGCAACCGGGTCGTCAGCCGTCCGCCCGCCGAGGTCTCGATCGGCAGTTCCACGAACCGCTGCTCGAAGTTCACCTGGTGCGTCACCGCGCCGAACTTCACCAGCGTCAGTCGCGTCACCGCGCGAGCGTGGTCCACCTGCACGGTCACCTCGCCGCCCGGATCGGCCACCGGCGTGGCGCTCGTGATCCGCGGCCGCGCCGCCCACCGGCCCCCGTCCTCGAACAGGTACGGCGGAAAGAACAGCTCCGCATTCGTGTTCACCAGCGGGCCGGGCGCGCCACCCGCGCCCACCAGCACCGAACCGTCGGGCAGCAGCAGTGCGATCGAGTGGTACAGGCGCGGCACCTGGCCGCCCGAGAGCACCGACCACGCGCCGGTGTCCGGCGACCACAGCTCGGCGTTCAGGGCCACGCCCACCGACTCGT
>JBIKMO010000273.1:0-5789 GCA_044359175.1 Burkholderiaceae bacterium | reverse complement strand
GCTTCCCCACCGACTCGAGGCTGTCGAAGCCCCCCTGCCCGGCGCGCCAGTGGGCCAGCACGATGGCGGCATAGCCCGCCGACAGCACGACCGGGATGGCCACGCCTCCCACCAGACCCAGCGTGCGAGGTGCGAGTGGCCCCAGGGCGAGCGCGATCCAGCCGAGCAGCGCGATCGAGCTCGCGGCCTGGAAGAGGCCGTCGGGGCTCATCGGATGGCCTGAGGTGTCATGGCTTCAGCCGCCGCAGCATCCGCTTGGACACCGACGCCACCATCGCCCGAGGCACACAGCGGTTGCCGAGGAGCATCACCCGGTTCTTCAGCCCCACCACGCGCGTGAGCCCGCTGCCGAGCAGCAGTTCCACGCCGGCCGTGGCCACCACGCACGGATCCTCCCGACCGGCCTTGCCGAAGAAGTGGCCGCCGGCGATAGCCTGCGGACCGACACCGTCGAAGAAGGCGGTGTCGGTCGGTCCGGGCGCCAGGCGGCCGACACCCACGCCGTGGTCCTCCCTCTCCTTGGCCAGCGCCGTAGGCCGCGAAGTACGGCCTGGGCTGGAACGCCGCCGTCGAGGCGACGTTTAGGATGCGCCCAGCGCGCCGCTGCTTCATCGCGCCCCCCTAACGATGGCACAGCTCCGCCACGGCCACCCCGTCGAGCTGCAGCATCCGGTTGAGTTGCGCCGCGTCGATCGCGACGTGCTCGTCGAGCACGCTCGGCAAGGAAGATGCGCACGCGGCGCGGGTGCAACCCGAGGGCGAGGTCGTTCACGATCATCGCGAGGTCTCCTTCGGGGGCGGGCGGGGCTTCAGGTGGACATGCGAGACGCGCGCAGCGCGTCGACGACGCGCAAGGCGATCTCGCGCGCGAGCGCGGGCAGAGGCGCGAGCGCCGCCGGCACGCGGCCGATGCGCAGCGAGGCGGCGCCGTGGATGGCGCTCCAGGCGAACAGCGCGTCGCGGTCGTCGGGAATCCGTGCAATCACGCCAGCCCGGTGCAGCCCGAGCAGCGCGGCAGGCAGATGGTCGTAGCTGCTGCGGCGCCCCGGCGTTCCCACGGTGGCGCGGTAGCCGGCCCCCTGCGCCCCGAACATCAGCCGCCACAGCGCTGGCTCGTCGTCGGCGAACTGCAGGTAGGCCTGCGCGAGGCGCTGCATCCGTGCCTGCGCGTCGGCGGCATCCGCCGGTGGTCGGGCAATGTCGAAGGCGTCGACGAAGCGTGCGAGCAGGCGCTCGAAGCCCACGCGCGCCACCTCGAGCAGCAGGTCCTCGCGGCTGGCGAAGTGCCGGTAGGCCGCGGCGGCCGTGACGCCGAGCCCGGCGGCGAGCTGGCGCAGGGACAGGCCCTCGATGTCGGGGGCTGCGACCGCGGCGTCGATCAGGGCCCGGCGCAGGTGGCCGTGGTGGAAGGCGCGGCCGGCGGAGGCGGGGCGCCCGACGGGGCGCGGCCGCTGCGGCGTGGCGACGGGGTCCATGGTCTAATGTTATGCATGTTTACTTCTAACATGCAAGACGTCAAAATTAAAGTGAACGCCAATAACTTCAGAGGCCCGCCATGCATCCACGAACCCTCGAATCCTCGCCGTACGCCGCGACGCCGACCCCGCGCCGCGGCGCACTCGCCGCGCTCGCGGCGGCCGCGCTGGGTGCGTGTGCCGTCGCCGCGCCGGACGCGACCCACGTCCCGGCGCGCGCGCCGACGCCCTCCGGGGTCGGGGCGCAGCCGCCGGGCCCCGGTGCGCCCGCCTCGCTGCTGCCCCCCGCTCGGCAGGTCCCCACCCGCGTGGGGCGCCTGGCCGTGCGCGACACGGGGCCCGCGGGCGCCGACGGCGAGGTGATCGTGCTGTGGCCGTCGATCCTCTCGGACCACCGCATCTACCGCGCGCAGATCGAGGCCTGGCGAGGTCGCCACCGCCTCGTCGTGGTCGATGGCCCCGGCCACGGCGACAGCGGTCCAGCGCCGGGGCCGTTCATGATGGCCGACTGCGGCGAGGCGCTCAGCGAGGTGCTGGACGCGCTGGGCATCGACCGGCCCGTGGTCGTCGTCGGCACCTCCTGGGGCGGGCTGGTCGCCGGCGAGTTCGCGCTCGCGCGGCCGCAGCGTACGCGCGCGGTGGTCATGCTGAACACCCCGGTCCACACGGCGCCCGGCGGGCCCGGGTTCGGGGACCGCTTCGTCGCCTGGGGCGCCCGCTGGATCCACGGCACGGGGCTCTACCGGGACGGCGTGGCGCGCGCGTTCCTTTTGCCCGCCACGCGTGAGCGCGGCGGGCCGGTTCTGGACGACTTCCACCGGCATCTGCGCGAAGCCGACGGCGCCGCGCTCTCGCGGTCGGTCCGCGCGGTGCTGATCGAGCGCGAGCCCCTGGCTCCGCGGCTGCGCGACATCGCCGCGCCGACGCTGTTCGTCGCCGGCCGGCACGACACGATGTACCCGCTGGAGGGCTTGCGCGACGCCGCCGCTACCCTGCCCCGCGGCCGCTTCGCGGTGCTCGAGACGGCGCACATCTCGGTGATGGACGCGCCCGCGCAGGCCACGTCCCTGATCGAAGGGTTCCTGGCAGGGTTGGCGCCGGTGCCGAGCGCATTCCCGAATGGTGCGCGATCGTCTGCTTGATCGGCACAGGCCAGGAGATGCTCCTGCGCGAGGAGGGCGGTCTCGCGCTCTGGCGCAAGGCGGTCGAGGAGAGCGGCTTGCCTCACGAATGGGCAAGTGCACGGTCCGCCGCAACTGGCTCCGCTGTTCGAGGGCAGCGCACCAAGGCGTGCCCTCCGCCGCAGGGCCTCCCATGGGTGGCTGTGCGGGGGCCTGACCGGCAGCTTCAGGGCGCAAAGACCGCGACAGACGATGCCTCTTCAGGGATCGCTCCGCCAGTTCGCGACTTCGGTGAGCGGTCATTCGGGGACCTTACCCTCGCCATTGCTGATCAACGTCGGCAACCCCCTCAAGATCTGTCAGCGCCGCATGAATCAGCGGCTTATCTTCGCGCTGGCCTTCTTCGGATCATCGGCACACGAGCGCAACCAGCGCGTCTTCGTCAGCTCTGAGCGGACGTCGCGGTGGGTGAACCCGCGCAAGGAGTGCTCACCGTCCATCGGGCACGAGCCCCGCCTGGTCGTACAGCCTCAGCCAGTTCTGCTTGACGCGGTGCTTGATCCGAGAACCGCCGACGCGACGGCACACGAGGCTTGATCGGTCGCACACCCCTCGCCTTGGAAGGTGGCCAGGAGCTTGCGGCCGAGGAAGTTCACGACCTCAGTGGCACCGGAGCACAACGTGCCGTGGCTGTGCAAGCGTGGGTACGGCTCACGCAGGCCCTCGGCGGACTCGAACATCATGTCGGTGGAGTAGTCGGCCTGCGCGGCCACCCAGTCGTACTCGCAGCCGCTGAGCACGTCGTTGAGATCGGGCACCAGCTGCCGGGCATGCCGGTTCGGAATCTGCGGCTACTTCAAGCGGGCGAATCGATCGGCCAGCCGCTGCGCACGCGGCAGACCACCGATTTGGATGAAGACGTTGTCGATCTCGAAGCGCCAGCGTCTTGGTTGCGGCCGCAGGCCGCGCCAAGAGTTTCAAACGGCCTCTGCAAAGCCCAAGAAAGCTCGCCACGGCGTCTTCAACTCCAGCTGCACCTGCCCTGCAGCGATCAACTGGATGCGCTCGTCCGACGGCGCCGGCCGGCTGATGTAGCGGCACAACCGCTCCAGCCGCTTCCGCTCGTGTGCTTCGATGCGCACGGCCGCGTGCAGGCTGCAGCCGTCGACGTCGGCACACAACGGCTGGCGCGCGGTGACTTCGCGCGGCATCGCGCCTCGCAGCCTCAGAACTATCCGGCCGACGCGCGCGCCGAAGGCGATGCGGTACGTCACCCCCGCCGCCTGCAGCAGTCGCAGCGTGCGCGCCTCCTCGCTATCGGCATCCGGCTCGGCCAGGTCGATCTGGCCCGTGTCTTCGACCAGCACGCCCCGGCGCGTGAGCATCTTCGTGTGCCGCTCGATGACGTTGTGCAGCAGCGCGTGAAGTTCCTCGTCGGTGGGGCTGCCGCCTCGATGAACTCGGCGACCCCCGCGGCGTCACTGCGGTACACACCGTCCAGCACCAGGCAGCCGGCGAGGCCGATCGCGAACCCCGCCGCCGCTCGCGGCGGCCCGAACCGGAATCGAAGCGGGGAGGTCGCGGTGTCCATGGGTCGTGCGCAGTCGGTCGCTGGCGCGACGGCTCAGGGCAGCGGCGCGATCTCGATCAGGTGCAGCACGAACGGGCCCTGCCCGGCACGGTGCTCGTCCTTCGTGATCATCACGCCGACGCCGATCACGTCGGCGGCCTCGAGCGGCGCTGCGTCGGGTACCGCGCGACCGCGGAAGCCGGCGAGGAACCGGGCCCAGGGCAGCTCGACGACGGCGGTCTGACCGGTCGCGCCGGTCGCCTCGGCCGGCGGCGAGAATACCGCGTGGTACGAGTAGGGCCTGGGCCGGCCACCGACCGGATCGCGCGTGTAGACCACCAGCCGGTAGGCATTGCCGTCACCTCGCGCCCGCACCCTCACGCCGGGGCTCCCGGACGGCCACTGCGCGGCGCGCCGCATCGACGCGAAGCCGCCGCTGAACTCGAGCCGCACCTCGCCCTCGAAGCGCAGACCCTCGTCGGCCGGTCGAACGCGCGACGACGACACGCCGCCCATCACGCCGTCGTCGACGATCGACCATGCCGTCGCCTGCTCGGCACGGACGGCCGACCGACCGGTGTCGGAAGGACCCGTCGCGGGCTGCCCCTGGGCCGGTGCGCTTGTCATCGCGCAAACGCCGAGCGCAACCCTACAGGCGAGCGCGAGCAGGCCGGCGCGCGCGCCACCGACGGGCGGGCTTCGCGGCGCACGCGACGATCGCGGCATGGCCTCGCTGCCGATCTCATGCACGGTACCGCGGGGTCCGTGGCACGGCCCGCGATGGCGCCGAAGACGTTCCGGCGGGAACGTCGCCGCCTCGGCGGGACGTCCGGACCCAAGGCCGCACCGCCCGGATCACGCCGGCCTCCACCCGGCCGGCACCCTCGGCCGCTCGATCCGCGCGTGGCCGCGCAGCGCGTCGACGGTCGAAGAGAAGTCCCGCCCGCCGTGGTCGCTCGCGCGCGCGGGGCTGAACGCCTCGTGGACCGCGGCGGCCACCGGCATCGGCACGCGCGTCGCGTGCGCGGCGCCCAGCACCAGGATGAGGTCCTTGTGCGCGAGGTCGAGCGTGAAGCCGGGGCTCGTGTCGCCGGCGAGCACCTTGCTCGGGAAGTTCATCCGCCGCTGGCCGTTGTTCGCCGAGGTGCCGAGCGGCACCGCGAGCGTGCGCTGGAGGTCGAGCCCGAGCCGCTGCGACAGCGCGATCGCCTCGGCGTTGACCTGCGTGAGCGTGATCGCGACGTGGTTGTTGACCAGCGTGGTGCGACCGCCGGTGCCGACGCCGCCGCAATGGGGCACGTCGTGCCCATCGCGTCGAGCAACGGCCGCACCCGCGCGCGGTCCGCGTCGCTCGCGCCGACCATGAACAGCGACTCCCCGCGGGCGGGCTGCTCGAGCGCGACCTGCTCGATCTCGGCTGCGGTCGGCAGCATCGTGATCGTCATCGCGCAGTCGCGGCCGATCTGCGCTCGTCGGCCGCGGCGCTCGTGCCGAGCTCGACGAGCGCACGTACCTCACGCGGGTCGATGTCGTGCACCATCAGGGCGAACCCCTTCGTCAGCAGGTTCGCGGCCATCGGCCGGCCCATCCGGCCCGGTCCGACGAATCCGATTCGTTCCATCG
>JBIKMO010000272.1:0-5801 GCA_044359175.1 Burkholderiaceae bacterium | reverse complement strand
GCTCGACCATCAGCACCGTCCGGTTGGCCGCCACCCGCTTGATCAGCGCGGAGATCCGGCCGATGTCCTCGTGACCCATGCCCGAGGTCGGCTCGTCCAGCAGCAGCATCTCGGGATCGAGCGCGAGCGTGGTCGCGATCTCCAGCGCCCGCTTGCGCCCGTAGGGCAGCTCGACCGCCGGCAGCGACGCGTACTCGGCGAGCCCCACCTCGGCGAGCAGCTGCAACGCACGATCGTTCAGTGACGACAGCGTCCGCTCGCTCGCCCAGAAGTGGAAGGAGGTGCCGAGCTTACGCTGCAGCGCGATGCGCACGTTCTCGAGCAGCGTCAGGTGCGGGAAGGTGGCCGAGATCTGGAAGCTGCGCACCATGCCCATGCGCGCGACGTCGGCGGGCCTGGCGGCGGTGATGTCCCGGCCGTTGAACAGGATCGTGCCCGCGCTCGGGCGCAGGAACTTGGTGATCAGGTTGAAGCAGGTGGTCTTGCCGGCCCCGTTCGGCCCGATCAGCGCATGGATCGCGCCGCGCGCCACGCGCAGCGACACGCCTTTGACCGCATAGAACCCGTTGAACTCGATCGCCAGGTCCCGCGTTTCGATGATGTGGTCGGTGGGCATGAGTCTCCGTCGGCCCCGCGGTGCTCCTGGGGTCAGCCGTGGGCGTCGTGGAGCGCACCGGCTTGTAACCGCAGCCTAACAGCGCGTTTCGGGCAGCGTCAACGAAGCCCGGGGGGGGCAGCGGGAATCGGCGAGCGTGGCCTGCGGCGGCCCGACCCGGGTCGCGTCGCCGATGCGGTAAGCTCGAACGCATGACCCCGATGACCCCCCGCGAGATCGTCTCCGAGCTCGACAAGCACGTGGTCGGGCAAGACCGTGCCAAGCGCGCGGTGGCGATCGCGCTGCGCAACCGCTGGCGTCGCCGGCAGGTCGACGAACCGCTGCGCCACGAGATCACGCCGAAGAACATCCTGATGATCGGACCCACCGGCGTGGGCAAGACCGAGATCGCGCGCCGGCTTGCGCGGCTCGCGCAGGCGCCGTTCATCAAGGTCGAGGCCACGAAGTTCACCGAGGTCGGCTACGTCGGCAAGGACGTCGACGCGATCATCCGCGACCTCGCCGAGATCGGCGTCAAGCAGATGCGCGAGACCGAGATGCGCAAGGTCGAGACCCGCGCCACCGACGCGGCCGAAGAGCGCGTGCTCGACGCGCTGTTGCCGCCGGCGCGAGGCGGCATCGGCTTCGGCGGCGACTCCGGCGCCGCGGGCGGCTCGCCGGAGTCGGGCACCCGTCAGAAGTTCCGCAAGAAGCTGCGCGAAGGCGAGCTCGACGACAAGGAGATCGAGATCGAGCTCGCCGCGCCGATGCCCGAGCTGCCGATGGTCGGTGGTGCCGGCATGGAGGAGCTCACCCAGCAGTTGCAGGGGCTGTTCCAGGGCATGGCGGGCCGGCGGCGCACGCGCAAGGTCCGGATCGCCGAGGCGATGAAGCTGCTTCGCGACGAAGAGGCCGCCCGGCTGATCAACGACGACGAGGTCAAGCTGCGTGCGATCGCCAACGTCGAACAGAACGGCATCGTGTTCCTCGACGAGATCGACAAGATCGCCTCGCGCGGCGAACTCTCCGGCGCCGACGTCTCCCGCCAGGGGGTGCAGCGGGACCTGCTGCCGCTGGTCGAGGGTACGACGGTCAACACCCGCTACGGCATGGTGCGCACCGATCACGTGCTGTTCATCGCCTCGGGCGCGTTCCACCTGTCCAAGCCGAGCGACCTGATTCCCGAGCTTCAGGGCCGCTTCCCGATCCGCGTCGAGCTGGACTCGCTCGCGGTGGCCGACTTCGAGCGCATCCTCACCGAGACCGATGCGTGCCTGACCCGCCAGTACCAGGCGCTGCTCGCCACCGAGGGCGTACAGCTCGATTTCCGGGCGGACGGCGTGCGAAGGCTCGCCGAGATCGCCTGCTCGGTCAACGATCGGACCGAGAACATCGGTGCCCGCCGCCTGCACACCGTGATGGAGAAGCTGCTCGAGGAGGTGTCGTTCGACGCCGCGAGCCGCGCCGGCGTGCCGGTGACCGTGGACGCGCCGTTCGTCGACGCGAGGCTGGCCGTGCTCGCCGGCGACGAGGACCTCGCGCGGTTCGTGCTCTGAGGGCCCGCGGGTGACCCCGGGTCGGCGGTGCGGGTCGCCGATGCGCGCCGCAGGCTCTATCATCGCGGCGTCGTCGCCGCAGCCCCCCGTCCGTCCCCTCGACCTGGAGATCCCCATGCGCGTCCGCCGTTCCGCCGCCCCGTCTCGTCGCCGTCTGCTCGCCGGCGCCGCCGCCCTCGCCGCCACCGGCGCCGCCGCCCCCGCGTTGTCGCAGCAGGCGAGGCTCAAGGTCGCCGCGATCTACACCGTGCCCTTCGAGCAGCAGTGGGTGAGCCGCATCCACAAGGCGCTGAAGGCGGCCGAGGCCCGCGGCGAGATCGAGTACAAGGCGTCCGAGAACGTCACCAACGCGGACTACGAGCGGGTGATGCGCGAATACGCGAACGCCGGCAACCAACTGATCGTCGGCGAGGCCTTCGCGGTCGAGGCCGCCGCGCGGCGCGTCGCCAAGGACTTCCCGAAGGTGTCGTTCCTGCTCGGGTCCTCGGGCAAGCCCCAGGCGCCGAACTTCAGCGTGTTCGACAACTACATCCAGGAGCCGGCCTACCTGACCGGGCTGGTGGCCGGTGGGATGACCAAGTCGAACAAGATCGGCATGGTCGGCGGCTTTCCGATCCCCGAGGTCAACCGGCTGATGCACGCGTTCATGGCCGGTGCCCGGGAGGTGAATCCGAAGGTCGAGTTCATGGTGACCTTCATCAACAGCTGGTTCGATCCGCCCAAGGCCAAGGAGGCGGCGTTCGCGATGATCGACAAGGGCGCCGACGTGATGTACGCGGAGCGGTTCGGCGTGAGCGACGCGGCCAAGGAGCGCAAGGTGCTCGCGATCGGCAACGTGATCGACACCCAGCCGCAGTACCCGGAGACCGTGGTCGTCTCGGCGCTGTGGCACATGGAGCCGACGATCGACCGGGCGCTCAGGCTGGTGCGCGAGCGCAAGTTCGTCGCCGAGGACTACGGCCAGTACTCGATGATGAAGTACAAGGGCTCCGAGATGTCGAAGCTCGGCACCTTCGAGGGCAAGGTGCCGGCCCCGATCGTCGCCAAGGTCCGGGCGCGCGAGGCCGAGATCCTGTCGGGCAAGTTCGTGGTGAAGGTCGACGACACGCAACCGAAGTCGAGTGGCGCCCGCTGAGCCGGCGCGGGGGGCGGCCGGCCCCCCGGTGCTCGAGATCGTCGAGGTCAGCAAGCGCTTCGGCGCGCTGCAGGCCAACGACCGCATCAGCCTGACCCTTCACCGGGGCGAGGTGCTGGCGCTGCTCGGCGAGAACGGCGCCGGCAAATCGACGCTGATGTCGATCCTGTTCGGCCACTATCGGGCCGACGCCGGGCACATCCAGGTGGCCGGCCGGCCGCTGACGCCCGGCGATCCGCGCGCCGCGATCGCCGCGGGCATCGGCATGGTGCATCAGCACTTCGCGCTCGCCGACAACCTGAGCGTGCTCGACAACGTGATGCTCGGCAGCGAGCCGCTGTGGCAGCCGTTCACGCGCCGGGGCGCGGCGCGCGAGCGGCTGCAGGCGCTGGCCGCCCGCTTCGGGCTGCCGGTCGAGCCGGACGCGCTGGTGCGCGAGCTCTCGGTGGGCGAGCGCCAGCGGGTCGAGATCCTGAAGGCGCTCTACCGGGACGCCCGGATCCTGATCCTCGATGAGCCCACCGCGGTACTCACCCCGCAGGAGAGCGAGGCGCTGTTCGCGGTGCTGGCCTCGATGGTCGCGCAGGGGCTGGCGGTGATCTTCATCAGCCACAAGCTCGGCGAGGTGCTGCGGGTGTCGCACCGGATCGCGGTGCTGCGCGCCGGGCGCCTGGTCGCCCAGGCGCCGGCGTCCGAGTGCGACCCGTCGCGGCTGGCGCGCTGGATGGTCGGCCACGAGATCGACGAGCGCGCGGCGGGTCCTGCCGGCGCGCCGGGCGAGGCGGTCTGCGCGCTGCGGGGGGTGGTCACCGCGCCGGATGCGCGGGCGGGGCGGGAGCGGCTGCGCGGGCTCGACCTCGTGCTGCGCGCCGGCGAACTGGTGGCGGTCGCCGGCGTGTCGGGCAACGGGCAGCGGCATCTGGCCGAGCTGTTGTGCGGCATGCGTGCCGCCGACGGTGGGGAGCTGCGCCTGGGCGACGAGCCGCTGCGTGCCGATCCGGCCTGGCTGGTCGCGCGCGGCGTGGCGCGCGTGCCCGAGGACCGGTCGGCGGTCGGCCTGGTCGGCGAGCTGCCGCTGTGGGAGAACGCGCTCGCCGAGCGGCTTCGCACGCCCGAGTTCGCGCGCGGCGGCTGGATCCGGCGGGCGGCGGCACGCCAGCAGGCCGAGCGCGTGCTGCGGGCGTTCGACGTGCGCGGCGCCGGCGCCGGCGCCTCGGCACGCGCGCTGTCCGGCGGCAACATGCAGAAGCTGATCCTCGGCCGCGCGCTGATGCCGCCGCCCGGAGCGCCCGCGCCCCGGCTGATCGTCGCGCACCAGCCGACCTGGGGTCTGGACGTCGGCGCGGTGGACTTCGTCCGCGGCCGCCTGCTGCAGGCGCGCGACCAGGGGGCCGCGGTGCTGCTGATCTCCGACGACCTGGACGAGGTGCTCGCGATGGGCGACCGTATCGCGGTGATGCACGACGGACGCATCGTCGGCGATCTGCCCGCGCGGGCGTGGACCCGCGAGGCGATCGGCCTGGCGATGGCCGGGGGCGGTGATGCGGCTCGAGCGGCGTGACGAGACCTCGCGGCTGGCGCTGGTGCTCGCGCCGCTGCTCGCGGTGGCCTTCACGCTCGTGGTGGCTTCGCTGCTGGTCCGTTGGGCCGGCGCGCCGGTGGGTCGGACCGGGTCGCTGATGTTCGCCGGCGCGTTCGGCTCGGTCTTCGCGCTGGCCGAGACGCTGACCCGGGCGACGCCGCTGATGCTCACCGGACTGGCGGCCGCGGTGGCGTTCCGCGCGCGGCTGTACAACATCGGCGCCGAGGGCCAGCTGTACGCGGGGGCGATCGCGGCGGTGATGGTCGGCGGCCTGCACGGAGGCGCCTCGCTCGCGGTGCCGACCGCGCTGCTGTTCGCGGCGACGATGGCGGCGGCGGCGCTCTCCGGTGCGCTGCTGCTGATCGGTCCGGCGTTGCTCAAGTCGCGTCTGGGGGTGGACGAGGTGGTGACCACGCTGCTTGCGAATTTCATCGTGCTGCTCGCGGTCTCGGCGCTGCTCGACGGGCCGATGAAGGACCCGCTCGCGATGGGTTGGCCGCAGAGCGTGGCGATCGATCCCGAGCTCGAGCTCGGCCGCCTGATCGAGCGCACCCGGCTGCACACCGGCCTGCTCGCCGCGATCGCGTCGGCGGCGCTGCTGTGGGCGCTGCTGCGGTTCACGGTGTGGGGCTTCGACATCCGCGCCACCGGCGCGAACGCACGCGCCGCCGCCTTTGCCGGCGTGCCGGTCGGCTGGACCGTGGTGCGGGTCGCCGCGCTCTCCGGCGGTCTCGCGGGGCTGGCCGGCGCGATCGAGGTCGCCGGGCGCACGGGGTATGTGACGCTCGACATGTCGCCGGGCTACGGCTACGGCGGCATCGTGGTCGCGATGCTCGCCGGCCTGCACCCGCTCGGGGTGATCGCGGCGAGCGTGTTCGTCGCAGGCGTGCTGGTCGGCGCCGACTCGATGAGTCGGGCGATCGGCGTGCCGAC
>JBIKMO010000271.1:0-5809 GCA_044359175.1 Burkholderiaceae bacterium | reverse complement strand
GCGAGCATCGTGCTGGGCAAGCTGCGCACGCATTTCGGCGACCGGCTGTTCGCGCGCACGCCGCGCGGCATGGAGCCGACCCCGCGCGCGCAGGCGCTGTACCCCGAACTTGCGGCGATCCTCGCGCGGCTGGATGCGCTGCGCGTGGAGGGCACCGCGTTCGAGCCGACCACCGCGCGCCGACGGTTCCGCGTCGCGATGACCGACATCAGCGAGGCGGTGCTGCTGCCGGGGCTGCTCGCGCACCTGCGGCGCGACGCGCCCGGCGTGGCGATCGACACCGAGCCAAGCGACGAGGCGACCGCACGGCGCCTCGAGTCGGCCGACGTCGACCTGGTGATCGGGTTCATGCCGCAGCTCGAGGCGGGCTTCCACGAGCAGACGCTCTTCGTGCAGGACTTCGTCTGCCTCGCGGCCGCCGGCCATCCTCGGCTGCAGGGGCGGCTCACCCGGCGCGCGCTCGAGGCCGAGGCGCACGTGCTCGTCCCGCTGCCAGGCACCGGCCACGCGATGGTCGACCGCGCGCTCGGCCGCCACGGCATCGAGCGGCAGGTCGCGTTGCGGGTGCGCACCTTCCTGGGCGCCGCGCGGATCGTCGCCGAGACCGACCTGCTGGCGATCGTGCCCCGGCGTCTGAGCGAGGCGCTGTCCGATCAGCAGCGCGTTCGCGCGTTCGAACTGCCGGTGGCGCTACCCGGCTACGCGGTCAAGCAGCACTGGCACGAACGCATGCACGGCGATCCCGGGCATGCGTGGCTGCGGCGGACCCTCGCCCGGCTGTTTGCCGCGTCGGCGGCGGGCGCGCGACCGGGCGCACGCGGGCGCGGACCGGCACGCCCGAGCGATGGAATCACTTCCCGCGCAGCTTCCTGATCGCCGCGATCTGCGCCATGGCGGCTGCGAGTTCGGCCTGCGCCTTCGCGTAGTCGATGTCGGCCGAGCGGTTGGCGAGCGCCTCCTCGGCGTCCTTGCGGGCCTGCTCGGCCTTGGCCTCGTCGAGGTCGCCGCCGCGGATCGCGGTGTCCGCGAGCACGGTCACGCGGTCGGGCTGCACCTCCAGGATGCCGCCGGCGACGAAGACGAACTCCTCGTCGGCCCGGCCGGCGAGCTTGATGCGAACCGCGCCGGGCTTGATGCGCGTGATCAGCGGCGTGTGCTGCGGATAGATCCCGAGCTCGCCGGCCTCGCCGGGCAGCGCGACGAACTCCGCCTCGCCGTCGAAGATCGACTCCTCGGCGCTGACGACGTCCACGTGGATGGTGTTCATGCTGCGGTCCTGGCCTGGCGGATCGATGAGGGCCCGGCGCGCCTGGTGCCGGGCCGTGCGAAGGTCACTTCAGCGTCTTGGCCTTCTCGAACGCCTCGTCGATCGTACCGACCATGTAGAACGCCTGCTCGGGCAGCGCGTCGCACTCGCCGTCGACGATCATCTTGAAGCCGCGCAGCGTCTCGTTCAGTGGCACGAACTTGCCAGGCGAGCCGGTGAACACCTCGGCGACGTGGAACGGTTGTGACAGGAACCGCTGGATCTTGCGCGCGCGCGCCACGGCCAGCTTGTCGTCGGGCGACAGCTCGTCCATGCCCAGGATCGCGATGATGTCGCGCAGCTCCTTGTAGCGCTGCAGCGTGGCCTGCACGCGGCGGGTGATCGAGTAGTGCTCCTCGCCGATGATGTACGGGTCGACCTGGCGCGACGTGGAGTCGAGCGGGTCCACCGCCGGGTAGATGCCCAGCGCCGCGATGTCGCGCGACAGCACGACGGTGGCGTCCAGGTGGCCGAAGGTGGTGGCCGGCGACGGGTCGGTGAGGTCGTCCGCCGGGACGTACACCGCCTGGATCGAGGTGATCGAGCCGGTCTTGGTCGACGTGATCCGCTCCTGCAGCTTGCCCATCTCCTCGGCGAGCGTCGGCTGGTAGCCCACGGCGGAGGGCATCCGGCCCAGCAGCGCGGACACCTCGGTGCCGGCCAGCGTGTAGCGGTAGATGTTGTCGACGAAGAACAGGATGTCCTTGCCCTCGTCGCGGAAGCGCTCGGCCATCGTCAGGCCGGTGAGCGCCACGCGCAGGCGGTTGCCCGGAGGCTCGTTCATCTGGCCGAAGACCATGGCCACCTTATCGAGCACCTTCGACTCCTCCATCTCGTGGTAGAAGTCGTTGCCCTCGCGGGTGCGCTCGCCCACGCCCGCGAACACCGAGAAGCCGCTGTACTGCTTCGCGATGTTGTTGATCAGCTCCATCATGTTGACGGTCTTGCCGACGCCGGCGCCGCCGAACAGCCCGATCTTGCCGCCCTTGGCGAACGGGCAGATCAGGTCGATCACCTTGATGCCGGTGGGCAGCAGCTCGACCGACGGCGACAGGTCGGCGAACTTCGGCGCGATCTGGTGGATCGCGCGGCGCTCCTCGGTCTTGATCGGGCCCGCCTCGTCGATCGGCCGGCCGAGCACGTCCATGATGCGGCCGAGCGTGGCCTCGCCCACCGGCACCGAGATCGGGTGACCGGTGCTGGCGACCGGCATGCCGCGGCGCAGGCCGTCCGAGGAACCGAGCGCGATCGTGCGCACGACGCCGTCGCCGAGCTGCTGCTGGACCTCGAAGGTGAGCCCGCGCTCGGCGAGCGAATCGCCTGCGTCCTGCAGCACGAGCGCGTCGTAGACCTTGGGCATCGCGTCGCGCGGGAACTGGATGTCGACCACCGCACCGATGCACTGAACGATCTGGCCTTGGTTCATTTCGGAGTCACCTTCCGTGGATCTGGATTCTGTCGGTGTCGAGGCGGGACGATCACTTCGCGGGGGCGCCGAGGCCGCCGGCCGTGTCGGTGGAGAACCGGTCGTACAGCCAGTTCATCCGCACGCTCTCGGCGCCTCCGGCGAGCCCACCGAAGCCGTAGGACGCATCGACGTTGAAGCTGCGCAGCGCGCGGCCGTCGGCGGCGCGCAGCACGATGTTGCCGGCCACCTGGTCGGAGCCGGCGAACGCGCCGGCCCAGACCGCCGCGCCGGTCGAGCGCGCGCGCAGGCGCAGCAGCTCGATCTCCAGCACCTGCGGATGGCCGGCGACGAGCACGCCGCGCTCGCGCAGCGTGCGCTCGAGGGTCTGGCGCAGCTGATCGACGCTGAACACCGGGTTGTCGGCAGCCATCTTCTGCGCCTCGCCGGACAGCCGCAGCTCCAGGCGCCCGGCGCGCGGCTCGACCGAGGCAGAGGCTGCGGCCCCCCCGGCGGGTTCGGGGCTGTGGGTGACCGTGGACGCGCAGCCGGCCAGGCCGGCGGCGAGGGCGAGGGCGAGGGCAGCGGTGGCGATGCGCATGGTGTTCAGACCGCTGCGGCGCCGCCGACGATCTCGGACAGCTCCTTGGTGATCGCCGCCTGCCGCGCCTTGTTGTAGGTGAGCTGCAGGTCCTCGATGACTTTCTTGGCGTTGTCGGAGGCCGACTTCATCGCCACCATCCGCGCCGACTGCTCGGAGGCCATGTTCTCGGCCACGGCCTGGTAGATCAGCGTCTCGACGTAGCGCAGCAGCAGCTGGTCGAGCACGCTCTGCGCGTCCGGCTCGTACAGGTAGTCCCACGAGTACTCGCGCGAGGTCTCCTCGAGCTTCGACGGATCGAGCGGCAGCAGCTGCTCCACCACCGGCTCCTGCTTCATCGTGTTGATGAAGCGGGTGTAGGCGAGATAGACCGCGTCGATCTCGCCGTTCGAGTACGCGTCCAGCTGCAGCTTGACCGGGCCGATCAGCTTCTCCAGGTGCGGGGTGTCACCCAGGTGCACGAGCTGCGACACCACCTTGGCCCCGATCCGCTGCATGAAGCCCAGCCCTTTGTTGCCGATCGCGGTGACCTGCACCTTGGTGCCGGCCCGCTCGATCTCGCGCAGCCGCTGGGTGACCAGCCGCAGGACGTTGGTGTTCAGGCCGCCGCACAGGCCCTTGTCGGTGGTGACCAGGATCAGCCCGGCGGCGCGGACGGTCTCGCGCCGAACGAGGAACGGGTGCCGGTACTCCGGATTCGCGTTCGCGAGGTGCGCGGCGATGTTGCGCACCTTGTCGCCGTAGGGGCGTGCGTGCCGCATCCGGTCCTGCGCCTTGCGCATCTTGGAGGCGGCGACCATTTCCATCGCCTTGGTGATCTTGCGCGTGTTCTGCACGCTCTTGATCTTGTTGCGGATCTCTCGCGAGCCAGCCATGGCAGTCTCGTTCCTCGCCGTGCTCAGTACGCGCCGGTCTTCTTGAACGCGTCGATCGCAGCCTTGAGCGTGTCCTCGTCCTCCTTGGACAGGTCCTTGCTCTTCTCGATGCTGTCGATCCAGGCGGGGTGCTTGTCCTTCATGTAGGCCTGCAGCGCGCCCTCGAACGGCAGAACCTTCTCGACCGGGACGTCGTCCAGGTAGCCGCGGGTGACCGCGAACAGCGACAACGCGAGCTGCCAGACCTGCAGCGGCTGGTACTGCGGCTGCTTCAGGATCTCGACCGTGCGCCGGCCGCGCTCGAGCTGGCGCCGGGTGGCGTCGTCCAGGTCGGAGGCGAACTGCGCGAACGCCGCGAGTTCGCGGTACTGCGCGAGGTCGGTCCGGATGCCGCCGGACAGCTTCTTGATGACCTTGGTCTGCGCGGCGCCGCCCACGCGCGACACCGAGATGCCCGCGTTGATCGCCGGGCGGATGCCGGCGTTGAACAGGTCGGTCTCCAGGAAGATCTGGCCGTCGGTGATCGAGATCACGTTGGTCGGCACGAACGCCGACACGTCGCCCGCCTGCGTCTCGATGACCGGCAGCGCGGTGAGCGACCCGGTCTTGCCCTTGACCGCGCCGTGCGTGAACTTCTCGACGTACTCCTCGTTGACCCGCGCCGCGCGCTCGAGCAGCCGCGAGTGCAGGTAGAAGACGTCGCCGGGGTACGCCTCGCGACCCGGCGGGCGGCGCAGCAGCAGCGACACCTGGCGGTAGGCCCAGGCCTGCTTGGTGAGGTCGTCGTAGATGATCAGTGCATCCTGGCCGCGGTCGCGGAAGTACTCGCCCATCGTGCAGCCGGAGTACGCGGCGATGTACTGCATCGCGGCGGATTCGGAGGCGGTGGCCGCCACGACGATCGTGTAGGCGAGCGCGCCGGTCTCCTCGAGCTTGCGCACCACGTTTGCAACGGTGGACGCCTTCTGCCCGATCGCGACGTACACGCAGATCAGGTCCTTGCCCTTCTGGTTGATGATCGTGTCGACGGCCACCGCGGTCTTGCCGGTCTGGCGGTCGCCGATGATCAGCTCGCGCTGGCCGCGGCCGATCGGCACCATCGAGTCGATCGCCTTGAGACCGGTCTGCACCGGCTGCGACACCGACTTGCGCGCGATCACGCCGGGGGCGACCTTCTCGATCACGTCGGTGAGCTTCGCGTCGATCGGGCCCTTGCCGTCGATCGGCTCGCCCAGAGAGTTCACGACGCGGCCGATCAGCTCGGGGCCCACGGGCACCGACAGGATCTTTCCGGTGGCCTTGACGGTGGCGCCCTCGGAGATGTGCGTGTACTCGCCCAGCACCACCGCGCCCACGGAGTCGCGCTCCAGGTTCAGCGCCAGACCCACGGTGTTGCCCGGGAACTCGATCATCTCGCCCTGCATCACACCGGACAGCCCGTGGATGCGGCAGATGCCGTCGGTGACCGACACCACGGTCCCCTGGTTGCGGGTGTCCGCCGCGACGTCCAGGTTCTTGATCTTGGTCTTCAGCAGTTCGCTGATTTCGGCCGGGTTGAGTTGCATGCCGTTCTCTCCTAGTTCATCAGCGCGTCGGCGAGCTGCGCGAGCTTGCCGCGGACC
>JBIKMO010000270.1:0-5841 GCA_044359175.1 Burkholderiaceae bacterium | reverse complement strand
CGCATGCGTACCTCGCGAGTCGTCCCCGGCAACGTCGACGGGATCGCGAACCGCGTGTACGAGGAGCTCGGGCTGGCCGCGACGGGGACGTCCGAAAGCGCGTTCAAGGACCGTGTGCGGGCCCTGGGTTCGCAGCCTGGTGCGGCTGGCAGCCGCACCTCAGCAAGTGCGTCGAATGGAGCGGGCGGCGCATCGCAAAGAGGTTCGGCGCCGTTGAGCTTGGATGACGCGCGACTTCTTCACACAATGGCGCAAGACCCTTCCCGGAGTTTCTCTGCGGTTGCCGAGGCATTGGTCGCGCGATCCGGACCGGACGGGACGTTCGAGCCGAGCGAGCTGTGGTCACGCATGAGCGAGCTGGCGGACTTCGCTGCGGCGTCCGCCGATGAAGCATTCCAGTCATTCGGCCGGACCATCAGCAGGCTTCGCGAAAAAGCGCAGCAGGGTCTGGATGAGCGCGCATGGCTGCTGTCCATGATCGATGAAGTGCCCAAACGGGTCATGACGAGGACTCCCGAATGGCGGGCATCGAGTGAGCGGCCCGCCGTGGTCCTCGATTGGGATGGGACCCTTGACGCGGCGACGGGCGGCTCGAAAGTCCCAATGCACTTGACGGAGCCTCGCGAGTGGGTCGTCCAGGTCCTCTCGGGCCACAAGGTCTACAAGCAATACGTAACGGACCTGCTCTCCAGGCACGCTGCGATGCGCGAAGATCCCAACGAACGAATCGTCCTCATTCAGCCAATCGCGCAACTGCTGCCCTCACTGATTGAAGCGGGTATAGCGCCGCACATCGTCACCAACAACCGCCGAGAGGGTTACGAGGCGTTCATACGGAATCAGCTGAGGCTGTTCGGCTTCCCGGAGGAGATCGGGGTCTGGCAGAGCGCACAGCTCGGCTACAAGGAGAAGCGCGACTTCATCAGGCAGGAGCTCGTCGACGGACTGGGGTTGTCGATTGCGGCAACGATCGGCGATCAGGCCGGTGGTGATGAATTCCCCGGCGCTGAGTTCTTTCTCGTACCCTCTCGCTGGACGCGTGCTGACTGACGGTGGCCTCTGCGCGATCGCGCATCGTGCCGACCGGCGTAGCGATTCGCCGCGCCGGCACGGTCCGGACGTGGAAGACGATCTGCGCCGCGCCCGATCGGGGCGTCCGGTGGTCCTGTCCCCCTCAGCCCGGCGGCACCCGTCCCCGCACCTGTCCTAGCCGTCGCGTGAGCTCGAGAGCGCAGCGAGGTTCGGCGTACTCCGCCCCACCGGTCGCCCGATCCCGAAGACCGAGCCGATGGGCGCGTCGAGCTCGATCGGGCGCCCCGCCGCCACGTTCCGCGGCATCGAGGTCCGCACGGAGCCGCGCCGGCGGGTGATCCCGTGACGCCCCTCCGGCGCCCGCGCCGGCTGGACAGTTCGCTGGACGCTCGCCGCGGGGTGAGCGTCCCCGGGGTCGTGCTTCGGTCGGATTGCTCCGAAGGCGGCCTGGAACCTACGATGCGTGCGGTCGAAGGCGTCGCGCGGCTCGGGGCCGCGGCGCACACCGTTGGAGCGGGCATGCGGCATCGGTACTGCGGTTGGGGATGGACGGCGTCCGGGATCGGGCTGCTCCTGGTGCTCGCGCTGCCCGCGCCGGCGCGCGCCGCGGTCTGGCTGCAGATCGACGCGCAGTCGCACTCCGGGCCCGTGGTTCGGATGGCCGCAGACGCGGTCCGCGACGTGGTCGTCACCGCGTCCGAAGACAAGACCGCGCGCGTGTGGTCGCTGTCCGACGGCCGCGCGACCTCGGTGCTGCGCCCGCCGGTCGGCGCGGCGCAGATCGGCCGGTTGTTCGGCGCGGCGCTGCATCCCACGCAGGACCTGGTCGCGGTTGCGGGTACCAGCGCCGAGCTCGCCGCCGACGGCCATGCGATCTGGCTGTTCGAGGCGTCCACCGGCCGCTTCGTGCGCCGCATCGACGCGCGCGGAGGGCACGTGAAGCGCCTGGTCTGGTCGAGCTCGGGCACCGTGCTGTTCGCGGGCTACGGCGATCGCCCTGCGGTGCGCGCCTTCGACCTCGAGGGCCGGCCGCTGCTCGAGCAGCCGATGGGGCGCGACGTCTTCGGTCTCTCGGCGAGGCAGGACCGCGTGGCGGCGGTGTCGCGCGACGGCTCGGTGCAGGTGTGGCGCGTGGACGGCACGACGATCGCGCCGGTCGCGTCGTTCTCCACCGGGCCGAACGATCCGATCTCGATCGACTTCTCGCCCGACGCGCGTCGCGTCGTCGTCGGCTACTTCCTGCCCGGCACCGGCGCGGACGTGTTCGCGATCGACGGCGGCGCGCGCATCGTGAACCTCGCGTCGCCGCCCGGGCCGATGCCGGACGACGCGTCGATGCGCCGCGGTCACCCGATCGACCGCACCCAGGCGGTCGCGTGGGCGGCAAGCGGGGCGGTGATCTTCACCGGCGGCTCGCTGGACGCGGCCGGCCGCACCGACGGGCGCATCCGGCGCTACGACGGCGCGAGCGGGCGCCTGCTGGGCGAGCACGCGGTGGCGCCCGACTCGGTCACCGACCTGGTCGCGCTGCCCGCCGCGCGCGAGGCGCCGACCGCCGAGCGGGTCGCGTGGTCGAGCTTCGCGGGCAGCTGGGGGACGCTGGTGGGCACCGCGTCGCGCGCGCTCGCCGAGCCGCGGGTGGACTTCCTCGTGCGGCGCGGCGCGGCCGAGCTGTACCTGTCGCCCGACGGCCGTCGGGTGCGTTGGATGCGCGGCGCGCAGCGCGAGCCGGTCTCCTTCGACCTGGCTGCGCGTGCGCCCGGCGACGGCGCCACCGGCGGTCTGCGCGCGCCCGCGACGCGCCGCGGGCTGTTCGACGCGGCGGAGAATTTCGAGAACAACACGCTGCCGAGCGTGCGCGGCCAACGTATCCCGCTGGAGCAGGGCGAGATCTCGCGCGCGCTCACGTACGTGGGCGCCGACGGCGACGTGGTCATCGCCACCAGCGTCGGCCTGCGCCGCATCGACCGTTCGATGCGCGTGGTCTGGGACGTGCGCACCGCCACCGAGGTGCGGGCGGTCAACGCCGTGGAGAACGGCACCGTCGTGGTCACCGCGATGTCCGACGGCACGGTGCGGTGGTGGCGCGCCTCCGACGGCGCGCTGCTGCTGTCGTTGCTGGCCGCGCGCGACGCCTGGGTCGTCTGGGCGCCCACCGGGCACTACGCGGCGAGCCCCGGCGGCGAGTCGCTGATCGGCTGGCTGATCGACCGGCCGGGCACGGCGCTGCCCGACCATTTCACGGTCGCCCGCTTCCGCGAGGTCTTTCACCGGCCGGACGTCGTCGATCGCGTGCTCGACACGCTCGACCCGCAGGCCGCGCTGCGGGCGGCCGACGGGTCGCTGCGCGATCCGGAGCTGCCGGGCCTCGAGTACCAGCGCCCGCAGGCGGCGCAGCCCGCGGCTCCGGCCGCACCGCAGTCGTCCACGGTCGGCGGGTCCGTACCGGTCGACCAGCTGCGTCCCACGGCGCCGATCGTGCTGCCGCCGGTGCTCGCGTCGCTCGAACCCGCCCGCATCCGCGTGCCCGTCCAGGGCACCCGCACCTTCCAGTTCACCGTGCGCAGCGACGACGCGTCCGGCCCGGTCGCGGTCGAAGTGAGGGTCGACGGGCGGCTGGTGGATCCGGTGCAGGTCGCGCTGCCGCCGCGGTTCGACGGCAGCGCGCCGGCGCAGGTCGCGATCGCGCTGCCGCCGCGCGCGGGCACCGTGCAGGTGATCGCGCGCAGCGGCGAGCGTGCGTCCGAGCCGCTCACCTTCACGATCGACGGCGACGGCGGCCGGCGCCTCGAGCCCGACCGCGCGAACGGCACGCTGTACGTGGTTGCGGTCGGCGTGTCCGAGTACGCCCGCACGGAGTACCGGCTCGGGTTGCCGTCGAAGGACGCGCGCGACTTCGCCGACGCGATGCGCCGCCAGCAGGGACGGCTGTACCGGCAGGTCGAGGTGCGGCTGCTGACCGACGCGCAGGCCACCCGGGCCAACCTGCTGCAGGCGCTCGAGTGGCTGCGTGCTCAGGTCGGACCGGATGACGTGGGCATGCTGTTCCTCGCCGGCCACGGGCTCAACGACGGGCGTCAGGGCTGGCACTTCCTGCCGCACGACGGCGACCGCGACCGGCTGCGATCCACCGGCGTGCCCGACGTGGCGCTGAACCGCGCGATGTCCCGCGTGCGCGGGCGGGCGGTCGTATTCCTCGACACCTGCTTTGCCGGCGAGGTGACCGAGGCGTTCGCCCGGCTGTCGCGCGACACCGCACGCGTGGCCAACGCGCTGTCGGCGCCCGAGAACGGCGTGATCGTGTTCGCCTCCAGCACGTCGCGCCAGGAGTCGCTCGAGCGCGCGGAGTGGGGCAACGGCGCGTTCACGAAAGTGCTGATCGACGGGCTGAACGGCGCGGCGCAGGAGGCCGGCGAGGGCATCGTCACGTTGCGCGGCCTGGGGCCATTCCTCGCGCGCGAGGTGGCGAAGCTCACCGGCGGGCGCCAGACGCCGGTGTCGCTGCTGCCGCCGGCGCTGCCCGACCGGATCCTGGCGAGTCTGCGCGTGACGCTCCAGTCGTGGTGGCAGGGGCTGCGCGAGCGGCTCACCGGATGAGCCATCGGGGTGCGAGGCTGGAGGCGTCCGATGAGAAGGAAGCCGCGATGACCCTCCCCGCCCGCCCCGTGATCACAGCCCCCCCCCGCGCCGGCGTGCGCGCGCGTCTGTGCGGCCTGTCCGACGCGCTGATCGCCTGGCTGGATGCGCCCGCCGCGAACGACGCCGCGCCGCCGCGTCCGGCGGCCGGCGCGGTGCCCTGGTCCGGGTTCGACGTGCCGACCTACCGTCGCCGCCGCCTGCGCATCGACGGCATCGACGCCGCAGGCCCGCTCGCGTGACGCGGCGCAGCCCCGCCCGCGCGGGTCGACCGGCCCGCCGGTCAGGTCGGCGGCGAAGCGCCCGCGGTCGCCTCCGTCCAGGGCGCGAGCGCATCGAGCAGCGCGGTCACCGCGACGCTCGCGGCCCGGGCGGCGCCGCGCGCGTCGGTGCCGTGCGCCTCGGCCGTTTGCACGAAGGTCTCGCGGGCAACCAGCCTGCGCGCGCGCCACTGCACGAGTTCGACCCCAACGGCCACCCGCACCCGGCTCGGTACGCTCGATGCGTCGTGGGTCAGGTCGTCCAGCCGCAGCGTCATCACCAGGTCGCCGCGCACGCCCGACAGCGTCTGCGCCACCGAGCGGAAGCCGCCGCGGGCGGCCAGTCGTGCCTCGGCGAGCGTCATGATCCGGCGCGCCGGGCGCTCGCTCCAGTTCGAGTACTGGTAGTACGACCGGCTCGGGCCATCGGTGGTGAACACGATCCGGTCGCTGTCGTACAGCGCCGGGGTCGGGCCGGTGGTCAGCAGCAGCGTGAGGTCGAGCCGAACGGCCGCGGCGGGAGCCTGGGCCGGACGCAGGTCCTCGATCACGAAGAAGTCGAACCGCGGCGCACGGTTGTCCAGCGTGTCGCAGCCGGCGAGCAGCGCGGGGGCGCCGAGCGTCGCCGCGGGCAGCGCCCTCAGCCAACGGCGGCGCGCGGGAGCGCTCACCGCGCCGCCTCGCCCGGGCCCATCTGCCGCGGGCTGGGGCCGAGCAGCAGCGCCTTCGGGTCTTGCAGCCGGTCGAGCGTGCGCGTGATCAGCTCGATGCTGGCGCGCAGTTCCTCGGCGGTGGCACGCAGCTCGTGCGTACCGGTGTCCACCGCGTCGTCGGCGTTGCGGGCGAGCCGCCCGACGTCGGCTTCCAGACGCGCGAGCGACTGGCTGAGCGTGCGGTCGAAGTTGCGGCTCGC
>JBIKMO010000065.1:0-19153 GCA_044359175.1 Burkholderiaceae bacterium | reverse complement strand
GCGCGCACCTGCTCGGCGAGGCGCGCCAGGCGATGCTGCTCGCGCGGGTCGGCCACGGCCCGCAGGCGCTGTCGGCGCGCGCGGCCCTGGAGCTCGCCACGCTGGGCGGCGCCCGGGTGCTCGGTCGAGAGGACCTGGGGGCGCTCGTGCCGGGCGCCTGCGCGGACCTCGCGGTGTTCGACGTCGGCGACACGGCCCACGCCGGCGCGGGTCACGACCCGGTCGCCGCGCTGCTGATGTGCGCGCCCGCGCCCGCCGCCTGGACCGTCGTCGACGGCCGGGTCGTGGTCGAGCGGGGCCGGCCGGTCACGATCGACCCGCTCGAGCTGGTCTCGCGCCAGCGTGCCGAGGTCCGTCGGCTCGCCGAGGGTCGCTGACGTCGCCGCGGGCCGGATCGGGTCGGGCGGTGCGTGCTACGGTCGACGCGCAGCCGCCGGGCCGCACGACGGCGCGTGCGGCGCCAGCCCCCAGCGCTGCGCGGGCGATGCGTGGGGATCGGACACCAGCCGGCCCTCGGCGGCCAGCCGGTGCAGTTCGGCCAGGTCCATCGGTCGACCCGGGCCGCCGTCCACGCGATTCACGTCGCACCAGCCCAGCAGGTCGGCGCGTACCCGATCGGTGTCGGGTTCGGGCAGCCGGCCGAGCAGCAGTTCGACGAAGTCGCGAAACCGGCCCTGTACCTCAGCCCACTGCGGCCGATCGGCCTGGGCGATCGCGTGCACGAACGCGCGCTGCAGCGCGGCGTCGCGCCCGGGGGTCGAGTGCGCGTCGAGCTCGGCGACCGAGAAGCACCGGCGGCCGGCCGCGCGCAGCGCGTGCAGCGCCTGCTGCGCCTCGTCGACCGCGCCCGCGCGGTCCCAGGCGATCTGGCACAGCGTGAACAGCTGGCGTCGCGCCCGCTGCGCCGGCGGCTCGTCGACCTGCGCGAGTCGCGTGCGCAGCCAGTCGTGGAAGGGCAGCGCCTCGCGACCGAGTGCGCGGGCCCGATCGAACTGCTCGGTGCCGTGGCCTGGCAGCGTCGGCTCGGGCTGGCCGTAGTGCTGCGGCCACTTGAAGCGGCGGAATCCGTCGCCGTGGCGTCGCGCCGCGGGCTCGGCCGGCACCTGGTGCGGAAACCCCCGGATCGAGGTCATCACGCGGATCGCCCGCGGGGAGGTCGACTCGAGATAGCGGATCACGCCGGTGTCCTCGACGTCGACCACCTGCACGACGTGGCGTCGCCATGCGAGGAAGATCACGCCCGGCCGGATCTGCTCGCGGTCGATCCGCACCGGGTAGGTGTCCTGGGCGAGCGTTGCGGTCGACGTGGTCACCGCGATCCACTCCATGAACGCCCGCACGCGGGGCATGCCCGCGGGCAGGTGGTCGAAGCGGCCGGTGGCCTGCGAGATCGTGCGGCCGGGGCGCTCGGGATCCGCGATCACGAACGGCAGCTCCGACTCGTAGGCGAACAGCAGTCGCATCGCATAGGCGGCGTCCGCGCAGTCGGTCGCGAAGTCCGCGTACGGCGAGTCCGCATAGAAGATCGTCGGCACGAAGCGCTGCGCGACCCACTCGCTGTAGCGCCGCTCGGCGGCCTCGTCCCACTGGGCCCGCACCGCCCAGACCGCGGCGTGCGCCGGCGCCGGCGCCGCGAGCGCGAGCAGCGCGAGCGCGATCCCCGCCGCCGCGAGCCGCACCCGGCTCAGCGCCCGCGCCGCACCGACGGCCGCCACGGCGACAGCCTGACCGGAGGGTGGACCGGTTCGGCCGGATCGGCCTCGTGCAACCGGCAGACCGCGGTGTCCTGGAGCGCCGGCGGCCGGTCGCCCGGCCCGCGGGTGCGGTCGTCGGCGATGCGGTGCACGGTGATCGGCCCGGCGTACGCAGCTGCGCCGCGGGCGAGATCGACGACGTGGACCGAGATACCCAGCATGCTGCCTCCGTCAGCGGGCCGCCCGCCCCGCCCGCGGGGTGGCCCCACCGGCACCGATCCGCGGGTCGGCCGGCGCGGCCGTACGCCGCGGCGGTGGGGCGGGGCCGGCCGGCGCACGCCGCCGAGTGTAGGGTCGCCCGGGCCCGCGCCGGAACCGGCCGAGCGCCCGGCGGGCCGCGGCGCGGCGGCTGCGCTACACTGCGGCGCCTCCCGCCCGAGCACCCCGGACCGCGATGACCCCGTATCCCCGCGACCTGGTCGGCTACGGCCGCCGCCCGCCCCACGCCGCCTGGCCCGGCGACGCCCGGATCGCGGTGCAGTTCGTGCTGAACTACGAGGAGGGCGGCGAGAATTGCGTGTTGCACGGCGATCCCGCGTCCGAACAGTTCCTGTCCGAGATCGTCGGCGCGGCCGCCTATCCGGCGCGCCACCTGTCGATGGAGTCGATCTACGAATACGGCTCGCGCGTCGGCGTCTGGCGCATCCTGCGCGAGTTCGAGCGCCGGCGGCTGCCGCTCACGGTGTTCGGCGTGGCGATGGCGTTGGAGCGGCACCCCGAGGTCGCGCACGCGTTCGTCGAACTCGGCCACGAGGTCGCGTGCCACGGCTGGCGCTGGATCCACTACCAGAACGTCGACGAGGCGACCGAGCGCGAGCACCTGCGCATCGGGGTCGGCATCGTCGAGCGGCTCACCGGCCGGCGTCCGACCGGCTGGTACACCGGGCGCGACAGCCCGAACACGCGCCGGCTGGTGGTCGACCACGGCGGCTTCCTGTACGACTCGGATTACTACGGCGACGATCTCCCGTTCTGGACGCGGGTCGCGCGCAGCGACGGCGTCGAGGTCGACCACCTGGTGGTGCCGTACACGCTCGACGCCAACGACATGCGGTTCGCAACGCCGCAGGGCTTCAACACCGGCGACCACTTCCTCAGCTACCTGACCGACGCGTTCGACCTGATGTACGCCGAGGGCGCGGAGCGGCCGGCGATGATGTCGGTGGGCATGCACTGCCGGCTGCTCGGGCGCCCGGGCCGCATGCGGGCGCTGCAGCGCTTTCTCGACCACCTCGAGCGTCACGACCGGGTCTGGGTGTGCCGGCGCGAGGATATCGCCCGGCACTGGATCGCGACGCATCCGCCGCGCGCCGCCGCGCCCGGACCGTCGGCCCAGGCCTAGCGGATCGCGAAGAACGGCGTGCCGCGCAGGATCTTGTTCTCCATCCGCGCCAGCAGCGGCGTGGCCCGGGCCAGGTAGGCCTGCCAGCGCGGGTCCGCCGCCATTCGCGCGCGCCGCTGCTCGCGATCGCCGAGGTCGGTGTACCGCCACAGATGCACCACCTGGTTCAGCTCGCCGATGTCGTGCGACGTGAACCAGCCGTACGGCTCGCCCAGGTGCTGCGTCTGCACCGGATAGCCTTCGCGACCGTAGAGTTCGACGAACTCCGGCAGCTTGCCCGGGTGCAGCGTGTAGGTGCGGTGGTCGATGATCATCCAGCGTCTCCGGTGAGGTGGGCGGGGGGCGGTCGGCGCTCGACCCAGCGGGTCGCGCGGTCGTAGTCGTGAGCCAGCTGCAGCAACGCCGCCTCGCCGCCCGGGCGGCCGACCAGCTGCAGGCCCATCGGCACGCCGCGCGGGTCGAATCCGGCCGGCACGCTGACCGCGGGCAGGCCGGCCAGGGTCGCGCCGACGACGACCTCCATCCAGCGATGGTACGAATCCATCGTGCGGCCGGCGAGTTCGGCCGGCCAGGGCAGCCGGGCGTCGAAGGCGAAGAACTGCGCGGTGGGCAGCGCGAGCGCGTCGAACCGCCCGAGCAGCGTCAACACGTGCGCATGCCACGCGCTACGTGCGACCGATGCGCGCCACACCGCGAGGCCGTCGAGCTTCAGGCCCTGCTCGACCTCCCACTGCGCTTCGGGCTTGAGACGGGCCCAGCGCTGCGGGTCGTCGCGCCAGGACGCGAAGCGGCCGGCGAGCGCGAACGAGCGCAGCACGACGAAGGCCTGCCAGATCGCCTCAGGGTCGTGGCCGAGCGGCGTCGGCTCGACCGAGCAGCCGAGCGCCGCGAAGTCGCGCAGCGCGCGCTCGCACAGCGGCAGCACCCCGGGCTCGACCACCAGGTGGCCGCCGTAGTCGCCGAGCCAGCCGATCCGCGCCCCCGGCCTCACCGGGGACCGCGCCGGTCCGAGCGCGGCGATCGCCGCGTCGTACGGCAGCGACAGCGGCTGGCGCGGATCGGGGCCGGCGAGCGTCGCGAGGAACGCGGCCAGGTCGGGCACGGTGCGGGCCATCGGGCCCTCGGTCGGCAGCTGCGTGAAGAACACCTCGTCGGCCGGCCACTTCGGCACGCGTCCGCGCGAGGGGCGCAGCCCGAACACGTTCGAGAAGCCGGCTGGGTTGCGCAGCGAGCCGCCCATGTCGCTGCCGTCGGCGAGCGGCGCGAGCCGCAGCGCGAGCGCGACCGCGGCCCCGCCGCTGGAGCCGCCGCAGGTGAGCGTCGGGTCGTACGCGTTGACCGTCGTGCCGAACACCGGGTTGTAGGTCTGCGAGCCCAGGCCCCATTCGGGCACGTTGGTCTTGCCGATCACGATCGCGCCGGCGGCTCGGATCCGCGCGGTCAGCAGCGAATCCTCGGCGGGCACGTGCTCGGCGAAGACCGGCGAGCCCCAGGTCGTGCGGATGCCCGCCGTGGGCTCCAGGTCCTTGATCGCATGCGGAAAGCCGTGCATCCAGCCGCGCGAGGCGCCGCGCGCCAGTTCGGCGTCGCAGCGGTCGGCCTCGGCGAGCAGCAGGTCGCCGTCGCGCAGCGACACGATCGCGTTGAAGCGCGGATTCAGCCGTCCGATCCGGGCGAGGTGGGCGGTCATCAGTTCGCGGCAGGACAGCTCGCGCGCATGGATGCGTCGCGACAGTTCGAGCGCGTCGAGCCGGCAGGGCGATTCGTCGGTCACGGAGTCGTCTCCCCCGAACCCCGGGAGCGCAGACGCTATCACGCGCGGCGCGGGCCCGAGCCGGGCGCCCGCCGCCGGGCTCAGCGGACCGGGGTGGCCGCCGCAGGCGCGGGCGTCGTCGCGTCGGCCGCGAGCGCAGGCGGCGGGTGCGCGGGGGCGGCGGCGGGGGACGGCGGCATCGGCGGTCGTTCGGCGAGCGCGGCCTCGAACTCGGACAGCGGGATCGGCCGGCCGAACAGCCAGCCCTGGAACGCGTCGCAGCCGTGGCGGCCGAGGAAGGCCATCTGCTCGGTGGTCTCGACGCCTTCGGCGGTGACCTTCAGGCCCAGGTTGTTCGCCATGCCGATGATGGTTTGCACGATCACCGCATCGTTCGCGTCGGTGGTGATGTCGCGGATGAACGAGCGGTCGATCTTCAGCTCATCCAGCGGCAGCCGCCTCAGGTAGGACAGCGACGAGTAGCCGGTGCCGAAGTCGTCGAGCGCGAAGCCCACGCCGATCGCCTTCAGCGCCCGCATCTTGTCGATGCACTCGTTGATGTTGTCCAGCAGCAGGCTCTCGGTGAGCTCCAGCCTCAGGTTGCCCGGCGGCGCGCCGCTGTAGGCGAGCGCGCGCTCGACGCTGCGCACGAAGTCGGCCTGGCGGAACTGACGCGCGCTCACGTTGACCGACAGTCGCAGACCGCGCAAGTTCGGCACCCGCGCCCAGCTGGCGAGGCGGATGCACGCGCTCTCCAGCACCCACTGGCCGATCGGTTCGATCAACCCGGTCTCCTCGGCCAGAGGGATGAATGCCATCGGCGGGATCGCGCCGCGCTCCGGGTGCTGCCAGCGCAGCAGCAGCTCGGCGCCCACGGTGCGGGAGCGGTCGTCGACCTGGGCCTGGTATGCGAGCCACAGCTGCCCCTCGGACAGCGCGCGTCGCAGGTCGGTCTCGAGCGCGGCGCGCGACCGCAGCGCGACCTGCATCGCCGGGTCGAAGAAGCGGATCGTGCCGGGGCCGGCGGCTTTGGCGCGGTGCATGGCCGAGTCCGCGTGCACCAGCAGGTCGTCGACCGCGTCGGTCGGTTGGCCGAACACCGCGATGCCGACCGACGCCGACGCGTGGAGCCGCAAGCCGGCGATCGCGAACGGGCGGCCCAGCGCGGCGACGATCCGCTGCGCGCAGGCGTCTGCGCTGCTCGCGGCCTCCTGCGGATCGTTGCCCAGACGGCCGAGCACCACCGCGAACTCGTCGGCCGACAGGCGGGCCACCGTGTCCTCGGGGCGGACGCAGCGCTGCAGCCGCGCGGCGATCTCCACCAGCATCTCGTCACCGACGCGCTGCCCGAGCGTCTCGTTGACCCGCTTGAAATCGTCGAGGTCGGCGATCAGCACCGCGCCGCGGCTGCCGGTCCACAGGCTGGAGGCGAGCGACTGGCGCAGGCGATCGGCGAGCAGCCGCCGGTTGGGCAGGCGGGTCAGCGTGTCGTAGTTGGCGAGCCGCTGGATCTCGGCCTCGGCGCTGCGTCGCGAGGTCACGTCGAGGGCGGTCACCAGTCGGGCCACACGCCCGTCCCAAGCCAGCGGCTGGGAGCTCATCTCGACCTCGACCACGCGTCCGCAGCGCAGCCGGTGACGCACCAGCGTGACCTCCGCGGTCGCGTGCCCGGCGGTGTCGGCGCGCGTCGTGTCCGGGTCCGGGTCGCTCGCCTGCAGCGCGTCGACCGTGAGCGCGAGGAACTCCTCCCGGTCGTAGCCGTAGTGCGCGAGCGCCGCATCGTTGACCGTCAGGAACCGCCGGGTCTCGACGTCGTGGACCCACATCGGGATCGGATTGGCGGCGAACAGCTCGCGGTGGCGGCGCTCGCTGTCGGCGAGCTCGCGCTGTGCGTCGTGCTGTTCGGTGGTGTCCACCACCCACCCCTGCCACAGCGTCGAGCCATCGGGCTGCGGATGAGGATGGGCATCGACCTCCAGCCAGGTCGCTCCACCCTCGGCACGCAGCACCCGGAACTGGTCGCGCCAGGCGGCGCGCCGACGGGCCGCGCGCTCGAGCGCCGCGCTGATGCGGGGCCGGTCCTCCGGGTGCAGCTGGCGCAGCAGCCGCGCGGGATCCTCGGTCGCCTCGCGAGCGTCGAGCTGGAGCAGCGCGCCGGCACCCTCGCTCAGCACGCTGAGCTCGCCGCGTCCGTCCGGATGCTGACGCAGCTCGAACAGGATCGCCGGCAGTCGGCCCGCGACCGCGGCGAGCCGTTCGGCGGAACGGTCGATACGAGGCGGCGGGTCGACGAGAGTCAGCGGGATCGCTCGGTTCATCGGCGCGGGGCGGTCCTGGGAGGACGGACCGGCGACCAGGTTAGGGGCGACGGGGTCGCGCCCATCCACCGAAAAGAGGGGGGTTCCCGACGGAGAACCGCGTGCGCGTCCACGGTCGGCCGGCGTGCCGTCGTGGCCGCCGGGTACGCGGCTTGCTACAGTCCCCGTTCCCACCGCCGCCGTTTCGCTCCCGCATGACCGCCACCCGGCGCCCGCTCCGTTTCGTTGTCGACGGCACGCCGGTCGAGCCGGCCGACGTGCCGCCATCGACCACGCTGCTCGACTGGCTGCGCATCGAACGCCGGGCCACGGCCACCAAGGAGGGCTGCGCCGAGGGCGATTGCGGCGCCTGCACGGTCGTGATCGCCCGCCGGACGGCCGACGGCAGCGTGCGGGTGGAGCCCTGCAACGCCTGCATCCGGCTCGTGCCGACGCTCGACGGCTGCGGCGTGCTGACCGCCGCGGGGCTCGGCGGCGCGCATCCGGTACAGCGGGCGATGGTCGAGAATCACGGCTCGCAGTGTGGTTTCTGCACGCCCGGTTTCGTGATGGCGATGACCGCGCGGCTGGCCCGGGGGCCGGTGGGCGATGCGAGCCAGGCGCTCGACGCGCTGGCCGGCAATCTGTGCCGATGCACCGGCTACCGTCCGATCGTCGCCGCGATGCACGCGGCCGGCGCGGCGCTGCACCCGGGCGGTGCCGTGCCGGGTGCCGGGCTGCCCGGCTGGATCGCGGCGCTGCCGCCGCCCGAGCGCACGCCGCTGACGATCGATGCGGGCCGCGGCGCGTGGGACGCGCCGCGCACGCCCGAGGACGTGGACGCGCTCCTCGCGGCCCATCCGGACGCATGGCTGCTGGCGGGCGGCACCGACGTCGGCCTGTGGGTCACCAAGCAGCTGCGCGAACCGAGCCGCTGGGTGTGGCTCGGCGCGGTCGACGCGCTGCGTGCGTGCACGGCCGGCGACGCGCATCACGACATCGGCGCGGCGGTGCCGCTGGCCGAGGCGTTCGCCGCGCTGCATGCGGACTACCCGGAGCTCGAACGCTACTGGTCGCGCTTCGCGTCGCCCGCGATCCGCGCGAGCGGCACCCTGGTGGGCAACCTGGCCAACGGGTCGCCGATCGGCGATGCGGCGCCGGTGCTGATCGCGCTCGGCGCCGAGCTCGTGCTGCGTCGTGCGGGCGAGCGCGGCCCGCGGCAGCGCTCGCTGCCGCTCGCGGACCTCTACGTCGACTACCGCGTTCAGCGTCGCGAGCCGGGGGAGTGGATCGAGCGGGTGCGCGTGCCGCGGCGCGCATCCGGCCTGCGGCTGGCCGCCTTCAAGGTGTCGCGGCGCCTGGAACAGGACATCTCGGCGCTCACCCTGGCGATTGCGCTGCGCGAGCGCGACGGGGCGCTCGCCGACGTGCGCATCGCCTGCGGCGGCATGGCCGGCACCGTGCGGCGCGCGCCCGCGGCCGAGCGCGCGCTCGAGGGCCGACGGCCCGAGCCCGAGGTCTTCGAGCGGGCCGGCGCGGCGCTCGCGTCCGACTTCGCGCCGCTGGACGACCTGCGCGCGAGTCGAGACTACCGGCTCGCCGCGGCGGCCGGGCTGCTGGTGCGGGCAGGGCACGTCCTGTTCGGCGCGGGTGCGCACGCGGCGTCCCTGGCGACGCTGGCGCCGGTCGAGGCCGACGGGGCGCCTCGATGAACTCTCCGAGCCCGGAGTTCCCGCCGGTGGTGCCGCACGAGAGCGCGGCGCTGCACGTCAGCGGCGAGGCCCGCTACACCGACGATCTGCCCGAGCCGGTCGGTACGCTGCACGCGGCGATCGGCTACGCCGGGCTCGCGCACGCACGCATCGACTCGATCGACCTCGCCGCGGTGCGGGCGAGCGCCGGCGTGGTCGACGTGCTGCTCGCCGCCGACCTGCCGGCGGCGAACAACTACGGTGGCGTCGTGCACGACGACCCGCTGCTGGCCGACGACCAGGTGGTCTACGAAGGCCAGCCGCTGTGTCTGGTGCTCGCGCGCTCGCAGCGCGAGGCGCGGATCGCCGCGCGCCGGATGACCGTGGTCGCGCGGCCCCTGCCGGCGATCCTCACGATCGCTGAGGCGATGGCCGCGCAGTCCTGGGTGCTGCCGCCGGTGGAGGTCGTCCGCGGCGACCCGGCGGCCGCGCTCGCGGCTGCGCCGCGGCGGCTGAGCGGCCGCTCGGTGGTCGGCGGCCAGGACCACTTCTACCTCGAGGGCCAGGTGTCGCTCGCCGTGCCGCAGGACGACGGCGGTATGGTCGTGCACGCATCCACCCAGCATCCGAGCGAGGTGCAGCACATCGTCGCCGAGGCGCTGGGCGTGGCCTCGTCCTGGGTGCGCGTCGAGTGCCGCCGCATGGGCGGCGGCTTCGGCGGCAAGGAGAGTCAGCCGTCGCTGTTCGCCGCACTCGCCGCGGTGGCCGCGCGGCGCACCGGGCGAGCGGTCAAGCTGCGGCTCGACCGCGACGACGACATGGTGATCACCGGCAAGCGCCATCCGTTCGAGGCGCACTGGCAGGTGGGCTTCGACGACGACGGCCGGCTGCTCGCGCTCGACCTGGTGCTCGCCTCGGACTGCGGCTGCTCGGCCGACCTGTCAGGCGCGGTCAACGACCGCGCGGTGTGCCACGTCGACAACGCGTACTGGCTGCCGGCCCTGCGCGTGCACAGCCTGCGCTGCCGGACGAACACCGTGTCGAACACCGCGTTCCGGGGGTTCGGCGGGCCGCAGGGCATGTTCGTCATCGAGGAGGTCATCGACGCGGTCGCGCGCACGCTCGGCCGCGATCCGCTCGAGGTCCGCCGTGCGAACCTGTACGGGACCACCGAGCGCAACGTCACCCACTACGGCCAGGTGATCCGGGACAACGTGCTCGCGCCGGTGATCGACCGGCTGCTCGCGCGGTCGCGCTACGCCGAGCGCCGCGCCGCGGTCGACGCCTTCAACCGGACCGCCCCGGTGCTGCGCCGCGGTCTGGCGCTCACGCCGGTGAAGTTCGGCATCTCGTTCAACGCGCCGTTCCTGAACCAGGCGGGCGCGCTGCTGCACCTGTATGCCGACGGCAGCCTGCTGCTGAACCACGGCGGCACCGAGATGGGTCAGGGCCTGTTCACCAAGGTCGCGCAGGTGGTGGCGCGCGAGTTCGACGTGCCGGTGGCCGCGGTGCGCGTGTCGGCCACCGATACCCACCGCGTGCCGAACACCTCGGCGACCGCCGCCTCCTCGGGTTCGGATCTGAACGGCATGGCCGCGCTCGAGGCGGCGCTCGCGCTCAAGCGACGGCTGTCGCGGCACCTCGCCGCGCTCTGGGGCGCGCCGCCCGAGGCGGTGCGCTGGTCCGACGGCGCGGCGCACGCGGTGATCGGCGGCACGCCCCGCAGGATGCGCCTGGACGCGGTTGCGCGCAGCGCGTACCGGGCGCGCGTGTCGCTCAGCGCGCAGGGCTTCTACCGCACGCCCGACATCCACTGGGATCCGGTCGCGTTCCGCGGCCACCCGTTCTACTACTTCGCCTACGGCGCGGCGGTGAGCGAGGTGGCGATCGACACGCTGACCGGCGAGCATCGGCTGCTCGCGGTCGACATCGTTCACGATGTCGGCCGCTCGCTGAACGCGGCGATCGACGTCGGTCAGATCGAGGGCGGGTTCGTGCAGGGCATGGGCTGGCTCACCAGCGAGGCGCTCGTCTGGGACGCGCGCGGGCGGCTGGCCACCCACGCGCCGTCGACCTACAAGATCCCCACCGCGGGCGACGTGCCGGTTCGCTTCGACGTCGATCTGCTGCCGGACTCGCCGAACCGCGCGCCGACCGTCCACCGCAGCAAGGCGGTGGGCGAGCCGCCGCTGATGCTCGCGCTGTCGGTCTACCACGCGCTGCGCGACGCGGTCGCGAGCCTCGCGCCCGCGGGGCGGCCGGTCGTGCTGACCGCGCCGGCCACCCCCGAGGCGGTGCTTCGTGCCGTGCAGGCCGCGCGTCGGCGATAATCCCGGCCCGCCCCGCCTGCGTCATGACCCCGCCCGCCGCCAGCCTGCTCGACCTCGCCCGCGCCGGCCGGCCCGCGGTGTGGGTACGCATCGAGCAGGTCCGGGGCTCGGCCCCGCGCGAACCCGGGGCCTCGATGGTGGTCGATGCCGGCGGCCGGGTCGCCGGCACGATCGGCGGCGGCCACCTCGAGTTCCAGGCGATCGACGAGGCCCGCAGGATGCTCGCGCTCGGCGCACGGGCGCGGCTGCGCGCGTTCGCGCTCGGCCCATCGCTCGGCCAGTGCTGCGGCGGCGCGGTGCGGCTGTCCCTGCGGCGGGTCGACGCGGGCGAGCTCGCATGGGTCGAGGCGCTGGCCGCGCTCGAGCGCGACGGCGGCGCGCTGCGCCTGGCGACCGACGCGGGTGCGCGCGGGCCCCATACGCGGGTCCTGGGTCCCGACGAGCCGGCAATCGATCCGTCCGCGCCGTCGGCGCAGGACGAGGCGGCCCGCTTCGTTTCGAGCGTGAGTGCCGCGCCCTGGACGGTGTGGGTGTTCGGTGCCGGGCATGTCGGCGACGCGCTGGTGCGCGTGCTCGCCACGCTGCCCGCGAGCATCGTGTGGGTCGACCCGCGCAGCGCGCCGTTTCCGGCGGGGCTGCCGCAGGCGGTCGTGTGCGTCGAGTCCGACAGCCCGGTGCACGAGGTGCGCGCGGTACCGCCCGGGGCGGACGTGCTGGTGATGACCCACAGCCACGCACTCGACCTCGAGCTGTGCGCGGCCCTGCTCGCGCGCGAGGACCTCGGCAGCGTCGGCGTGATCGGCTCGACCACCAAGGCGGCGCGCTTCCGCACGGCGTTGGCGCGCCGCGGGCTGCCCGCCGATCGCATCGCCCGGCTCCAGTGCCCGATCGGTACGCCGGCCGCCGACGGGTCCCGTCGCGCGCTCGATCGCCATCCGGGTGCGATCGCCGTGTCGGTGGGGTTCGCGCTGTGGCAGCGCCGCAGGCGGCTCGAGCCCGCCGCCGTGCGGGAGCCGGAATGAGACACCCTGTGTCAATCCCCGGCTGGTATGAGCGCTGCTGCAGCGCGATGCAGAGCGGGATCGTAGGGTTTGCGGTCCTGCCATGCGCGCCAGATGACGCGCACCCATGCGCGAGCGAGGATGCGCACGGCATGGGGGTGGTCGCAGCCGCGGGCCCGTGCACGGGCGTAGTGCTGAGCGGCCCAAGGGTTGGCGTGGCGCGAGTTGTCGGCCAGGCAGGTGAGCGCCGCGCGCAGCCTGTGGTTGCAGGCCCAGCGGAAGGCCACGGCGCGGACCTTGCCGGACTGGTAGGTCACGGGGGCGACGCCGGCTTCGGCGGCGAGGTGTTCGTCGCTGTCGAAGCGCTCGCGCACGCTGCCGAGCTCGGCGAGGATCTGGGCGGCGCAGATGCGGCCTGCACGCGGGAAGCTCATCAGGATCGGGCCGTCGTCGCTGTGGGCGACGTGGTGCTCGATGCGGCTGGTGAGCAGTCGGATCTGCTCGACCAGACGGGCGAGCGTGCGCACCAGGCTCAGGGCGAGTTCGCCCTTGGCCTCCATCTCGAGCTCGCCCAGCGCGACGGCGGGCGCACGGTGCAGCCGCTCGAGCAGCTCCTGGGGGCTGCGCCGACCGCTGTAGGCGTGCTGGGCGCAGAAGGCGGCCATGCGCTTGGGGCCCAGGCGAGCGGCCGACTCTGGGGTGGGGTAGCGGGCCACGAACGCCAGGGCGATGGGCGAGTCGATGTCGGCGAACACCTCGACGGCGCCGGGCCAGAACGATTCGAGCAGGGCTCTGAGCTGGTTGGCCAGCTGCACGCGGGTGGCCACCAGGTCGTCGCGCCCGCGCACCAGCGCGCGCAGCGCGCGGATCTCGTCGGACTGCGCGGCCAGCGGCGCGAAGCGGTGGCCATCGGTGCGCAGCAGATCGGCCAGCAGGTAGGCGTCGGTAGCGTCGGACTTGCCGCCGTGGCTGCGGTAGCGCGGGCGGCTGGCCTTGACGGCGTTGGGGTGGATCGGCACGACGGCCAGGCCGGCGGCCATCAGCGTGTCGACCAGCAGCCCCGAGGGGCGCTCGATGGCGATGCGCTGCACGCCGAGCGTGCGCAGCTGCCCGATCAACGCGCTCAGGCCGTCGGCGTCGTGCGCGACGTCCCATCGCTTGAGGACGCGGCCGTGCTCGTCGATGACGCACACGGCGTGGACTTGGCTGGCCCAGTCCAGCCCGGCGAAGACAGTGGTCATGGACAGACTCCTGTGAGTTGCGGTACGACTGTCCGTGCCGGAAGCCCACGCGGGTCGCTCACTGATCGGCACTCACTCCCGCGCCCTGCCAAGAACGAGGGGGTGGTGCAACACCCTGTAGCCCGTCTGGGTCTTCCGGCACCTTGCAGGCTGCGGGTCTCATTCGGGCCGTCGAGCGGCCAGCGGCCGTGGCAGTCACTGCAAGGGCACGGAAGTCGGTTCGAACATTCCTCCTGCGCACGCCGGCACGTCAAACACGGGTTGCCCACCGCGGCGCTCGCTCGGTTCGTCGCAGGCGCCGACCGAGCGCCGCCGTGGACAACCCTGCCTCGCATCATTCGCTCCGTTGAACGGAGGGTAGGCCAGTGAGCGACCGCCTCGCGCTCACCGGCATCACGAAGCGCTACCCCGGCGTGGTTGCCAACGACGACGTGTCGCTGAACGTCGCGCCCGGGGAGATCCACGCGGTGCTCGGCGAGAACGGCGCGGGCAAGTCCACGCTGATGAAGGTGATCTACGGCGCGGTGCGACCGGATTCCGGAGAGATCCGGGTGGACGGCGCGCGCGTCGAGGTGCGCACGCCTCAGGAGGCCCGGCGGCTGCGCATCAGCATGGTCTTCCAGCACTTCAGCCTCTTCGAGACCGTGACCGTCGCCGAGAACGTCTGGCTGGGCCTGGACCGGTCGCTGTCGCTGGCGCAGGTGCGCACGCGGATCACCGCGAAGGCGGGCGAGTACGGGCTGGAGCTCGACCCGCTGCGTCCGGTGCACACGCTGTCGGTCGGCGAGCGGCAGCGGGTCGAGATCGTCCGCGCGCTGCTCACCGAGCCGCGGCTGCTGATCCTGGACGAGCCGACCTCGGTGCTGACCCCGCAGGCGGTCGAGCGGCTGTTCGATACGCTTCGCCGGCTCGCGGCCACCGGCTGCAGCGTGCTGTACATCAGCCACAAGCTGGACGAGATCCGCGCGCTGTGCACCCGCTGCACGGTGATGCGTGGCGGTCGGGTGACCGGCGTGGTCGACCCGCGCGCCGAGAACAACGCGTCGCTGTCGCGGCTGATGATCGGCGCCGAGCCCGCGCCGCTGGTGCACCGCCCGGTCCGCTCGGGTGAGGTCGCGCTGGCAGTGCGCGGGCTCACGCTGGCCCGACAGGGCCCGTTCGGCGTGGACCTGGACGACGTGTCGCTCGAGGCTCGCGCGGGCGAGGTGCTCGGGGTGGCCGGAGTGTCCGGCAACGGCCAGCAGGAGCTGCTCGCGGTGCTCTGCGGCGAGGACCTGCGCGCCCCGCCCGGCGCGGTCGTGCTGCTCGGACGCGATGCGCACCGCGTCGGGCCGCGCCGCCGGCGCGAGCACGGGCTGCATTTCGTGCCCGAGGAACGGCTGGGGCGCGGTGCGGTGCCGACGATGTCGCTCGCGCACAATCTGCTGCTCACCCGCCGCGAGGCGGTCGCGCGCGGCGGCTGGATCGCGACGCGGCGGCTCGCGGGGCAGGCGCGGGCGCTGATCGCGCGCTTCGGCGTCAAGGCGCGCGGCGAGCTCGCGCCCGCCCGCAGCCTGTCGGGCGGCAACCTGCAGAAGTACATCATGGGCCGCGAGATCGACGCCGAGCCCAAGGTGCTGTTGGTCGCCCAGCCGACCTGGGGCGTGGACGTCGGCGCGGCCGCGCAGATCCGCGCGGCACTGCTCGCGCTGCGCGATGCAGGCTGCGCGGTGCTGGTGGTGTCCGAGGAGCTGGACGAGCTGTTCGAGCTGTCCGACCGGCTGGTCGTGATCGCCCGCGGTCGCGTGTCGCCGCCGATCGCCCGGGCCGACGCGACCGTCGAGCGGATCGGCGAATGGATGAGCGGCCTGTGGCCGGGCGGGTCCGCGGGCGTCGCGCCGGGAATGTCGCGCGTCGCGCCCGCGCCGTCGCCGTCGCCGTCGCCGTCGCCGGAGACCGCGGCGTGATCGCGTTCGAGCCGCGCGCCGAGCCGTCGCGCGCGATGGCGTGGTTGTCGCCGCTGATCGCGCTGGCGATCACGGTCGCGGTCGCGGCGCTGCTGTTCGCGCTGCTCGGGCGAGATCCGGTGCGTGGCCTGTCGATGTTCCTGTGGCAGCCGCTGAACGGCGCGCGCGCGGTGAGCGAGGTGCTGCTGAAGTCGACCCCGCTGGTGCTGTGCGCGCTCGGACTCGCGCTCTGTTTCCGCGCCAACGTCTGGAACATCGGCGCCGAGGGCCAGTTCCTGCTCGGCGCGATCGCCGGCGGCGGGCTCGCGCTGTGGTTCACCGCCAACCAGATCGCGATCGACCGCTGGGCGTTCTTTCCGCTGGCGATCGTCGCCGGCGCGCTGGGCGGCATGGCGTGGGCCGGGATCGTCGCGCTGCTGCGCGACCGGTTCAGCGCCAACGAGATCCTGGTCAGCCTGATGCTGGTCTACGTTGCGAACCTGCTGCTGTCGTGGCTGGTGTTCGGTCCGTGGAAGGACCCCAAGGGCTTCAACTTTCCGCAGACGATGAGCTTCTCGGCCGACACGCAGATGCCGCGGATCGTCCAGGGGCTGCGGGTGCACTGGGGGCTGGCGGTGGCGCTGCTCGCAGCGGTCGCGGTCTGGGCGTTCATGTTCCGCACCTTCCGCGGCTACCAGTTGCAGGTCGGCGGGCTCGCGCCGGCGGCGGCGCGCTACGCCGGGTTCTCGTCGCGGCGTGCGCTGTGGACCGCGCTGCTGGCCTCCGGCGGGCTCGCCGGCGTGGCTGGTGCGTTCGAGGCGACCGGCCCGATGGGTCAGCTCACGCCGCACGTGTCCACCGGCTACGGGTTCACCGCGATCATCGTCGCCTTCGTCGGCCGGCTGCACCCGCTGGGCTGCGTGTTCGGCAGCGTGCTGCTGTCGATGTTCCTGATCGGAGGCGAATTGTCGCAGTCGCGCCTGGGGTTGCCCTCGGCGCTCACCGGTGTGTTCCAGGGCGTGCTGCTGTTCTCGCTGCTCGCCTGCGACACGCTGATCCATCACCGGCCGGTATGGCGCCGCCGGGCGGCCGCGCGTGGAGCGGCCGCGTGAACGAGATCGCGCTGCTGATCGCGGCGACGCTGTCGGCGGGCACGCCGCTGGCGATCGCGGGGCTCGGGCTGCTGATCAACGAGCGGGCCGGGGTGCTCAACCTCGGCGCCGAGGGGATGATGCTGATCGCGGCGGTCGCCGGCTTCGCGGTCGCGTTCCACTCCGGCAGCGACTGGCTCGCCTTCGGCGCCGGTGCGGCCGCCGGCGCGCTCGCCGCGGCGGTGTTCGGCGTGCTCGTGATCTGGATGAACACCAACCAGTACGCGACCGGACTCGCGCTGTCTCTGTTCGGCGCAGGCTTCTCCGCGTTCGTCGGCATCGGCTACGTCGGCAAGAAGCTCTCGGAGCGCACGATCCACGAGGTGCCGTGGCTGGCGGAGCTGCCGGTGATCGGCAGCGCGCTGTTCCGCCAGCACCCGATGGTCTATCTGGCGATCGCCGCGACCACGTTCGCCGCCTGGGTGCTGTACCGAACGCGCGCCGGGCTCGTGCTGCGAGCGGTCGGCGAGTCGCCCGAGTCGGCGCACGCGCTCGGCTACGCGGTGCGTCCGATCCGGCTGGTCGCGGTGATGATCGGCGGGGCGCTGTGCGGCGTCTCCGGTGCCTACCTGTCGGTGGTGTACGCGCCGCTGTGGGTCGAGGGTATGGTCGCTGGCCGGGGCTGGATCGCACTCGCGCTCACCACCTTCGCGACCTGGCGGCCGGCGCGCGTGCTCGCCGGCGCCTACCTGTTCGGCGGCGTCACGATGCTGCAGCTGCACCTGCAGGGGCAGGGCGTGCAGATCGCCAGCCAGTTCATGTCGATGCTGCCGTACCTGGCGACCATCGTCGTACTCGCGCTGATCTCGCGCAATCCGCAGTGGATCCGTGTGAACATGCCCGCCTCGCTGGGCAAGCCCTTCTCACCCGGACACTAGGGCTGCCCGGACCGTCCCGTCCCAACCACGACCAGGAGCGAAGATGCCCCCCCTCACTCGTAGGACCTCGCTGAAGTACGCCGCGCTGTCGGTGATCCTGTCGGCCGCCGCGCTCGCCGGATGCGGCAAGAAGGAGACCCCGCCCCCGGCGGCCTCCGCGCCCGCGCCCGCGCCCGCGGCCGCACCGGCGCCGCCGCCGGCCGATCCGCTGAAGATCGGCTTCGTCTACGTCGGGCCGGTGGGCGATGCAGGCTGGACCTTCGCCCACGACCTCGGTCGCAAGCACATCGAGTCGAAGTTCGGTGACAAGATCCGGACCACGTTCGTCGAGAAGGTGCCCGAGGGCGCCGACGCCGAGCGCGTGATCCGCGACCTGGTTGCCCAGGGCAACAAGCTGATCTTCGCCACCAGCTTCGGCTTCATGGACGCGATGGAGAAGGTCGCCAAGGACCATCCGGACGTGTTCTTCGAGCACGCCACCGGCTACAAGACCGCGACGAACTTCCGTGTCTACGAGGCCCGCTTCTACGAGGACGCGTACATGGCGGGCGTGATCGCCGGTCACATGAGCAAGAGCGGCACGCTCGGGTTCGTGGCCTCGTTCCCGATCCCTGAGGTGCTTCGCAACATCAACGCGTACACGCTGGGGGCGCAGAGCGTGAACCCGAAGATCACCACCAAGGTGGTCTGGGTCAACACCTGGTTCGACCCGCCCAAGGAGGCCGAAGCCGCGCAGGCGCTGATCAACGCGGGCGCCGATGTGCTGCTGCAGAACACCGATTCGACCGCGGTGCTGCAGACCGCCGAGAAGAACGGCAAGTTCGCCTTCGGCTGGGACAGCGACATGAGCGCGTTCGCGCCCAAGGCGCACCTCGCCTCGTGCGTGCTCAACTGGGGCGTGTACTACGAGAAGGCGGTCAACGACGTCCTCGGCAAGACCTGGAAGACCGAGGTCACCAAATGGGGCACCAAGGAGGGCATGAACGACCTCGTCAAGGTCGCCGACTTCGTGCCGCAGGCGGCGAAGGATCAGGTCGAGAAGATCAAGGCCGGGCTGAAGGACGGCTCGTTCGCGGTCTTCAAGGGCCCGATCGTCGACAACACCGGGGCCGAGAAGCTGGCGAAGGACGCGGTCGGCGACGACGCGTGGAAGGGGGGCGTGAACTTCTACGTGAAGGGGGTCGAGGGCAAGGTACCGTCCGGCAAGTGACCGGATCCGGTCGGTGATCGAGGCCGCCCACTGGCACCCGGTCGCGACCTCCGGGCAGGTCACGCGGTCGCCCGCGGCCGCGGTCCTGCTCGAACACGACCTGGTGCTCTGGCGCGACCGCGACGGCACGGTGCGGGCATGGGACGACGCCTGTCCGCACCGCGGCGCGCGGCTGTCCGCCGGGCGCGTGCTGGACGACGGGCTGCGGCTCGCCTGTCCGTACCACGGCTGGCAGTTCGGGGTCGATGCGCGCTGTGAGGCGATCCCTTCGGCGCCGGGCTTCCAGCCGCCGCCCGGGCACCGCGCGCGCGTGCGCGACGCGCTCGAGCGCCACGGCCTGGTGTGGGTGCGGCTCGCCGGTGGCGGCGAGGCCGCGCCGCCACCGTTCGACGCCGAGGACGACCCCCGGCTGCGCAAGGTGACCTGCGGGCCGTACGACGTGCCGAGCAGCGCGCCCCGCGTGGTCGAGAACTTCCTCGACCTCGCCCACTTCGGCTTCGTGCACGCCGGCAGCCTCGGCGACCCCGAGCGGGTCGCAATCGGCGACTACCAGGTCGACGAGACCCCGACCGGCGTCGTC
>JBIKMO010000064.1:0-19214 GCA_044359175.1 Burkholderiaceae bacterium | reverse complement strand
ACGCCGAACGCGGTGCGTCTGATCGTCGAGGGCGAGGGCGCCTACACCACGGTCGACGGCGAGCGGTGCCCGATGGGCCGCGGGGACCTGATCCTCACGCCCTCGGGGTGCTGGCACGAGCACGGCCACGACGGCGACGCGCCGGTGGTCTGGCTCGACGTGCTCGATCTGCCGCTGGTGCACTTCACGGAGACCTCGTATTCGAGCGAGGGCGAGCGCCAGCCGGTGACGCCCGGCCACGGCGAGCAGGCCTACCGGCGCGGTGGCCTGGTGCCCGCGCCCGCGTTCGAGCGCGAGCGTGCGGCCCATCCCATGGTTCGCTATCCGTGGGCAGACACCCGTGCGGCACTGCGGGCGCTCGCCGCCGACCGGGCGACGCTCGGCGCGGTGCAGGTCGGCTACGTGAACCCGGAGACCGGGGCCGACGCGCAGGCGATCCTCGGCTACTACGCGCTGATGCTGCGGCCCGGCCAGTCGCTTCGGCTGCCGGTGCGTTCGCCCGCGGTCGTGTTCCACCAGATCGAGGGCCGCACCGAGGCGTCGATCGGCGAGCAGACCTTCCGTCTCGCCGAGGCTGACACCTGCTGCGCCCCCGGCTACACCGAGGTGACGCTGCGCAACGCGTCTGCGGCCGAACCCTCCTTCCTCTTCCTCGCCGACGAAGCACCGCTGCACCGCAAGCTCGGCGTCTACGAGAACCGTGGCTGAACCGACATGACCGCCTACCTGTTTCCCCCGCCCCCCGTCGCCTCGCTTCCGGTGCGCGGCCGCACCGAGCGCTTCCCGGTCCGCCGGCTGTTCTTCGTCGGGCGCAACTATCACGCCCACGCGCTGGAGATGGGCCGGCCGGTCGACAAGGCGGCCGAACGGCCGTTCTACTTCACCAAGTCGCCGCAGACCCTGGTGCAGAGCGGCGCCACCGTGCCCTACCCGGCCGCAACGCGTGACTTCCAGTACGAGATGGAGCTGGTCGTGGCGATCGGTGCGACCGGCGCCGACGTGGCGGTCGAGGACGCGCACCGCCTGGTGTTCGGCTACGCGTGCGGGCTGGACATGACGCGTCGCGACCTGCAGCTCGCCGCGCGCGGCACGGGTCGCCCGTGGGACCTCGGCAAGGACGTCGAGCACTCGTCGGTGTGCGGCGAGATCGTGGCGATGCCGCAAGCGATCGTCGAGCGCGGCGAGATCGCGCTCGCCGTGAACGGTGCGAGCCGCCAGCACTCGGACGTCGAGCGGCTGATCTGGGGCGTGCGCGAACTGATCGCCGACCTGTCGGGCTTCTACCGGCTCGAGCCGGGCGACCTGATCTACACCGGCACGCCCGAGGGCGTCGGGCCGGTGGTGCCGGGCGACCGGATCACCGGTCATGTCGCGGGGGTGGGCGAGGTGGCGCTGAGCGTGGGGCCGGTGCACCGATCGCAGTCCGAGGCGCGCACGACGGCGTTCCGAGCCGTGTCGTGACCCAGGGGGCCCCCGCGTGCGGGGCCGCGACGGAGGCCCACGCATGTCGTCGACACAGGACGCCCACCACACCCTCCTGGTGCGCGTCGATCGGGTCCTGAAGGGCGCGCTGTACCTGCTCGCCCTCAGACCCTCGACGCATCGCATCCAGCCCTCGATCCAGGCCAACGGATCATCGCACCTCGACGACGGGCCGACCTGAATCGAAATGAACGATTCCCGGCGGGCATCTCGGCAGAACCGCCGAGCAGCGCTCGATTCCGGCCTTCGGTACACGGTCTTCAGCGACGGCCACCCTCCAGCACCCTGGCCAACGCTCCTGCCGTAATGACGGGGACGCCCTCATCGGCACCAAGGCTCGGGAGATCGCGTCGGTCACCGGTGACGAGACAGCCCGCCCGCCACGGCGTAGGCGTGGAGGACGATCCGCATGCTCGGGCGCGAGCCGCCTGGCCTGCGGCCCGCACGCTGGCGCAGGCGTCATCGATCGCCGCCAGCAGGTCCTCGGGGGAGACGTCGGCGTTGCGAGCTCGAACCTCCTGGACGGTCTGGTCGAACATGCGCCGCGGACCGCCTCCTCCACGCACTTGGAGATGTCCCCCTTGCGCATGCCCTGGGCGCCCAGGAAAGCGCGGAGCGCCGCGTCGGTCTTTCTGGAAACGGAGACGGTCCAGCGAGCGGCATCGGATGGCGTGTTGGCCATCGAGGCCGGCTTCGCGCCGTTCAGCCGCCTCGGATCCGACCCGCCGCTTGCGTCGGGCCAGGGTGTGGGCGCTTGAGTTTCCCTGGGCTCTCCATTTGACCGGATCCGGCAGTAGGGTCGTTGGTTGGATCATCCGCATACGGGCGGGTCCAGTTCAATGGAGCGCCCAGAACATTCCGATCGACGCGCCGACCGCTTCCCGGTCGGCCGGCGATCCAGGGAAGCCCCCAGCTTGCCGGGCCATGCCAGGCGCGCTGACACTCCGGGCACCGGGGCGCGAATGCCGCCCCGACACGCCTGGAGCAGTCGATGGCCATTCCTCCCGTACCCCCGGCATCCGTCGGACCCTCCTCGAACTGGATCGCTCGGGCCGACCCGCGGCAGGCGCCCACCCGACAGCAAGGCATCGCCCTATACAAGGCGTTCGTCGCCGTGACCTCACTGGATTGGCTCGTCGAGCCCAACCCCGGGGCCGACATCTCGAAGTGGGCGAGGCTGGACCCCAAGGCCTTCACGAACGCGAAGGCTCTGCTCAATCAACACGGTGCGGCGCTGCGAGGACCGGCGGACGGCAAGCTAGACACCTATCTTTTTACTGGGATACGCGAGGTCGACGTGGTGACCGGGCGGCCGCCGCCAGACATGTCGAACGACCCGCGCGCCCATAACTTCGTGCCGCCCGTGAATTCCAAAGACAGAGCGCGGATCCTAGCTGGAATCAAGACCTTGAAGGAGGCCGGTTACGACATGGACGCGGTGACCTCCCCGCGTGTCCAAATGCTCGTCGGTCTCGACATCACCTTAGCCCGTTGGAAGAAGCTGTCTAAGATCGACACGGGTATGCTCCAAGGCGCCCCGCGGGTCGCGGGGAAAGCACTGATGAACCTAGTGACGAACGAGGTCGCGGCCGCCCGTAAGCGCGAGTTCGTGATGGCCGTGCGCGAATACGACCGCGCGGTGAACGCCGCATTCCAGGCGGGTCTCGGCCGAGGGGATGAGACGACTACGTTCGAGACGTTGTCTTCCAGGGTCCAGCAGCAGCATGCCGCGGAAGAGCGGCTGCACCGAGCGCAGAAGGCTCTGCAGGACCTGAGGATCGCTCTGCACGCGGACATCATTGGTGAAGCGGACGATTCGCCCTCCAACTGGGTCAAGCAGCTGATCCAATTCCAGCCGCACCGCCCGTAGCCCTACCGGGGCCCTACCGGGGCCCTACCGGGGCCAGACGGGGCCAGACGGGGCCAGACGGGGCCAGACGGGGCCAGACGGGGCCAGACGGGGCCAGACGGGGCTCATCCGGCCCTGAGGCCGGCGGATGACGCGCACCCCGGCGCGCCATGCAGGCGTGCATGCCTGACATGCCGGCTCGGGCCTGGCCGGGTTGCCAGCGCCGTCCCACCATGGCGGCTCGTCACACCCTCGCTGGACCCCCACCATGCACGATCCCGCTCGAACCGCCGGCCCCGATGCCTCGCACCCTGCGCGCCGCGCGTTCCTCCGCCTGGTCGGCGGCGGGACCGTCCTGGCCGCCGGCGTGGGCACGGCCGGGTGCGCCTCCGGGCCGCCCGAGGTGGCCGTGCAACCCTGGCGCACGGCCACCGTCGAGACCGAGCTGCGCCGCTACATGCTGGCTCACGCGCTGCTGGCGCCCAACCCGCACAACCGCCAGCCCTGGATCGCCGACCTGCGCGAGCCGGGCCGCATCCAGCTGCTGTGCGATGGCGAGCGGCTGCTGCCCGAGACCGATCCCTTCGGCCGCCAGATCCTCATCGGCTGCGGCGCTTTCGTCGAACTGGCGGTCATCGCGGCCGCCGAGCGCGGGCATGCGGTGACGGTGACGCCGTTCCCGCAGGGCGCGCCGGCCGCGCGCAGCCTGCCGGCGGGCACCGGGGTGGCCACGCTGACCCTGGGCCCGGCGGGCTCGGCGCCGCGCGATCCGCTGTACGCCGCCATCGCACGGCGGCACACCGCCAAGACCGCCTATGCCGAGGGCCGCCCCCTGCCCGAGGCGCTGACGTCGGCCTGGGTGGATACCGCCCGCCGCCACGGCCTGCAGGCCGGCACGGTGACCGCGTCCGAGCCGCTGGCGGCGCTGCGGCGCATCACGCGCGAGGCCTACGAGATCGAGGCGATCACGCCGGCCACTTGGCTGGAGTCGGCGCGCCTGATGCGCATCGGCCCCGATGCGATCGCCAGGCACCGCGACGGCATCAGCCTGTCCAGCCCGATGATCCGCCTGCTGCACGCCACGGGACTGTTCGATCCGATGGAGGTGCCGCAGCGCGGCCAGACCAGCCTGAAGCGCGTGATGGACCACTGGACGCCTTACGAGACCGGCAGCGGCCTGCTGTGGCTGGCGAGCCCGGGCAACGCGCGCCCGCAGCAGCTCGAGGCCGGCCGCGCCTACGTGCGGCTGCACCTTCTGGCCACCGCGGCGGGCGTGGACATGCACCCGGTGTCGCAGGCGCTGCAGGAGTTCGACGCGATGCGCGGGCCCTACGCCGCCGTGCACCGCGCGCTCGGGGTGGACCCGGCGCAAGGCACGGTGCAGATGCTCTCGCGCGTGGGCTACGCCACTGCGCCCGCCGGGCCGACGCCGCGCCGCGAGCTGGCCTCGCTGCTGCGAACCTGAGCGCGAGCGGCGCCCCGACGCGCCGCGGGCGAGCCCGTCGACGCGATCCCGATCGCGCGGTCCCTCACCCCGCCGTTCCCGCGCCGCGCGCGGTCGCCGATGCGCGCCCGAGGCGCGGCAGCACGAGCGCTGCGGCGCGCCCGAAGTGGCCGGGGGCGAACACGCGCAGCGCGGCGCCGTACAGCAGCGCACCCGCGGCGATCGCCGCCGCCAGCGCGCCAAGGTCGCCCAGCAGCGCTCGGAGGGCCGGCAGCGCGGGCGCGACCGTCACGGCCATCGTCCCGGCGGCCGCGAGCGGCCCGCTCCAGCACGCCGCCTGGGCGGTTGCCCCGAGGCCGACGAGCCGCGTCAGCATCGCGCCGAGCGCCGACCCGAGCAGCAGGCTGCGCCCGACCAGCGCGGCGGCCACGACCTCGGGCCCGAGGTGCGCGACCGCGGGCATCGCGACCAGAGTGATCGCCGTGCCCGCGCAGACCAGCGCGAGGTGCCATCCGACCTGCCCCAGTCCGCGGATCACCGCGACGTCCAGCGCGGTCGACACCGCGCGCACCCCCATCAGCATCGTCACCGCGACGCACGCGGCGGCCGGTGCCCAGGCCTCGCCGAGCAGCATCGGCACCGCGAGCGGCGCCACCGCGGCGGCGCCGAGGTAGACCGGCAGAGCGACCGTCGCGACCGCGCCGAGCGTGCCCGCGTACAGCGCGCGCACTGCGGCCGGGTCCTGCCGCAGCCGCGCGGCGGCAACCGTGACCGACTGGTAGGCCGGGCCGACCAGCACCTGGTTCAGCAGCAGCAGCAGCCGCTCGGCGAGCGCGTACAGACCCAGCGCCTGCGGCCCGAGCGCCGCGCCGATCGCGAGCCGCGGCAGCTGCTGGTCGAGGTGGGCAACCGCCCAGGCGAGCCACGCCCGCGAGCTGAACCCGGCGAGCTCGGCGAGGTGGGCGAGCCGTCCAGGGCGGCCGGGCCGCCAGCCCGCGGCGGCGAACGTACCCGCGGACCACACCGCGACGCGCACCGCTTCCATCACGACCAGGCTCCACAGCCCGAGGCCACCGAGCGCGCCCGCGATGCCCGCGGCGCTGCCGGCGAGCCCGCCGACCGCGTCGATCGCCGCGATGCGCGTGAAGTGCGCACGCCGCGTCAGCAGCGCCGCGGGCACTGCGGTCGCGGCCACGATCGGCACGGTGGCGAGGCGCCAGGGCAGCAGCGCCGCGAGCGCCGCGCCGCCACCGAGCAGCGCCGAGATCGGCGCGGCGAGCGCGAACGCCGCGCCCCAGGCGATCAGCGCGAACGCGACGCACGCGACGAACACCGCCGACAGGTGGCCGCTGCGCAGGATCCGCCGCTGTGCGATCGCCTCCACCGGCACCGAGAACACGACGATCTCGATCAGACCGGCGAGCACCCACGCGAGCGCGTACAGGCCCCACGCCTGCGGCCCGACCGCTCTCGCGATCAGCGCGAGCGCGAGCAGTGCGGCGCCCCCGTGCACGAGCTTGGCCGCGCCGCCCCAGGCAGCGCCGTGCAGCGTCGCGCGCAGTCGGCTCATCGGTCAGGCCAGCGCGGGCGGCCCGCCCGCCGCGATCGTCCGTCGCCTGGGCGGGCGCCCGTCGTCGTCGGGCCCGATCGCGTTGACGTGGCGCATCTGGCGTTCGTCCTGTCGTCCGTCGCGGCAACCGGGCCGAGGCGACGGATTGCACCACAGCAACCGATGCAGGCGAGCGCACTGCGTCACGAACGGCGCGGCACCGCGTGCGACGCCGATGCGGTGGTCGATCGGCCCCGCGAGAGCGTGGCCGCGTCAGCGCGCGATCGCGCAGACCCGGGTGTGTAGCAGGGCTTCGGTCGCGTGGGCCGGCGTGATCCGGGTCCACTCGCCGGCAGCATCCTTCCGGCCTGCCCGGGTGCCTGCCGAAGCGATCATCTCGACCGACAGCGTACGGAACCGGGCGTTCGCGCAGTCGATCTCGTAAAGGACATGAATGCGGTCGATCGACTGCGGCGTGCGGTTCGGCGACCGCAGTTCGATCCGCGCCCAGACCCGTCGCAACGTACTGTTCACCCGTACGGAGCTCGCATCGTACGCGACACCCTCGTCCAGGCTCACCCAGCGCGGGGACTCGGGCAACGTGTGCGGGTCCATCGACGTCAGCGGCTCGGGAATCTCACCGACGCGGGCCCGCTGCGCCGCGAAGAACCGTCTCGGCGCGTTCGGACTGGGGGCGACTGCGCAACGCGGCTGCGCTCAAGCACGGGCTCCGGAGGGACAGGGCACGCGGTCGCGCGCCCCCGACGCCCTTCAGTGCCACCTTCCTCAGGCCGTGGCGTCGGTCCGGTGATCCTGACACGGCGGTGATCGGGTTGTCACCCCCGGCGGCGGCGCTCGGGGCGGCGTCGATCCCGACGGGTTCGACGCCCCTCCCGCGGCGCTGCGGGTCACTCCAGCCGGATGTCGGCCCGCTGGATCAGGTCGCCGTAGACCTTCGCCTTGGCCGCCGCATTGCGGACGATCTCCTCCGGCGACCACGTGATCGGTTCGAACGCGAACGTGTCGAGCCGCGCGCGCAGCTCCGGATCGGTCGAGACCCGGGCCATCTCGGCGTTCATCCGCGCGACGATGCCGGGCGCCACGCCCTTGGGCGCCATCAGCACGACGAACGAGTTCACGTCGAGCGCGGCCGGCCCGCCGGCCTCGGCGACCGTCGGCACGTTCGGCATCGCGGCGATCCGTTTCGGAGCAGCCACGGCGAGGTAGCGCACCTTGCCGTACCTGAAGGTCGCCTGGCTGGAGGCGATGCTGCCGAAGCTCCACTGGACGTCGCCGTTGCCGACCGCGGTGAACAGCTCCGAGGCGGCCTTGAACGGCACGTGCTGCATCCTCGCGCCGGTCAGCGCCTCGAGGTGCTCGGCGCCGAGATGCCCGGGGCTGCCGACGCCCCAGGATCCGTAGGCGAGCGCCCCGTTCTTCGCCCGCGCCGCGGCCACCAGCTCGCCCATCGTGCGCCAGGGCGCGTCGCTCGGCACGACCACCAGGAACGGCGTGCGAAAGAAGGTCGCCACCGGCGCGAGCGACTCGAACGGACGCAGCCGGCGCTGCGGGTACAGGCTCGGCACCGCCGCGAGGTGCTCGCTGTCGAGCTGCAGGAAGGTGTGCCCGTCGGCGGGGGCTCGTTGCGCGGCGTCGATCGCGATCAGGCCGCTCGCCCCGGGCTTGTTCTCGACGATCACGCGCTGCCCGAGCCCCTTGGACAGTCGGTCGGCGAACGCGCGCGCGACGACGTCGGGACCGCTGCCGGCGGCGAACGGCGTGAGCAGCGTGATCGGCTTCGAGGGCCAGCCGGACGCCGCGGCGACGGGCGTGGCCGACGGCTGCTGCGCGACGGCGCCCGTGAACGACAGGGCCGCAAGGGCGCCCAGCAGGATGCGCCGGAAAGGAGGGACTCGCATGGGTTCGTGGCTCCAGGGTGGCGCCGCGGGGTGCGGCCGCGCGCCGACGAGTATCGACAGACCGGATATTCGAGACAACCGTAGACGCCCAATGATCGTCATCGAAAAACGCAATGTCGGCGTCGGGCCTGGACCGTGGCGGGGCAGGTCGACCCGGACAGGTCGGTGCGAGCGCATCGATGCGGGCGCAACGACCAACGCGACGTCGGGCCCGTGGTGATCGGCGCCGGCCCGTCGGTCGGGCTGAAGACGTCGGCCCCGGGTCGGTGGCTATCGGGGCGTTGCCTTCGCCGCAGCGGCGGCCGCCGCGCGCTCGGCGTCGATCCGGTGCTTCAGCGCGCGTCGCAACCGCATCGGCCCGGCGTCGATGCGCAGGGTGACGTTCGGCGCGCCGCGGCGGGCCGTGCCCCGGTGCACGGCCTCGAGCACCACCCGGTCCTCCTCGAATGCCGCGCGTACCGAGGTTGCGAACGCCTGCGACACCGTGGGATCGTGCGGCGCCACGTTGCGCATCTGGAACCAGAAGTAGCGCGTGGTGTCCTCGTCCACCGGCGTGAGGAAGTTGTAGCTGTCCATCACGAAGGTCGTCGCGGGCAGCGCACGGCCCTCGCCGCCGTGGCCTGCTGGCGTGAAGATCGCCCGGGCGAGCGCCAGGCACGGGAGTCGCACCTCGTAGTGCTGCTTCCGATCGACCCGGCCGGCGAACGGCAGGAACCGCGCGTAGAACGGGGCGGGCTCGACGTCGAGCATCCAGCGCCAGACCGTCACCCGGTCCTCGGACGCGGTCACCTGCAGCGGCGCGGCCTCGGTGGCCGCATTGCCGAACGAGCCCGGATGGACCCACGACACGTGCGACGGATCGAGCAGGTTGTCGGTCAGGTGCAGCACGTGGCAGCGCACCTCCATCGAGTCGCCCTGGTTCAGGCCCCAGGCCGGATCGCCCCAGTGCTCGACCTGGAAGATGAGCGCAGGGTCGGCCGCCTCGGGCGACCCCATCCAGAGCCACAGCAGCCCGTAGCGCACCGCCACCGGATAGGCGCGGACCCGGACGGCGGACGGGATCCGGTCCTCGCCCGGGATCCGGGTGCAGCGGCCCTGTCCGTCGAAGCTCAGCCCATGGTAGCCGCACTCGATCGCGTCGCCCCGCACCCGCCCCATCGACAGCGGCAGTCTGCGGTGCGGGCACGCATCCTCGAGCGCGGCGACCGAGCCGTCGGTGCGCCGAAAGAGCACCACGTCCTCGCCCAGCAGGCGGACCGCCCGCGGTGTCGTGGTCACCTCGCGATCCCAGGCGGCGACGTACCAGGCGTTGCGCAGGAACATGGGCGGGTCTGCGGACTGACGAAGCGGGCGGGGTCGCGCCGCGGGGGGGCGCCCGGCGGCGGGCCGCCCGGGCGCCACGAAGCAAGGAACGCCGTCCATTGTGCGCGCGACCCGGCGTCGGCGGAAACGCCCCACCCCCCGGCGAGCGTGGCGCTGCCGCATGGGCTGCGCCGAACCGCGGCGAGCTGATCCGACCGACCGGGTTTCGGCTGGGTGTCGGCGGTTCCTCGTCTTTCGTTCCGGACACGTCGGGACGGTCGCAGCGAAGATCGGCCGCTCGCGGCGCGGCCTCGCCGACCGCGCGGGCCGACCGGCCGGCAGCGGTCGCCGCGCGCGGTCGGCACGTGCGCCGCTGCACCTGTCCGGAGGCCCCATGAACGGTCTGCCGTTGCGCCCGATGCGATGCTGCAGCCAGGTCGTCCCACCCCGATGGGCGCTCGCCCGAGGCGCGCGGCGATGAGCGAGCGCGCGCCGCGCCCCGATCCGGTGCCGCTGCGGCCCGTTCGGCGCGACCCCGAACCCCGCAGCGGCGAACCGCTGCGAGCCGACCTCGCGGCGCGCACCGCGCTCGCGGTCGCGCTGATGCGGTCGTTGCACGCCCGCGCCGATCCGCAGCCGATCCTCGACGATCCGTGGGGCGATCGGCTGATGCCCGCGGCGGCGCGCGCGCAGGTTTTCCGGCCGCCCGGCGTCGACCCGGACGATCCGCGACCGCCGTTCCCCGCGCACCCGCTCGACCGCCAGGATGCGTTCGATGCGTCCCTGCGCGCGAACCTGGCTTACGCCACCGTGATCGTGCGCACGCGCTTCACCGAGGACGCACTGCATCGGGCCGCGGCCCGGGGCGTGCGGCAGTACGTCGTGATCGGCGCGGGGTTCGACAGCTACGCGCTGCGCCGGCCGCCCCAGGCGTCTGACCTGACGGTGGTCGAGATCGACGAGCCCTCGGTGCAGGCCCTGAAGCTTCGCTGCATGGCCGATTCGGCCACGACCGCGCCGGCGTGGGTGCGCTACGTGGCCGCCGACCTCGCCACGCGCGATCTGGCCTCGGTGCTGCGTACGCCCTCGGTGCGCGGCACCGCGCCCGCCTTCTTCTCGCGGCTGGGCACGACGCTGTACCTGAGCCGTCGCACGGCGCTCGCGACGCTGCAGGCGATCGCCGCGGTCGGTGCGCCGGGCAGCGAGCTGGTGTTCGCCTACTACGATCGCCGGTTCGTCGGTGCACCGCGTGCCGCCGCGTCCGGCCCGATGGCCGCGCCGCCGCGCGGTGCCGCCCCGGCCGGCGCGCCGTCCGAGTCCGCCGGCTTCGATCCCGAGACGCTCGAGGTCGAACTGCAGCCGCTGGGCTACCGCGTGCTCGAGGACGGGTCGGACGCCGACCTGGTGCGGCGCTACGATCCCGAGGGCGTCAACGGTCTCGTGCCGAGCGGCTTCAGCCGCATCGCCCACGTGCGCAGGGTGGACGCGGGCACGGTGGCGTGATCCGGGTGCACTGGCCCGCCCCGGGGGCCAGCGGCGCATCGACCGGCGATCACGGCTTCGCACGATCGGCGGCACGGATCCGACGGTAGCTCTCAGTCGGGCCACGGCTCGGTCGGCCCGTGGCGCGGCGACGAGGCACGGCTGCCCATCGATCGCCGGAGGTTCGCGTCGTTCCGCGCATCGGTCACGACCCGCCGGCCGTCGAGGCTCGGGTCGCGCGCGCGTCAGCGCAGCCCGCGCAGCCTCGCCGCGAACCCGGCGAACGCGTCGTGGTATCGCATCGGGTCGTCGTCGTGCAGCCGGCTGTGCGAGCCGCCCTCGAACTCGACGAAGCGGCGCGGCGACGGCGCGGCGTCGAACAGGCGCCGACCGAGCGCGAGCGGCACGGTGCGGTCGGCCGTGCCGTGCAGCATCAGCACCGGGCCGCTGACCGAGCCGATCCGCGCGAGCGCGTCGAAGCCCGGCGAGAGCAGCCATGCGACCGGCCCCCCGAACACGCTGAGCGCGGCCGCGAGGTCGGCGCCGCGGGTGAACGCCGACTCGAGGATCAGCCCGCCGTGGGCCGGCGGATCCGAGCGGCGGGCGGCGATCTCCACCGCGACCGCGCTGCCCATCGAGTGGCCGTAGATCACGCGTCGCCCCGGCTCGGGCTCGCGACGCACCAGTTCGTGCCAGCCGAGTTCGGCGTCGGCGACGATGCTGGCCTCCGACGGCAGCAGCGGACTGCTGTCGCCCCAGCCGCGGTACTCGACCGCCAGCACCGAGAAGCCCGCGTCCCGGATCGCCTGCAGCTTCGGATGGTTGTGGTACAGGTTGCGGTGGGTGCCGTGCAGGTACAGCAGCGCCGGGGCCCCGGTGGCGGCTGCGGGCAGCCACCACATCGCCACCCAGGCCGGGGCGCCGTCGGGCGCGTCCACCTCGATGCGCAGGCGCTCGTCACCCGCGCGAAGCCCGGCGAACGAGTCGGGCACCTCGCGCGACGGCCGGAACACCGCCGCGCGCACCCGTGCGTCGATCGTCGCGCAGCCGCCCGCGGCGACCGACGCGCCGGCCAGCAGCAGGGCCCGGCGCGACGGGTGCGCGGGCGGACGGTTCGGATCACGCATGGGACGGGATCGACTCGGGCGTGCGCATTCTGCCGCATCGAACCGGTCGCGCGCCGCGTCGCGACGGACCTCCCCGTTCCGCGGCAACACCTGCATCGGCTCCTCACTATTGCAACTTTGTGGCGCAACGATATAACATCGTCAGACGCGGCTGACCGACAGGGGCGAACCGCGATCCAAGGGGGATTGATGAGAACAGGAACCGGCCTGGGAGCCGCACGAGCGCGCCTGCCCGCGATCGCGTTGGTCGCCGCGCTCGCCGCCTGCGGCGGCGGCGGCGACGGGGACGAAGGCGAGACGATCGACACCGCGGGACGCCTCGCGATTTCCGAGCAGGGCGCGCCGACGCTGCGCCTGCACGACCTCGACACGAACACCGTCGAATCCACCCGCACGCTCGAGCACCCCCCGTCCGCGCTCTATGCCAGCCCGGGACGCCGCTACGTCGTCGCGGTGCAGCGCGCGCAGGACCAGGTGCAGTTCGTCGACGGCGGCATTTGGCAGGAGGACCACGTCGACCACCTGCACGACTACACGCAGGCGTCGCGCACGATGCCGTGGAAGCTGACCGGCGCGCTGCCCACCCACTACGACGTGCAGTGGGGGCGCCAGGCCGCGTTCTTCATGGACGGCCGCGGCACGGCGAACCCGCCGCAGTTCTCCAGCGTGCAGGTCTTCACCGACGCGTCGATCGCGGCGGGCTCGATCACCGGCCGGCTCGACCTGCCGTTCGCGATCCACGGGCTGGGCGAGCCGAAGGACGACACGCTGCTCGCGGTGCACCGCGAGGCCGACGCGCCCGACACGCTGCCCACGCACCTGACGCTGCACCGCCGTTCGGGCGCGGGCTACGCGTTCGAGCGCCGGCTCGGGTCGCGCTGCGACGGCATGCACGGCAGCGGCTCGTCGGGCGCGCACACGGTGGTCGGCTGCGTCGACGGGGTCGTGCTGGTCACCCATGGCACGACGGTCGTTGACCGCAAGCTCGCCACCGCGACCCGCGTGGGCACGGTCGCGACCCACCCGAAGGCGGCGGGGCACTTCATCGGCTACGGCAGCGCGGGCACCCCGGCGACGACCCGCTTCCACGCGGTCGACGGCCCCGCGGGCACCACGGCCGAGGTGGTGCCGCAGGGCTGGGCCGCGGGCACGGTGGTCCGCTCGCAGGCCTTCGAGCGCAGCGGCCAGCGCTGGTTCGTGGTCGACAGCCTTGGTCACCTGACGGTGGTCGGCCGATCCTCGGGCGCCTGGGTCACGCTGCACCGCGCCGCGGGCTTCCTGCCGGCCGCGGCGACGGCCGCGCCGTTCCCGCAGGTCGTCGCGAACCACGCGCGCGACGAGGTGTACGTGAGTGATCCGGTGGCCCGCCAGCTCGTGGTCGTCGACAGCGTCACGTTCGCGGTGAAGGCGCGCCGCGATCTCGGCTACGTGCCGGCGCTGCTCGCCTGGGTGGGCATCGAGCGGTGAGCGATCACGAGGATTCCGGCCGGAACCGGCGCGCGCGCGCCGCAGCGCTCGCGGCGCTCGCGGCGGCGCTCGCGCCGGCTCCGGCCGGCGCGCAGCTCGTTGGCTGGCAGGCCGGAGCGGTGCTCGATGTGGCGGCCACGTCGCGCGCGCTCGCGCTGGGCCAGCGCGACCAGGGCCTGGGCCTCGGCCACAGCGACGCGATGGCGTTCGGCCCGCTCGGGCGCCACGCCGAGGCGCGGTTCGCGGTCGCCGTGCATACGCACGAGCGCAGGCTCGAGGCGCATCTCGAGGAAGCCTGGATCCAGTCGGTCTCGCTGCCCGCGGGGCTGCAGGTGCGCGCGGGTCGCTTCCCCTCGCAGATCGGCTATCTGAACGAGCAGCATCCGCACGCCGACGACTTCGTCGAGCGGCCGTTGCTGTACCGCGCGTTCCTCGGCGGGCACTGGTTCGACGACGGCCTGCGCGTGAACTGGACCGCGCCGACCGCGCTCTACCTGAGGCTGGGCGCCGAGGTGTTCCGCGGCCGCCAGCTGGTCGAGGAGGCCGCGTCCGCGAAGCGGCCGGGCGCGTTCGTGCTGTCGGCCAAGACCGGCGGCGACCTCGGCCTCTCGCACAGCTGGCAGGCCGGCGCGGGCTGGCTGCTGAACCGCCGCGAGGCGGCGGTGGAGGACGAGGAGGACGGCGGCTCTCACGAAGGCCACGGCCACGACCACGACCACGCGCATGCCCACGGCGCCGCGTTCAGCGGCCGCCGGATGTTCCTGGCGGACCTCGTGTGGAAGTGGGCGCCGGACGGCAACGCCCGCCGGCAGCAGCTCAAGTTCGTGGTCGAACATGCCCGCATCACGGAACCCAACCGGTACGCGCGCCCGGGCGACCTGCACCAGGGCACGACGGTCGGCGTGGTCTGGCGCTTTCGGCAGGACTGGGAGCTCGGCGTGCGCAGCGATTGGCTGCAGGTGCGCATACCGCACGGCGACCACTTCCACGCCGGCGAGCTCCGGGAGCACGTGGCGATGGTCGCGTGGAAGCCGACGCACACCCAGGCGCTGCGGCTGCAGTACACGACGCAGCGGGACGCGCGGGGCATCGAGGGTGCCGCGAGTCGCGCCGTGCAGCTCCAGTACGTGCTGGGCGTGGGCGCCCATCCGGCCCATGCGTTCTGAACCCGCCGCTGCCCGACCGGCGCGGCGCCGCGGCGTGCGTGCTGCCGCGCTGTACTCGCTCGCCACCGTGCTGCTGCTCGGCAGCGCGCCGCTCGCCCACGCTCTGACCGTCTTCGCCTGCGAACCCGAGTGGGCCGCGCTGGTGCGGATTCTCGCGCCCGATGCGCAGGTGGTCTCCGCGACGCACGCGCGGCAGGACCCGCACCATGTGGAGGCCCGGCCCGCGCTGATCGTGCAGCTGCGCCGCGCCGACCTTGCGGTGTGCACCGGCGCATCGCTCGAATCGGGCTGGCTGCCGCTGCTGCAGCAGCGGGCCGGCAATCCGAAGGTGCGCGACGGCGAGCCCGGCATGTTCCACGCGGCCGACGAGGTGGAGCTGATCGATCCCCAGCCCGGATTCGCGGGGCCGTTCGCGGGCGACGTCCACGCCGAGGGCAACCCGCACGTGCACGCCGATCCGCGGCGCCTGCTCGAGGTCGCGCGCGGGCTCGCCAGGCGTCTCGCCGAAGTGGACCCGGCGCGCGCGTCGGACGTCGGCACGAGGCTGGCACGCTTCGAGACCGAGTGGACCGCGCGCATCGAGGCATGGCAGCGGCAGGCCACGCCGCTGCGCGGGCGCGTGGTCGCGGCCCAGCACGGTACCTTCGCCTACCTGTGGCGGTGGCTGGGCATCGTGCAGGCGGTGGACCTCGAGCCCAGGCCAGGCATGGCACCCACGCCCGGCCACCTGCAGCGGGTCCTGGCGCAGCTGCGCTCCGCGCCGCCGCCGATGGCGATCGTCGCTGCGCAGTACCAGGATCCGCGGCCGGCCCGCTGGCTCGCCGCGCAGCTCGGCGAGCGCGTGCCGGTGCTGCTGCTGCCCGCGACCGTGCCGGACGACGCCGCGCCGGATGCGCTCGGCGCGTGGATCGAGGGCCTGCTGCGCGCGCTGCTCGACGCGGCACGGTGAGCGGCGGCGCGGGTCGATGACCGAGGCCTGGCCCTGGTTCGTCGCTCCGGTGCTCGCGCTGGTCGTCGGCGTGATCGCGCTCGCACCGCTGGGCGAGCAGGTGCTCGCGCGCGGCGTCGTGTTCATCGATCTCGCGGTAGCCCAGGGTGCGGCGGCGGCCGCCCTGTGGATCGCGGCGTGGCAGGAGCATCCGACGATCGCGGCGACCCAGTTCGCGGCGGCCGCGGGCGGGCTCGCAACCGCGGCGCTCGTGGCCGCGCTCGTGCGCCGTCGGCCCGGCGAGCGCGAGGCACTGATCGGGCTGCTGTACGTGGCGGGCGCGGCGCTTGCTGCGCTTGGAGCACGGCTGGATCCCCATGGCGCCGAACGGCTCGCGCGGCTGCTCGCCGCCGACCTGCTGTGGGCCGACCCGGCCCAGGCCGCGGGGCTCGCGCTCGCGGCCGCGCTGTCGTGGGGGTGCGGCCGCGCGACCCGCGGCCGTTGGCCCGACGCGGTGTTCTACCCTGTGTTCGCGCTGGCGGCGAGCCTCGCAGTGCCGGTGCTCGGCCTGTTCCTCGTGTTCGCCGGCCTGATCGTGCCGGCGCTGTGGCGGCGGGCTGGCGCGGGACGCGGTGCCGCGCTGCTGATCGCGGTGGCCGTGGCGGCCGCCGGACTTGCGGTCTCGTGGATCGCCGACGCGCCGAGCGGCGCGTGCGTCGCGATCGCGCTGGCGGGCTGCGGCCTGGCGTCGGTCCTCGCGCCGCAGCCTGCGGACAGCCCTCTATAATCGGCCGGATGGCCACGCCTCGCCCTCGCAGCGCCCCGCCCGCGTCCGCGCGGGCGCCGGGTGGCGCGGCGACGGACTCGGTCTCGCGCCGCCTCAAGGTTGCGCGTCGCCTGTGCGAGGCCCGCGGCGCGCAGTGGACGCCCCAGCGCGAGGACGTGCTGCGGCGGCTGCTCGAGGGGGGCGGTACCCGCAAGGCCTACGACCTGCTCGCCGAGCTGCAGGCCGATCATGGCAAGGTCGCACCGACGACGCTGTACCGGGTGCTGGACTTCCTGGTCGAGCACGGGCTCGTGCACCACGTCGCGTCGAGCAGTTCGTACGTCGCCTGCGCGAAGCCCGAGGCCTCGCACGACGCCGCGGTCTTCCTGGTGTGCGAGCGCTGTGACCGCACTCGCGAACTGGCGGCCGGCGCGGAGTCGCGGGCGTTGCTCGACGCACTTCAGGCTGGCGGCTTCCACGGGCACGGCCTCGAGGTGAGGGGCCACTGCGCGGCGTGCGACGCCCCGCGCGCGAAGCCGGCGCGACGCGGTCGGTCGGCGGGCGCGTCGCGTCCCCTTTCGCGCTAGCCCGGCCGCGGCCGGCTCGCCGGGCGGCGTCGCGACGGCGTCGGGCGCCGCGGCTCAGCCCGAGCCCAGCGCCCGGATCGCGTCCTCGACGAGCTGCACCCGCCCGACCTTGCCGCTCGCCAGCCTCGGCAGGCCCTCGGCCGCGCGGAACAGCACGTGGTGGGGCACCTTGAACGAGGCCGCCCGTTCGCGCACGTACTCGCGCACCGCCTGCTCGGTCAGGGCAGCGCGCGCGTCGACGAACGCGACGATCAGCTGCCCGCGACGCGGGTCGGGCACGCCGACCACGTGCGCGTCGCGGATGTCCGGGTGCGTCCCCAGCAGCGCTTCCACCTCGATCGGCGACACGTTGATGCCGCCGGTCTTGATCACCTCCTTGATCCGCGAGTGGAACAGGAAGTGCCCGTCGGCGTTCAGCGAGCCGAGGTCGCCGGTGTCGAACCAGCCGTCGGCGCGCAGCGTGCGCCGGTTCTCCTCGTCGTTGCGGTAGTAGCCCGGCGTCACGTGCCCGCGCAGCAGCACCAGGCCGACCTCGCCGGCCGGCAGCGGCGCGCCGCTCGCCGGGTCGACGATCGCCAGCTCCATGCCGGGCAGCGGCGGCCCGCAGGTCGCGATCTTCACGTCGACCGGGTCGTCGGCGTCGTGCACGGCGGCCTGCCCGTACGACTCGGTGAGCCCGTACGCGCCGCAGGCGAGCGTCATCCCCATCTCGACCAGCGTCAGCCGCTTGTACTCGGCCGAGATGCCGGCGTTGCCCTTCTTCAGGCTGCCGACCTTCGCCTTCGAATACGACGGGTGGTCGAGGATCGCGAGCGTCATGTTGCCGGTGCCGTAGTACACGGTCGCCCGGGTGCGCTCGAAGGTCTCGATCGCGCGGCCGGCGTCGAACGCGCCCTGCAGCACCACGGTCGCGCCGCGGCTCAGCGCGACCGGCCAGGCGTTGGTCGCGCCCAGCCCGTAGAACAGCGGCGAGCCGATCCACACCCGGTCGTCGCCGTCGACGCGCCGGCGCACCGCCATGTCCCAGCCGTTGGCCACCACGCCGCCGTGCGCCAGCGTCACGCCCTTCGGATCGGCGGTGCTGCCCGAGGTGTACAGGATGTACGCCAGGTCGCCGGCGCCCACCCGCGCGAGCGCCGCGTCCACCTCGGCCTCGGGCCGGCCGCCGCCCAGCGCGAGGAAGCCGTCCCAGTCGAGCGCCCCCGGCACGGGGCGGCCGACGATCGCCACCGTGCGCAGCGACGGGAAGCCGTCGATCCGCAGCGCGCCGGCGCCGCCGCGCTCGAGCCCGGGCAGCATCTGCGCGAGCATCGCCGCGAAGTCCTGCTTCAGGAACCGCTCGGTGGCGACCAGGCACGACACGCCGCAGTGGCGCAGCGTCCACTCGAGCTCGGCGCGCTTGTACCAGGTGTTCAGCGGCACGAACACCGCACCGACGTAGGCGGTGCCCAGCGCCATCGCCAGCCATTCGGGGTGGTTGCCGAGCAGCGCACCGACGCGCTCGCCCGGACGCACCCCGAGCGCGAGCAGGCTGCGTGCGACCGCGCGCGCCGTGTCGCGCAGCTCGCCGTAGGTCACGGTCCGGCCCTCGCACATCACGGCCGGGTGGTGCGGACGCAGCCTCGCGAGGTGCTCCAGCACCCCGGCGAGGGTCCGGGGGAAGTTCGCGGGCAGCGGCTCGGACATCGGTGACCCCGGGGCGGCGATCGGAGGATGCTGCGCGAGCGGCCGCTCGCCCGTCAATGCCGCCTCACGGGCGCGCGCGGCGCACCGTGACCGGTCGTGCCGCATGTCGACATGAAGACTGGCGGACACGGAGGCGACCTGCTACCGTCGATCGGACCGGGTGCGTGCGCGCCCCGGCTGCAGCCCCGAGGGTCGACGGTCGAAGGACCGCACCGGCCCCCGTCCGGACCCGGAGCCGCGACGGGACACGACGCGCAGGAGGAGACCGATGAGCGTACCTCGCAGGGACCGGCCGCCAGGCCGTCCGAACCCCGCGCCGTCGACACGACGCCATCTGGTCCTCGCGGCGGCCGCGCTCGGCGCGGCGGCCCTGGGCCCGGCCCGCGCGCAGTCCTGGCCGTCCCGCCCGCTTCGGCTGATCGCGCCGTTCCCGCCCGGCGGGCCCACCGACATCATCGGC